>NZ_CP180551.1:3332009-3634919 GCF_047778095.1 Neptuniibacter sp. QD48_11
CTCGCAATAATAAGTCCGTAAACATCTGGCCCTCCACTCATCCTTAAATCACCATCGACAACAAGGATTACAGGATTAGCTGAACTACCAATCGTTCCTCCAGTAAGCCGAGCATCATTCAAATGTATTAATTGCCCTTCAATGTCAGAAGCATCGGCATCCCGCAACTCATTACCGGTCATGCTCAAACTGGCAGAGGCAACCAGCTCATCTAAAGTCCGCCCGAAGAAATTTTGAGTAAACTCATCTGCAGTAACATTGGCCATATTGGTATCACCATCAATCACATCAGGCCCAGTTGTGTTTTTTGTCGTGCTTTGTATATATTCAATATCGTCTATGTCATTTCCTGTCGCAGTTAAATGCCTTGAAAGATCATCAACCGTACCATCCCATGTATCACCGGAAAACCCTGTCCAATCTGGATCCCTGATATAAGTATCCGCAGACCCCCAAGAAGTAATGTCATCACCCGCCCAAATGTTTAAATTGGTAAAACCATTAAAAACATTCATATTACCTGAAACATTCACATATCCACGCGCGACGATAGGGAGGTCGGGAGGGTTAGGGAGAAGAGGTAATTCCCCGATAAGAACACTGATAGAACGATTGATCAGCCCATCATCGCTGCGACCAACTGAATCAATCTGAATTAAAGACATATCTGCGTCACTACTGGCATCAGATAGCAAGACCGTAAAACCAACTCCGTCACCCCAGCTAACGGTTGCCCCCGAAACACTAAGATCTAAGACAGAGTTATTATCTTGATCGACTCCTACTCGAGAATAAGCTATTGCGTAATCAATACCAGCCTGGGCAGCATGAAATGCCTGCTTTGCACGATATTCATTTGCAACAATTTTCTTTTCAGTGATGACTGTTTCAGACGTAAAAAAGGACACACCTAGAACAATAACAACCATGACTAGAGCCAGAACTAATGTAGCTGCTCCTTTTTGGCGACCTATTCTATTATCTATATGATTATTTATTTTAATCTGCATAGAAGTCATTCCGAATTTTAACTGATTCCTGAACCGTTTTAGTCCAATCAGTATCATTTATAACGGATGCAGTAATCGTTATATCTATTTCCCTTACGGAACCAACTGCATTAGTACCTACATTAGAAGGGCAAGCTGCGCTGGCTTCATTAACAATACATAAAGAACTATCGGTTATAGACATCGCATTTACTGACATAAAGTTCTCATCAGAAAGCCTTTCCCATGTTCCTGTAGAGCAGGATGTCATACTAGTTCCTGACGTTTTCACCCAAATAGACGATGCTGAAAACCGCACCCCACTATGCTCATTTGTACCAATAAGACCATCCCCATCGACATCATAGTTATAAAGAGCACAAGATGCGCTGACTAAGTTAAAATCTTCACCCATATCATCATAAGGTGAGGATAATGCCCCACTCTGAACCCAATGCCCCGCTCGTCTAATATCATCAGCTATAATCGTTGTTATTGCCGCGAGCTCCTGATTTAGACGAGCACTGTAAACCACATCCCTACTACTTTTAAATGCGATAATAAATGTGTAAATCGCTCCAGATACAACTATAAGTCCAACAACCAAACCGATCATTAGTTCGATTAATGTGACACCTGCTTGCTTGGAAGGCACCTCTTGAAACGTTTTCATTATGGGCATCCTGCATAAATGTCCAAGGTATCTGAGCACAAACGTACTCGACCAATGGTGCTCAAAACCACTTTCGCATCACCATATCCGGGATAATTCAAAGTAATTGTCCCGTTTTCCATAGAAGTAGATCTCGGCGACAGAAAACCTGAATCATCACTTGTTAAATTCGTTGATAACTCAACGCTTGGGTAATCGCTGCCTGTAACATATCTAGCCGGTGCAGAATTGATGGTGCACAAAGCAAGAGAGGCCGCAGAAGAGCAATCACATGCAGCGGTATCACTTATACCCATGCACCAACCTGCAGCACCTGTACCTTTAAAAGCAATATAGATATCAGAACCATTAGAGATAGACTCGCTACGCGCATATTGAATATGCCCGTAAACTTTTTCCGCAGCTCCGGTCAGCTCAACCCGTTCTTGAAAATCATTTAAACTAGGTGCAGCAAGGGAAATTAGTATTGCCAATACAGCGAGCGTTACCATCAACTCTATTAGAGTAAAGCCTTTATATGTATGCAGCTTATTCATCTATCTTTCCCAACAGTCCGCATCAGCAAACCCACTCCCATAAACAGGTCCATTCTGCGTGATGCGAAACGAACCACATGCATCATTAGTTTGAACACCTGTCGGAGCTGCGGTAACGGTATAAGAACTAGCCCCTGTACTGCTGATAGTAATATTATAGTAACCTTCCCTTGAAGTAGAACCGTATGCTAATGATGCTGCCGTTGCATAAGCCACATTATTTGCTCTCCATTTTTCTTGTTCTAATCTGATATCAGCAAGGCTCGCCATAGCATCACCACGCCTCGCCTTCTCCACGAATGACTGATAAGCCGGATAAGCGATAGACGCAAGAATAGCGACAACAGCTACTACAATCATCAGTTCAATTAAAGAAAACCCTGATTGAAGGTTTTGATTTCCTTTCATTTTTTTCATTCCTAAATACGCACCGAGTATGCAGTTTAACGATTAATAGCAAAGTCTATAATTGAGACCAAAACACAACATCTCATTTTAAAGTGAGTAACTAAATTTTTACTAGAAAGACAACAACAAATCCTAATTTAAGATTAGTCGTTTAAGGGAACATACGCCATAGGTAGATTTTTCGGGGGTCTCAAGTAAGAATAGCTTAAGATAGGACAAATACAAAAAACCCGAATTAAAAAATTCGGGCTCTTAATATCATCTTAGCTAACTTGAAGAATTTCTACCTGAAAATCTAGCCTCTTCCCTGCCAGCGGATGATTAAAATCAACCGAAACCATCTTATCATCAAACTCAGCTATCACACCGGGAAGTTCGCCATTACCAGCATCCGCGAATGAAATAACCAAACCTTGTTCTAATTCCATGCCCTCAAACTGACTGCGAGGGATATTCTGCACATTGCTTGGGTTACTCATCCCAAAGCCATTTTCAGGCAGAATTTTAAGAGTTTGTTTCGCCCCTTCTTCCAAGCCGAACAATGCTTTTTCAAAACCTTCCAACAAATTACCATCACCCACAGTAAATGTCGCGGGTTCAGCCTCAAAATTGGAATCAATTATTTGACCGTCTTCCAGTTTAATTGCGAAGTGCAGCGTAACGGTTTTACCCGGACCGATCAATTTACTCATTGTGAACTCTCTTCAGATGATTTTCGCTTCCCTTCCAGAAATAACATATCCAGAATCAGAATAATCGCTCCAATCGTAATAGCGGTATCCGCAATATTAAAAGCGGGGAAGTAATAATTCTGATAATGCAGGGAGATGAAATCAATCACATACCCTTGTACCGCCCGATCATACAGATTGCCTAAAGCACCACCCAATACGAGGGATAGAGCTAGACCTAACCACCAATAAATACGAGGCGTACGCTTTAGCCAGATCACCAGTACAACACTCACAACCACAGCAATTGCCACAAAGAACCAACGCTGCCAGCCACCTGCTTCTGACAAGAAGCTAAAAGCAGCCCCAGTGTTGAACAACAGCGTTAGATCGAACATTGGCAGCACGGGATTAGGATCGGCATACTTTAGATTAGTTACCGCTAAGTATTTACTTCCTAAATCCAGTACAACCACCAGCAGCGAGAGCACACCCCAGATAAGGCAGCTTCGCACTGGTTGTCTTTGTTGTTCAGTGCTCTGTGTCATTAAGCAAAGCTACGGCTTTCACCGGCACCTTTAACGTTATCAACACAACGACCACACAGCTCAGGATCATCAGAATCCTGACCTACATCTTCACGGAAGTGCCAGCAACGTGGACACTTATCAGCAGCACTTTTAACTACGCTAACCTTAAGCCCTTCAAGTTCTGTGTTATTAGCATCTTGTGCATCAGCTAATGGTGCTACTGCCGCTTTTGATGTGATCAAAACGAAACGCAACTCGTCTTCTAGTTTGCCTAGTAGAGCCTGTAGAGCGTCATCGCAATACAAAGTCACTTCTGCCTCTAAGCTACCGCCGATGTTGCCATCGCTACGCTCAGTTTCTAACTGCTTATTAACCGCAGTTTTCACTGCCATTACCTGTTCCCAGTATGCAGAATCAAATGTGCTATCAGCAGGCAGTTTGGTTAGGCCCTGATACCAAGTATCTAAATGAACAGACTCAGTACGTTCGCCCGCAAGCGTTGCCCAGATCTCATCTGCAGTGAAACTACAGATTGGCGCAATCCAACGAACCAACGCTTCAACAATATGATAAAGCGCTGTCTGAGCAGAACGACGTGCATGCGAATCAGTCGCAGCCGTGTATTGACGGTCTTTGATGATATCTAGGTAGAAACCACCCATATCCTGAGAACAGAAGTGAGATACTTTCTGGAATACTTGTAAGAATTCATATTGGTTGAAGTGCTCGATCAGCTCTTCTTGCAAACGCGCTGCACGATCTACTGCCCAAGCATCCAACGCTACCATTTCTTCTGGTTTAACCATGTGCTGAGCAGGATCAAAACCGCTTAGGTTAGCCAAGAAGAAACGTGCTGTGTTACGAATTCGACGGTAAGCATCCGCGGCGCGCTTCAAGATATCATCAGAACAGGTCATCTCACCGCTGTAATCAGTAGAAGCAACCCATAGACGCAAGATATCTGCGCCGTATTTGTTCATTACTTCCTGAGGCGAAACAACGTTACCAACTGACTTAGACATCTTGCGGCCTTGACCATCAACGGTAAAGCCGTGCGTTAGCACCTGTTTGTATGGCGCTTTGCCTTTGATAGCAATCGCAGTTTTCAAAGAAGACTGGAACCAACCACGGTGCTGATCCGAACCTTCAAGATACATATCAGCTGGGTATTCCAAGTTGTCACGCTGATCAACGACAGAATAGTGCGTCACACCGGAATCAAACCAAACATCCAAGGTATCAGTTACTTTTTCGTACTGATCAGCTTCGTCGCCCAAGACTTCAGCAGCATCAAGATCGAACCATGCATCCATACCCACTTTTTCTACACGCACAGCAACCTGTTCGATTAGTTCTGGCGTATTCGGGTGTAGTTGCTGAGTTTCTTTGTGGATAAACAGTGCAATTGGCACACCCCAAGTACGTTGACGTGATACACACCAATCAGGGCTCTGCTCAACCATCGCTTCGATACGGTTTTGCCCCCAACCTGGGAACCACTCAACACCTTTGATTGCTTCTAGGGCATCTTTCTTCAGGCCCTTCTCTTCCATGCTTACGAACCACTGAGGTGTTGCACGGTAGATCAATGGCGTTTTTGTGCGCCAGCAGTGAGGGTAGCTGTGCTGGAACTTGTGCTCCAAGACAAGCTTGTTGTTCTCCGTTAGCAGTGCAACGACTTTATCGTCCACTTTATAAACGTGTTCGCCAGCAAATACGCCTGCACCTTCACCTAGAACACCCGAAGCGTTCACTAGGTTCATTGTGCCGATACCGTATTTACGACCAACCTCAAAGTCTTCCACACCATGGTCTGGTGCTGTATGTACGGCACCTGTACCTGCATCAAGGGTTACGTGATCACCTAGGATTACAGGAACTGTACGCTCATAGAACGGGTGCTGTAGTTCAAATTTTTCTAGTGCTTGGCCCTGAGAACGACCAACAATGCTGTACTCGTCAACACCGTAACGCTTCATAGCATCTTCAACTAAGCCTTCCGCTAGCAGAATACGCTCCGCACCTAAACCTAGATCTAGCTGAACAAGCACGTAGTCTAGCTCACCACCTAGCGATACCGCTTGGTTAGATGGCAGTGTCCAAGGCGTTGTTGTCCAGATAACTACCGATGCTTCGCCTTCACCTTCAAGACCCTCAAATTTCGCAAGGAAACCGTCCTGATCAACCGGAGTGAAACGTACATCGATCGCTGTAGAAGTCTTGTCCTGATATTCCACTTCAGCTTCAGCTAGGGCAGAACCACCCACAACACTCCAGTAAACTGGCTTAAAGCCTTTCACTAGGTGGCCATTTTCAACGATTTTGCCCAAAGCACGAATGATGTTGGCTTCAGTATCAAAATTCATTGTTAGGTATGGGTTATCCCAATCACCTAGAACACCTAAGCGGATAAAGTCTTTCTTCTGGCCTTCAACCTGTCGTGCAGCGTAGTCACGGCACTTTTTACGGAAGTCTTTGTGAGACAGTTTCACGCCCGCTTTGCCGTGCTTAGTCTCAACCTTATGTTCGATTGGCAGACCATGGCAGTCCCAACCCGGCACATAAGGCGCGTCAAATCCGCTCATTGTTTTGGATTTGATAATAATGTCTTTCAGAATCTTATTAACCGAGTGACCAATGTGAATATCACCGTTTGCGTATGGAGGGCCATCGTGCAAAGTGAACTTATCGCGGCCAGCACTGACTTCACGAATTTTCTGGTACAGATCCATCTTCTGCCAACCCTGTAGCATTTTCGGCTCACGCTGAGCCAAATTGCCACGCATTGGGAAGGCTGTTTCCGGAAGGTTCAATGTTGCTTTGTAATCGGTCATGGTTATAAGTTCCGAATTAACTACGGGTGCGGTCAAAGTAAGCCCGCACATCTTCAATATCTGCAAAAATTTGTTTTTTAAGCGCATCGATATCTGAGAATTTACGCTCATCACGAACAAACTGCTTAAACTCGACAGTTAGCAACTGCCCATAAATATCTTTATCAAAATCAAACAGGTGTGCTTCAAGCACCGGCTGCTGACCACAAACGGTTGGGCGTATACCAACGTTACATACACCCTGAGCAGTAAAGTTTGGGCCTTTAATTTCTACCGCATAGACCCCGCGCAAAGGGCAAGCATAACGATGCATACGTACATTTGCCGTTGGCACTCCGAGCTGGCGGCCCAGTTTTTGGCCATGCATCACACGACCAGAAACAGCATAAGGGCGTCCGAGTAAAACGGCAGCCGCTTCAAGATCATTCTGCTGTAACACACTGCGAATACGCGTACTGCTGACACGTTCATCAGCATTCAAAAACGTTTGTGTATTTACCACTGTAAAGTCGTGACGTTCGCCTGCATCACACAACATGTTGTAATCACCTGAACGATCACAACCAAAACGAAAATCATCACCAACGACAAAATGCTTCACCGCTAAACCATGCAGTAATAGCTCTTGTACAAACTGCTCCGCCGTCATCGCACGTAGACGGTCGTTAAAATTTAGGCAAAGATGGCGATCGATACCCTCTGCCTGCAACAATCTGTACTTTTCGCCAAAACGGGTTAAGCGCGGTGGTGCTTTATCACCTGCAAAGAACTCTTGAGGCTGAGGCTCAAAGGTAATCACAACGGAAGGCAGGTTTAGCTCCTTCGCTTTTGCCTTTACCTGAGCAAGCACCTGTCGATGGCCTAAATGCACGCCATCAAAATTGCCGATAGTTGCGACACAACCTCGGTGTTTTTCGCGCAGGTTATGTAATCCGCGAATTAGTTCCATCAGGTACTCTTGCTACTGCCAAAAATAAACGCGGCATTATAGCTCAGATAATATCCAACCTGTACTACTGAGACCCGCTGTAAGCAACAGAATGCAAAATAAACTTAATTATGCTTCAAATGACGCACTCTCAAGCCTGCAAAAGCCAACACAACAGCATAAACAGCCCCGCCAGTAACCACCAAAATCGCCATTTGAGAGATTCGCACCCACAGATCCATCTGTAGCCACTCGTCAACTGAACCCATCAACTGGATGATGACAATAGCCATCGCCACATTAGCCACCAACATTCGTAGTAATTGCACGACCCAACCCGAAGACCAGCTAAACACGCCCGATTTAATCAACCCATACAACAACAAACCAGCATTCATAAACGCCGACATCGCTGTCGCAGCGGCCAAACCAACATGCGCAAACGGTCCAATAAGGATCAAGTTAAACACCATATTCGCCACAGCAGCTTGAATACCGATTTTCACTGGCGTTTTGGTGTCTTGGCGAGAGAAATAGCCCGTAGCCAAAACCTTAATCAGCATAAAGGCGAGCAAACCACAGGCATAAGCACGCAAACTAGCCGCAGCCATAAAGACATCACGATCGGTTAAAGCGCCATAGTGGAACAAGGTGATCAACAACGGTTCAGCCAACACAAACAACGCTACCGCCGCCGGTATACCGATAAACATCACCATCTGCATTGCCCAATTCAAAGTAGACGAAAACGCCTCTCTAGATTGAGTTGTATGCTTACGCGACAAGCTAGGCAGAATGACCGTCGCAATGGCGATTCCAAACACACCCAAAGGCAGCTCTGCCAGGCGATCTGAGTAATACAACCAAGAGACACTGCCGGTTTGCAGAAACGATGCCAACACCGTATCCAAAAGCAGGTTGATTTGAGTAACAGACACCCCAAACAACGCCGGAATCATCAGCGTCATGATGCGGCGAACACCTGGATCATTCCATCCCCAGACGGGTTTAGGCAAAAGATGAATGCGCGCCAGAAACGGCAACTGGAAAACCAACTGCACCACCCCGGCAATCATGACACCCCAAGCCAAAGCCAAGATAGGTGGATCGAACAACGGACTTAGGAAGATCGCAGAACAGATCAAACTGATATTAAGCAGCACAGGCGTGAACGCAGGAACAGCAAAACGCTCATAACTATTCAGGATAGAACCGGCAAACGCAGTCAACGAGATCAATAGCAGATACGGAAATGTAATCCTCAGCATCTCTGCTGCCAGTGCAAATTTCCCCTCATCTCCCATATAAAAACCTGGGGCAAACATAGCGGTTAACATGGGCGCTGCCACCACCGCCAAGACGGTGATTGCGATTAAAATACTACCGAGCGTACCCGCAACATAATTAACAAGCTGCTGCACTGCTTTTAGATCTTTTTGGGTACGATATTCAGATAGAACAGGCACGAATGCTTGAGCAAACGCCCCCTCAGCAAATAATCTGCGAAGAAAGTTCGGAATTTTAAACGCGACGAAGAAGGCATCTGCACTACCACTGGCACCAAAATAATTGGCAACCACAACATCTCGCGCTAAACCTAGCACTCGCGAAAGCATGGTCATCACACCAACCACGGCACTTGATCGCAGTAATCCCGCTGATTTTTTTGCTTCCGTTTCCTGCTTTGACACCGCTTCCGCCTATAATTTCATGAATAACACTCAAGAGAATGGGAATATTACTGCTTCAACAAGAAAATTTCTGCAGTTTTATTGACAGATAGCTCTCAAATATGAATAATCTCGCCTCTAATTTTCGGTGTATACCAATAAGCCGATATTTTACTAACTAATTTTAAGGAGCCGGACTGTGGCAAATTCCGCAGGATCTCGTAAACGTGCTCGACAGGCAGAGAAGCGTCGCCAGCATAACGCTAGCCTGCGTTCCATGGTACGTACCTACATCAAGAAAGTTGTTGCTGCTGTAGAAGCAGGCGAAAAAGCTGCTGCACAGGAAGCATTCCAAGCTGCACAGCCCGTTCTAGATGGTTCAGTGTCTAAAGGCATCTTCCACAAGAACAAAATCGCACGCACTAAAAGCCGTCTGAACAAGCAGATTGCTGCTCTTTAATTAGAGCCAAGCGTAAAAAAAACCGGCTTATGCCGGTTTTTTTGTGCCTAAATTTAGCCCCTCAATTAAGAGAGGACTAAATTATCTCGATGCACCAACTCTTCTTCACCCATAAAACCAAGAATTGATTCAATTTCACCACTAGGCTTACCGATAATTTTTTGCGCATCCCCAACACCGTAGTTCACCAAACCACGCGCAACGATACGACCAAACTCGTCACTGATGATAACCATCTCTCCTCGAGAAAAGTCACCACTCACACTACGAACACCCGCTGGCAATAGACTCTTACCACGCTCACGCAGCGCCTTAACCGCACCCGCATCAAGCATAAGATTCCCACGCGCCTGTAAATGACCTGCAATCCACTGCTTACGCGCCACCATCGGCCCTTTTTCAGGCACCAACAGCGTACCTATATCTTCCGCCTCTCTTAAACGCAGAAGAACATCATCTTCACGACCACTCGCAATAACGGTCACAGCCCCAGAACGCGCCGCTAATTTAGCCGCACGCACTTTAGTGGCCATACCACCACGACCCAACTTACCACCGTCACCTGCCATCGCCTCGAGCGCTTCGTCACCCGCTCTCGCTTCGGAAATCAAAGTCGCCTCAGGATCATGACGCGGATCCGCCGTGAACAGCCCTTTTTGGTCGGTCAGCAGGATTAGAGCGTCAGCTTGAACCAAGTTAGCCACCAACGCCCCCAGCGTGTCGTTATCACCAAAACGAATCTCTTTAGTGACAACCGTATCGTTCTCGTTAACAACCGGAACAACACCCAACTCAAGCAACTCTTTTAAAGTCGCCTGAGCATTAAGATAACGCTTACGATTTGAGTGATCTTCATGAGTCAGAAGAATCTGTGCCGTATGGGTATTATGGCGCTGAAAGTTAGTTTCATAGGCTTGCACAAGCCCCATCTGCCCAACGGCAGCCGCCGCCTGCAGCTTTGAGATCTCGTGCGGTCGCGAATCCCACCCTAGGCGAGTCATACCTTCCGCAACCGAACCCGAGGAAACCAACACGACTTCAAGCCCAGACGCTTTAAGAGCAGCAATTTGATCTACCCAGCGACTAATCGCATCTAAATCCAGACCCTCACCATCATTTGTGAGTAGCGCACTGCCAATTTTTACCACCCAACGCTTCGCGCGCTTGAGTTTTTCCCTACCTACAGCCACTTAAAAACTCCTAACACCGTCTGCAGTAGCAACAATCACATCAATTGCTATTCACGAACATATTCAACTTCAACGTCGTAATCATCATCGTCAAAGTCGTCATCATCCAGATCATCACCCTCGCGACGCGCACGCATATCTGCACGCATCTGCTCAATACGCTCTCGAGCCTCAGCATCAACCTGCTCACGGATCTTCTGCTCTCGCTCAAGAATAGAAGGATCTTCCTCAATCGCCTCTAGACGATGATCCAAGAACGCCTGAATATCACGCATCATATCATCTGTGCCCTGCTGACTTAGCGCCGAGATACGATAAACTGGACCTTCCCACTGCAACTCATCGATCACAGCCTGACAACGCGCTTCGCGCTCCTCTTCCGGGACCATATCCAGCTTATTCAGTACCAACCAACGCGGCTGATCAGCTAGCGTCTGGCTAAACTTCTCCAGCTCACCCACAGCAACTGCTGCTGCCTCCTCAGGAGAAACACCATCCCAAGGCGCCATATCGACAAGATGCAGCAGGATACGGTTACGCGCTAAGTGCTTAAGGAAACGAATACCTAGACCAGCCCCCTCTGCAGCCCCCTCGATAATCCCTGGGATATCTGCAATAACGAAACTGCGATGCTTTTCGATACGTACTACACCTAAGTTAGGCACAAGCGTAGTAAATGGATAATCAGCCACTTTAGGCTTAGCAGCGGACACCGCTCGTATTAGCGTAGATTTACCCGCATTTGGCAAACCTAACAAACCAACATCAGCCAAAACTTTAAGCTCAAGCTTAAGGTTTCGAGTTTCACCCATTGAGCCTTTAGTTG
This sequence comes from Neptuniibacter sp. QD48_11, assembly GCF_047778095.1. Classification (GTDB taxonomy): domain Bacteria; phylum Pseudomonadota; class Gammaproteobacteria; order Pseudomonadales; family Balneatricaceae; genus Neptuniibacter. The sequence continues at coordinate 3,343,725 of NZ_CP180551.1, forward strand.
TTTGGCGTGGAGCACGATTCACACTACTCTTAAATCGCGTATTTCCCAAACCATGAAAACCACCCTGAGCAATCTTCTCAACCTGACCGATCTCAGTCATATCAGCAAGAATCTCATCGGTATCCGTATCGATAATGGTTGTACCAACCGGCACACGCAGCACCTGATCTTCACCTTTAGCACCGGTACAGTTACGACCCATGCCAGACTGACCATTAGCCGCTTTGTAGTGACGCGTGAAACGGTAATCGATCAAAGTATTTAGGTTTTCATCTGCCTCAAAATAAACAGAACCACCATCACCGCCGTCTCCACCATCAGGACCACCTTTGGGGATATACTTTTCACGCCGAAAGCTCATACACCCATTGCCACCCTTACCGGCCTCAACCGTGATGACTGCTTCATCGACAAACTTCATGTTATCCCCCAAAAGTTAAACGTAGGAAACCTACAATTAAGCCCTGAAACACCACAAGACTCAGCGGTAGATCCCCTGAAAAATATTTTAAAAAACTATAAACAAAAAAGCTCCGCCTTGGCGGAGCTTTTTAGAAGCTTAAAACCGTTGCTTACGCATCAACTACAGAGATGTATTGACGCTTCTGCGGGCCTTTAACTTCGAATTTAACAACGCCATCTGCTTTCGCAAATAGAGTATGGTCTTTACCACAGCCTACGTTTGTACCAGCGTGGAATTTAGTACCACGTTGACGAACTAGGATGTTACCTGCAGCAACTACTTGACCACCGTAACGCTTGACACCAAGTCGTTTCGACTCCGAGTCGCGACCGTTCTTAGTAGAACCACCAGCCTTCTTATGAGCCATCTATCTAACTCCTAAACTAGGTTAATATTAGGCAGAAATGCCAGTAATTTTAACTTCAGTGAACCACTGACGGTGGCCCTGACGCTTCATGTGGTGCTTACGACGCTTGAACTTGATGATCTCAACTTTCTTAGCGCGGCCGTGCTGAACAACTTCAGCAGTCACTTTAGCACCGTCAACAACTGGTGCGCCGATTTTGATGTCGTCGCCGTTGCCAACTAGCAGAACACGGTCAAACTCAACGTTTGCGCCCGCTTCAGCCTGCAGTTTTTCCAGTTTAAGGGTTTCACCTTCCTGGACACGGTACTGTTTACCACCGCTTACGATTACTGCGTACATTTTAATCTCCGTTATTTGCCCACCCAGCTACTAGAAAAAGGCCTACTTCTAATGGTTACACCATATGGTAGGGAGCCATTATTGGATGGGTCAGGGCGCGCGATTATATAGCAAACCGCCGTTATACACAACTAAGCTTCTTTAATTACATAGCGTAAAACCAGCATTTCTTGACAGAAACTATGCATACACCTAGCATGCGCTATTCTTGATTCCTTTAAGTTAGTAGCAGCCATTACTTATTATGCAGCCTCACCAGTTCAACCCTGTAATAGAACCCCAATTTGAAGCCGTAAACGATTACATCATTAATCACCTTGGCTCTAACGTACCGCTGGTAGAAAAAATTGGTCATTACATCGTTGAAAGCGGCGGTAAACGTCTTCGTCCGTTACTCGTATTGCTTGCTGCTAATGCTGCAAATTATCAAGGCGATAAGCATATCCCGCTAGCGGCGATTATCGAATTTATCCACACAGCCACGCTGCTGCACGATGATGTAGTTGATAATTCTGATCTACGCCGCGGCAAAGATACCGCTAATGCAAAATGGGGTAATGCACCAAGTGTATTAGTCGGCGATTTCCTTTACTCCCGTGCATTTCAGGTATTAGTAGAAATTGGCTCAATGCCGATTATGGAAGTGATTTCCAATGCGACGAACGTTATCGCTGAAGGCGAAGTTCTGCAGCTACTAAACACAAAAAATCCAGATACCACCGAGGAAGCCTACATGCAGGTTATTCTTGGTAAAACCGCTATGCTGTTTGAAGCCGCTACTGAAGCAGGCGCAATCCTTGCCGAAGCCAGCAAAGAAGAGCAAGAAGGCTTACGCTTGTATGGATTACATTTAGGCACTGCCTTCCAACTTATCGACGATGTTATGGATTACTTATCCACAGCAGAAGAGATGGGCAAGAACGTGGGCGATGATCTGGCTGAAGGCAAAGCAACCCTACCACTTATTCATGCGATGCGTGCTGGTAACGAAGAACAACGCAAACTAGTTCGCCAAGCAATTCGCAAAGGTGGTTTAGACGATCTTCAACCGATTATGGATATCGTAAAAGAGACTGGCGCTATCGAATACACCCAAGAGAAAGCTCAAGGTGAAGCAGATAAAGCGATTGCAGCACTTAATGCTCTTCAAGACACATCCTTTAAAGAAACGTTAATTCAAATTGCCAACTTGGCAGTGAAACGTAAAAGCTAAAAGCTTATATCTGTGCACTTAATTACTATAAATTAAGTGCACAGCGAACCCAGATCAGTCACTCAGCAACCAGACGACTTCCTGCCGATCACCATCTACAGCTTCACCTAAACGCTCCACCTTAAAACGCTGACCAAACAAGTTCTTTACCTCTTCGCCAGAAACATTGAACGGTGGTCCTTGCGGGCTATCAAATTCCAAGGTCACCAACAACACTTTCACACCCTTTGGTAACAATTCAATGAGTTTACTAGCATAGTCAGCTCGCATCTCCATTGGCAAAGCCACCAGCGCTGCACGATCATAAACACCTTTAACATCCGATAGACTTTCACTCGTCAATGCAAAGAAATCACCACATAAAAGATTCAGCTTTTCACACGCATGAGAAACAAACAGCTCTGTATCTTCAGTTTTAGCAACTAGATCATTCTCTTTAAAGAAATCCAAACAAGCATTTGAGTTAAGCTCCACACCCAACACATCATGACCACGACCTCTAAGCCAAAGCATATCCTTGCTTTTACCGCACAAAGGGACAAAAACCTTGGCACCAACAGCTAAATCCACCTTTTCCCAATAGGAGACCAAGTAAGCATTAATCTCCATTTGATGGAAACCTATTCGCCCTTCGGACCACTTTTGATGCCAAAAATCATGTTCCATTTCGCCTTTTACACCCTAAGTCGTAAACTTTTTATTCAATAAACCTGACACAGATCGTGCCTAGTGGCATTCAAATCTGTATAATTGCGCGATATTTTGACTTATAAAAACCTGGATAAACAGAAGCTAATGACAAGACCTTCCTCTTTTAATCGCGATGAGCTGCTGTCTTGCGGCCACGGCGAAATGTTTGGACCAGGCAATGCGCGCCTACCAATTGGCAACATGCTAATGATGGATCGCATCCTGGAAATCACCGAAGACGGTGGCGAATTCGGCAAAGGCGAGATTATCGCTGAGTTGGATATCAACCCAGATCTTTGGTTCTTCGGCTGCCATTTTGAGGAAGACCCAGTAATGCCAGGCTGTCTAGGTCTAGACGCTATGTGGCAGATTGTTGGCTTCTTCCTTGGCTGGAAAGGCAACCCAGGCCGCGGTCGTGCATTAGGTGCTGGCGAAGTTAAGTTCTTCGGTCAGGTACTACCGACTGCTAAGAAGGTTACTTACCGAATCCAGCTTAAGCGCGTTATTGAGCGTAAGCTAGTTATGGGCATCGCGGACGGCAGCATGTCCGTTGATGGTCGTGAAATCTACACAGCGAAAGATCTACGTGTAGGTCTATTCACATCTACAGAAGATTTCTGATCTTTTAAGGCCCTGAATTCAGGGCCTTTCTTCTATTTTCCGTCTACTTTTTTACGAATTTAGTGGCAAAACACTACTGATTCACGGAAAATAAGCACCTTAAATTAGAAAAAGAGAGAGAAGCACATGCGTCGCGTTGTTGTTACCGGTATGGGTATCGTTTCTTGTCTGGGTACAGATAAAGAAACCGTTCTGGAATCACTGCAGCAGGGTCGTTCTGGTATTAAATTCCAAGAAGACTATAAAGAGCGCGGTTTCCGTAGCCAGGTAGCCGGCAGCATCGATATCGATTTCTCTGAGCAAATCGACCGTAAATTGCTACGTTTCATGGGTGATGCAGCAGCATACACTTACATTGCAATGAAAGAAGCAATTGCAGATGCAAACCTAGCTGAAGACCAGGTTTCCAACGAGCGCACTGGCCTTATCGTAGGTTCCGGTGGTGCTTCTGCTGACAACATTGTTGAAACTGCCGATATCACTCGCGAGAAAGGCGTTAAGCGCGTAGGCCCATACCGTGTAACTCGCACCATGGGTTCTACTGTTTCAGCTTGTCTAGCGACACCTTTCAAAATCAAAGGTGTTAACTACTCTATTACTTCTGCTTGTGCGACCAGTGCTCACTGTATTGGTAACGCAATGGAACAGATCCAGCTTGGTAAGCAAGACGTAGTATTTGCAGGTGGCGGTGAAGAACTTCACTGGGTACAAACTGCAATGTTTGATGCTATGGGCGCGCTATCTAGCAAATACAACGAAACACCAGAAAAAGCTTCACGTGCATACGATGCAAACCGTGATGGCTTCGTTATCTCTGGCGGTGCTGGCATCCTAGTTATCGAAGAATATGAACACGCTAAAGCACGTGGCGCGAAGATCTACGCTGAACTAGTAGGTTACGGTGCAACTTCTGATGGCTACGACATGGTTGCTCCTTCTGGTGAAGGCGCTGCTCGCTGCATGAAGCAAGCGATGGCAACTGTAGACGGCAAGATCGATTACATCAACGCACACGGCACTTCTACACCAGCGGGTGACATGCAAGAGCTGAAAGCGATGAAAGAAGCCTTTGGCGATGACATGCCAACAGTTACTTCTACTAAGTCTCTATCTGGCCACTCTCTAGGTGCAGCAGGCGTACAAGAAGCTGTTTACTCTCTTCTTATGCAGGAAAACAACTTCATCGCAGCATCCGCGAACATCGATGAGCTAGACCCAGAAGCAGAAGGCCTACCAATCGCTAGCGAGAAGCAGGAAAACGTAGATCTACAACGCGTTATGTCCAACAGCTTCGGCTTCGGCGGCACTAACTGCACATTGGTATTCGAAAAACTAAAAGACTAATCAGTCTTCTAGTTATAAAAAAACCGCCATTCGGCGGTTTTTTTATATCTGAAATTTAGCTTAGGCTATCTCTAGCGCTTTCATATGCTCTTCCAGCCAAGCCACCATATCTTCATGGATTTCATCCACTGTACGACCTTCTACAGGAATTGGCTCGCCCACATGGACTTGCACAGTACCTGGGATCTTCGCAAAGCTTTTGCCTGGCCAATAGAGCCCAGCATCATGAATCATTGGGATCACCGGCACACCCGCACTTAACGCCAGCATAGCTCCGCCTTTGTTAAACTTACCCATTTTACCCACAGGCACTCGCGTACCCTGCGGGAAGATAATCACAGGGATATCATCTTCTAAACGAGATTTACCCTCTGTTAAAAGCTGCTTAAGTGCACCACGCCTTTGGCTACGATCAATCGCGATAGGATTCAACAGGCCTAGCGCCCACCCAAAGAAAGGAATCTTAAGAAGCTCCTTTTTAAGCACTGTACACTGCGGGCGGACCAAGGTTTGTAAAAACAGCGTTTCCCACTCACTTTGGTGGTTAGCTACAACAACATAAGCACCATCAGTAGGCAGATTTTCACGCCCAGTGATCTTTACACCGACACCACAACACAGCTTTAACCAAAAGATATAAAAGTAGTTAATCAGAGTGACAAATTTAAAGCGCTGCTGGAAATTCAATAGCGGTGAGATGATTAAACTCAGCGTGGCATGCACAATGGTTAGAGGGTAAAAGCCTAAGTAATAAAACACTGCACGTAGATAGTGCAGTGGATTCGCTTTTTTAGACATGCTTAGCCCCCAGTTACCGGCGGGAAGAATGCAACCTCATCACCAGCAGCTACGGCGGCATTCTCGTCACACATCTCTTGGTTAACAGCCATCAATATAGGCGTATCAACCAGAATCTTTTGCCACTGCTCTCCGTGAAGCTCAACTAGCTTATTTAGCACTGCAGACACATCAGCAGGCTGACTCACTTCGATAGATTCTTCAGCTACACCTAAACGCTCGCGCAAGCTGGCGAAATACACCACTTTAACCATGATTACTTCTCCACCTTCCAGTGACCGCTTTTGCCACCTTTCTTTTCCAATACTTTAACTGCGCTCATAACCATGCCTTTATCCACGGCCTTGCACATATCGTAAATCGTTAAACCCGCAACAGATGCCGCCGTTAGCGCTTCCATCTCCACCCCCGTCTGACCTGCCAACTTGCAGGTGGCCGTAATCTCAACGACATTACGCTCGGTATTAGGATGAAGATCTACCGCAACTTTACTCAACATCAATGGGTGACAAAGAGGAATAAGATCACTAGTTCGTTTTGCAGCTTGAATACCTGCGATTCGTGCAACCGCTAAAACATCACCCTTTTTATTACCACCTTCCGTAATTAACTTCATGGTGTCAGGCAGCATTTCAACTTCTGCATAGGCAGTCGCTTCACGAAAAGTCACCTGCTTTTCGGAAACATCAACCATGTTAGCGTTTCCCTGGTCATCCAAATGGGTTAAACGACTCATAACTACTCCTGTGTTTGCGTTGCCTGATTTAGAACAGGATTAGCGTACATCTGACGAAGAATATCCTGCGCACCGCCTTCAACACTGTTAATACGCGCTTCTAAACCAGCCTTCTGATCAGCAGTAGCATCATCACTACGACCTGCTGCAATCAGATTAGATGGGTGCAAATAGTAATTTTCATGAATTTGACGATCGATCTCAGCCGCTAGCTCTTCAGGCGTATCGAAGTCAGCATCGATAGGATCACCAAAAGCGACATGCACATGCCCTTTATCACCGGTAATGCCTTTCACAATACTTGCGATATCTTCGTACTGAGACTTCTCATAAACACCATCAGTTGCCTTAGCATGTAGCTCATTCGCTTTTAAGGCATCACATGGATCGTATTCATAAGAGATAGAAACCGGCACAATATTCAGACGCTTAGCCTGCTCAGCAAAACTACGTGATTTACGATGTGCCATATAAAGCATCTTCAAAATGGCTGGATCCGTCGCATCATTACCATCTTTTGCGCGGCCTTCTCGCTGTGCTAACCAGATAGAATGACCACCTAAGATACTGTGATCGATATAAGAAGATAGCTGCGTTAGCGCTTTCATCATTTCACGTCCTGTCGCAGAACGATTGACAATAAAGCTCTTATTCAAACGCATAATGTCAGAAACATAAGGCTTACGAAGCAGGTTATCACCGATCGCAATCCGAACTGTATCCATGCCGTATTGATGACGAACCCAATTGACGAATGCTGGGTCCATTGCGATATCTCGATGGTTTGAGATAAACAGGTAGGATTCTTCAGGATCAAGTTCATCAATACCACTACAAGTCAGCTTAGTGGTCGAACGTCCAATCATCTTCTTCATATAGTTAGCCACCAGCATCTGAAACTCATAGACACTGTCGATCTCACCAATCTTGGCAGCCAAGGCAATACGCACAAATGGTTTTAACAACCATCCAATACTCGAGGATAATTTAGGAAACTGGTAACGCGTAACAGCGGTCAGGAATTCATCATTGTGAAGAATATTAAGGAGTGCATCCGCCACTTCACTATCGTTGAACGGTCTGATCTCTTTATACGGATCCTGCTGATCTGTCATTCTTTCCTCGAAAGCTCTACTAAAAAGGCCGTTATTTTACCGTTTTCTCACGCAAACTTCAGGGAAATTAAATGTAATTAACCGAGAAGTTCAGAAAACGGGATGAATCCGACCAAATCGCCCTCATCTACAACTGTCTGAGGAGGAATAACAGCAATACCATTCGCCCAACTAGCAGACATCAATACACCGGAACTCTGATTTGCGAACGGCTGTAAACGCCCATCCTCAAACCGAACTCGCAGATATTCTTGGCGCTGAATAGCTCGCTTTCTCTGGAAGCCAGCCGGTACTAAAAGTTGCAGTGGCAGTTCGAATGAAGCCCCCTGCAACTTAAGCAAGAAGGCCCTCGCCAACAAGCAAAAAGTTATGAGTGTAGACGTTGGATTACCCGGCAAACCAATAAATGGCGTACCTTTGACCTGCCCATAGGCAACAGGCTTTCCTGGTTTGATCTTGATCTTCCACATATCCAACTGACCAAGATGCTCAACACAAGATTTGACATGATCCTCTTCACCCACAGACACACCACCGGTACTGATGATGGCATCTGCCGATGCAGCCGCTTTTTCCAATGCTGCTAACGTTGCCTCACGCGTATCTGCTACACAACCTAGATCAACAACCTCCATACCTAGACCCTGTAAAAGCCCAGTCAGAATATAGCGATTAGAGTTATAGATCTGCCCTGCACCAAGAGGAAGACCCGGCTCCACTAGCTCATCGCCTGTGGATAAGATCGCAACCTTGAGACGCTTATATACAGAGACAGAAGACAAGCCTACCGACGCTAATATCCCTAGATCAGCAGCTTGCAAACGTGTGCCTACTGCGAGTACCTGGCTACCAGCCAAAATATCTTGGCCAGCACTGCGGACATTATCACCAACCGGCACATCTGCAGGAAAAACAACCTTATCCCCCTCAAAGTGAACATCTTCCTGCATAACAACTGCATTGGCACCTTGAGGAATCTCTGCTCCAGTAAAAATACGTGCACAGGTACCTGCAACTAAAGGCTGCGGAGGCGTACCTGCAGGGATCCTCTGACTCATTTCTAAGCTTGTATTAGCACCTAAATCAGCCGTATTAATTGCGTAACCATCCATACTGCTATTATCAGCCGGAGGGACTGACACAGAAGCGACTGGCGCTTCAGCTAATACGCGCCCTAATGCCTCTGCAACAGGCACAATCTCAGTCACCACAGAAACATGTGCTCCAGCTAAAAGGCGCTGTAGCGCTTCATCAAAAGGGATCAAACCAGGTTGAGAATCACAGCTTCCCATTTTCTTACCTTAAGCGTTATCTTCTTGATGCTTCATGATCAACGAAGCAAAATTACAAGGCTTATGACGATGATCTAACTGCTGCGCAATCACATCATCCCAACCAGTACGGCAAGCACCTGTAGAGCCTGGCAGACAGAAAATCACGGTACCATTTGCAAGACCACCTAACGCTCTAGACTGAATGGTTGAAGTACCGATCTGACCGGCAGAAACTTGACGGAAAAATTCACCAAACCCTTCAATAGATTTATCAAACAAAGGAGCCATCGCTTCTGGCGTAGAGTCGCGACCCGAAAAGCCTGTACCGCCCGTGGAGATAATTACATGGATATTTGGATCAGCAATCCAACGCGATGCAACCGCTCGCATCTGGTAGACATCATCTTTAACTATTTCACGTGCACCAAGTACGTGGCCTGCAGCCTCTAAACGATCAATCAAAGCTTGCCCAGAGGTATCCGAATCAAGAGTACGAGTATCAGATACAGTTAATACGGCAATATTTAGCGGAATAAATTCCGCTCTGGCAGGAGTATGGGACATGAGTATTTTCCTTAATAAGAAAGTACGGGAGCAAGGACAACGATGAACTCGTTTAGCCCCCTGTCATATTCATAAAACGAATGATTTGTGGCTCATCATCTAGATCAAATTCGTGCTTCTCAGGCTTCAAATCCATAGCATCGATAATAACCTGCTTCAGTTTTTCCTGATCATTAGGGTGAGCACGTAATGTATGTAGAAGATCAACAGAGTGTTCGTTACCCAAACAAAGCAACAAACGCCCCTCAACGGTTACCCTGACACGGTTACATTCAGAGCAGAAGTTATGGCTATGAGGTGAGATAAAACCAACGCGGCTTTCACTATCACTCATGCGATAATAACGAGAAGGCCCAGCCGTCCGTTCTACAGTTGGCTGTAACTCATATTTCTGCTCAATAATCGCGCGAACTTCATCACTTGAGCAGTAAACCTCACCACGATCATGTTCGGAAATTTGACCTAAAGGCATCTCTTCAATAAAACTAACATCAACGCCTTTATCACGCGCAAAATCTACAAGATCGAGAATTTCGTCATCATTGCGGCCTTTCATAACCACCGCATTCAACTTAATACGATCAAACCCTGCTTCAATAGCCGCATCAATACCTGCAAGTACTTTTGGCAATTTACCAATACGGGTCATCGCTTTGAAACGATCTTCACGCAAGCTATCAATACTGATATTTAGACGATTGACGCCAGCATCTTTGAGATCCTGGGCCATATGAACAAGCTGAGAACCATTGGTGGTAATTGCTAACTCAGCATCTAACTGACCAACGCTGCGCATCAGCTTTATGACATCACGACGAACCAACGGCTCACCACCAGTCAAGCGGATCTTCTTTACACCTAAGCTAACAAAAGCTTGGGCTATCTGATCAATCTCTTCGAGTGTAAGTACTTGAGCATGCGGAAGAAAAGTCATCTCTTCAGCCATGCAATAAACACAACGAAAATCGCAGCGATCAGTTACAGACAGTCGAATATAGTCAACGGTTCTGCCAAACCGATCTACCAGCGCTTGCGTATCATCTTTAGAATTGGCCATGGTTTGTCAATGGAGCATGTAATTTATAATTTTATCGCACTAAAATAGCACAAATTCATTTCAACAGCAGTTAGACCAATTTTCATAGGAAACCTAATGTACTTTGCCATTAAGCACATCCATTTAACCTGCATAGCCCTAAGCTTCGTACTCTTTCTTTTACGCGGTGGCTTGGCTCTATTTTGCCCAGAAAAACTAGAAAAACGCTGGTTAAAGATCGTACCACATATTATTGATACCGCACTGCTGGTCAGCGCACTAACGCTCGCGGTAATGATTGAGCAATATCCGTTTGTCCATCACTGGCTAACAGCTAAAGTGATCGCTTTGGTGGTGTATATTGGTCTGGGAACAATCGCTATCAAACGCGGTAAAACCAAAGCCATTCAAGCTACAGCACTAGCAGGCGCTCTGTTTGCTTTCATTTACATTGCAGCCGTTGCGGTTTCTAAATCCCCAATGCCTTGGGGTTAAGAAATCTATAGTACTTGGCGGCTAGGATGATGGATAGATATCTCGCATCAACCATTGCAACTCCTGTCGCCAAGGCCTCTGCCTTATCCCAAATACACTCAATAATTTTTTACACATTAAAACAGACGTATTTGGACGTAATGCTTCAGTGACGTAATCTTTACTCGATACTGGGACCAACTTTTCCACATCAAAATTTTCGTACTGACCTGCAGCAATCAGAATCTCTTTACAGAAATCATAACGATTGATCACCTCAGCGCCGCAGTAATGGAAAGTGCCCCAGGCATCGGCACCATTATGAATCTGCTTTAGCATAGCGAGAATAACTCGGGCCACATCTGATGCAGAAGTAGGGCAGCCCTTACGATCCGTTACCGCTTGTAGCTCAGATTGCTTCTTAGCCGCCTCAAGCGTTCGCAGAACAAAGTTATTCCCTTGATCACTAAACAACCAACTAACTCGCAAGATAATATGCTTCGGCAAAGCTTGGCGAAGTCTCTCTTCACCTTGCCACTTACTATCACCATAGATCCCTAAAGGTGCGACTTCATCCTCTTCGGTATAGCCGCTAGCATAGTGACCATCAAACACGTAGTCGGTGGATAAGTGGAACATTGGGATAGACAGATCACCACATGCGAATGCTAAAGCCTCTACAGCATCAGAGTTAACCGCATAACAAAGCTCTGATTGTGACTCTGCTTCATCGACATCATCAAACGCAGCGCAGTTCACAACATAATCTGGTAGATGATGAGCCAGTTGTTCAGAGATCTGCTCTGGATCAGTAACATCTAACTGAGATTTCCCCAAAGCAATAACTTCAAAAAAGCTATCCGCTTCTACAGCACGCGTCAGCGCGCTCCCCACCTGTCCATGAGCTCCGGTAATTAATATTTTGATAGGCTTTAACAGTAGATCCAGTGCCATTAAACCAAACTCTCCGGCATCTCATTTTGACTCATAAAACTATTCATCCTGCATAACAGCAGAAAGTTACCTCACTTCTTAAAAAATATACCTCAATCTCCCGGCAAGGCCCAGTAAACCCTTAGCAGGGTAGCTATTTTTAATCGAAGCTTGATCTAACACCCTGATAACTGGGTAACAACTGCCCGCAATCGACCTCTCACAGTAACTTCTGCTCTTGAACATAAGCCGAAAAATCATCAAAGCCACCGATATGCTGATTATTCACAAAGATCTGCGGCACAGTTTTGCGCTGAGTGCGTTGAACCATGGTGGTTTTAACCTTAGGTTTGCCTGTAATTTCGATCTCGTTAAATTGCCACCCCAGCTTTTTCAACAAGCGCTTGGCTGCAATGCAGTATGGGCAATAACTCATGGTATAAATTTCGACTGACGGCATTTTTTAACTCCTAAAAATCATTCTGTTTGTATTTATGCTGTCACTAAATTTACCCGTAAAACTTCTGCTATAGGCCTCCAAAGATCCACAGTAACCGTCCAAGCATCCAAAATAGATTTGCGCTCCCAACCAAGCCCTATGAAAGGCCTAAAACGAAAAAACCTCGCAATGCGAGGTCTTTATCGATCTATCCAGCTCTACAAATATTAGAACGGAATATCATCATCGAAATCATCAAAACCCGGTGCCGCTTGCGGTGCAGGCGCTTGCTGCGGTGCTGGAGCAGGACGCTGCTGAGGAGCTTGCTGAGGCGCAGCTTGTGGAGCCATCTGCGGCGCCATTTGTGGAGCAGGTGCTTGCTGTTGTGGCTGTTGTGCATAACCACCCTGTTGTTGCTGAGGAGCATAGCCACCTTCGTTACCGCCACGACTATCAAGCAACTGCATTTCGCTTGCTACAATCTCAGTCGTGTAACGATCCTGACCACTTTGATCCTGCCATTTACGAGTACGCAAGGCGCCTTCAACGTAAACCTTACCGCCTTTACGCATATACTCGCCAGCGATCTCCGCTAGACGGTTAAAAAATACCACACGGTGCCATTCAGTACGCTCTTGCTGCTGGCCCGTCTGCTTATCTTTCCATGATTCAGACGTTGCGATGGTTACATTAGTTACAGCATTGCCATTTGGCATATAACGTACTTCTGGATCTCCACCCAGATTGCCCACCAAAATTACTTTATTAACACCACGTGCCATTTTCTTTCTCCAAAAATCTTCTCTCACGTCAGATTGATAAACCTGCGCGTATAACACTCAAGCTTAACATGCGATCACCCTCTCGCCCACTCTTATCCCATAGAGATTTTATCGTTTAGAAAAGCTACAGCGGCCACGAAAAATCTCTATAATGGGATGTTTTGTTTTCCACATCTGAGAGCCATTATGGATAAGATTCAGGTCCGGGGTGCGCGTACCCACAACCTTAAAGATATTGATCTTGAGATCCCCCGAGACAAACTCATTGTTATTACAGGGTTATCCGGCTCAGGTAAGTCTTCACTGGCATTTGATACGCTCTATGCAGAAGGTCAACGCCGCTATGTTGAGTCTCTCTCGACTTATGCTCGACAGTTCCTATCGATGATGGAAAAACCTGATGTCGATCATATCGAAGGCTTATCCCCTGCTATTTCGATTGAACAGAAATCAACATCTCACAACCCGCGCTCGACTGTTGGTACAATCACCGAAATATACGATTATTTGCGCCTATTATTTGCTCGTGCAGGTGAACCACGCTGTCCGGATCATGATCTACCACTTGCAGCGCAAACAATCAGTCAGATGGTGGACCAAGTACTTGAGCTTGAGCAAGGCAGCAAATTAATGCTGTTAGCACCTATAGTACAAGGCAGAAAAGGTGAGCACTTACACACTATAAACAACCTGCGCGCTGAAGGTTTCATTCGCGCCAGAATCGATGGAATTGTCGTTGACCTAGATAGTGCACCAGAGCTAGATAAGAACAAGAAGCACGATATCGAAGTAGTTATTGACCGCTTCAAAGTTCGCGATGATCTCCAGACCCGTTTAGCCGAGTCATTCGAAACAGCACTTAACCTCAGCGACGGCATTGCCAAAGTTGCTTACATGGATGGTGACGCTGACGAATTAATTTTCTCTGCTCGCTTTGCCTGTCCAGAATGTGGACATAGTATTCAGGAGCTTGAACCTAGACTGTTCTCTTTCAACAATCCTCATGGCGCTTGTCCAAGCTGTGACGGCTTAGGGGTTAAGCAATATTTTGATCCATCTAAAGTAGTTCACGATTCAAACCTGACCCTATCCGAAGGCGCTATTAGAGGTTGGGACCGCCGCAGCTTGTATTATTTCCAGCAGCTTAAAGCGGTAGCAGAGCAATACGGATTTGATATGGATACACCATTCAAGTCCCTGAAAAAATCCGAACAAGATCTTATTTTGAATGGTAGTGGCAAAGAAACCGTTACTTTCCGTTACCTAAATGATCGCGGCGACATCATTAATAAGGCACACCCTTTCGAAGGCGTGCTGAATAATTTACAACGTCGTTATAAAGAAACCGAATCCGATACCGTTCGCGAAGATCTCGCCAAATATCTAAATATGCAGCCGTGCTCGTCCTGTAACGGCAGTCGTTTGCGCCGCGACGCGAGGCACGTATATATAGATCAACAGACACTTCCTGATATCGTTAAGAAACCGATTGGAGAGAGTTTAGAGTACTTCGAGAATCTTCATCTAACAGGTAAACAAGGTGAGATTGCTGAAAAGATTCTAAAAGAGATTCGAGAACGCCTAAGATTCCTTGTCAACGTAGGCCTCGAGTACCTCTCTCTAGATCGCAATGCCGATACTCTATCAGGTGGTGAAGCACAGCGCATCCGTTTAGCAAGTCAGATTGGCGCTGGCCTTGTTGGTGTTATGTACATTCTGGATGAACCTTCGATCGGCCTGCATCAACGAGATAACGAGCGACTGCTCAAAACACTAGTTCACCTTAGAGACTTAGGTAATACAGTCATCGTTGTAGAACACGATGAAGACGCTATTCGTCTTGCCGATTATGTCATTGATATAGGCCCTGGTGCCGGTGTACATGGTGGACAAGTCATTGCTGAAGGTACGCCAGATGAGGTCATGGCAAACCCCGCCTCTATAACAGGTCAGTATTTAACAGGCACTAAAGAGATCGCTGTACCTGAACAGCGTCATCCTGCTGATAGCAAGAAACAGCTATGCCTGAATGGTGCTAGCGGTAACAACCTAAACAATGTCGATCTGAAGATCCCTGTAGGCTTACTAACCTGCGTTACCGGTGTATCGGGCTCGGGCAAATCAACTCTGATCAACGGTACGCTGTATCCAATCGCAGCAACTGAACTTAATAATGCGACTACCTTGGATCCTGCACCTCACGAATCGATCGAGGGCATTAAGCATTTTGATAAAGTGATCGATATTGATCAAAGCCCGATCGGCCGTACTCCGCGCTCAAACCCAGCAACTTATACAGGTATTTTTACACCCGTACGTGAACTGTTTGCCGGTACTCAAGAGGCACGCTCGCGTGGCTATAAGCCAGGGCGCTTTAGTTTTAATGTCAAAGGTGGTCGCTGTGAAGCTTGTCAGGGTGATGGCGTCATCAAGGTAGAGATGCACTTCCTACCTGATGTATATGTCCCTTGCGATGTTTGTAAAGGTAAGCGCTACAACCGTGAAACATTGGAGATCAAATACAAAGGCAAGAATATCCATGAAGTCTTAGATCTTACGGTTGAAGATGCGCGAGAATTCTTCGATGCGATACCAGCACTGGCTCGTCGCCTACAGACCTTAATGGATGTTGGTTTGTCCTATATCCGTTTGGGTCAAGCTGCAACAACACTATCTGGTGGTGAAGCTCAGCGCGTAAAACTAGCCAAAGAACTTTCTAAGCGTGATACAGGTAAAACTCTGTATATCCTTGATGAACCAACTACAGGCCTGCATTTTTACGATATTCAGCAATTACTGAACGTACTCTATCGTTTACGCGATCACGGCAACACAATTGTAGTGATCGAACACAATTTGGATGTGATCAAAACAGCCGATTGGATTGTAGATTTGGGACCTGAAGGTGGCGTTAAAGGCGGTATGATCATTGCCGAAGGTACACCTGAAGAGGTTGCTGAGAACCCAGCTTCGCATACAGGTAGGTTCTTAAAGCCAATGCTTAACCTGAAATAATCAGGTTAAGCATTTGGGTAGAACTCACTACGATCGTGTTTAATGTTGCCAGTGAACACCTTCTTTAATTTTCTTAGAAGGTGCTCCAGCAATGATCACATCTTTCTCGCCAATTGATCTAGTTACAGTAGTATTTGCAGCAACTATACAGCCATCTTCAATCACAGAGTTCTTCAAGACAAAGCTTCTTGCACCAAGCCAGACATTGTTACCAATGACCACTCTATCTTCAATATTGATCTGATCACCTGATTGATCGAATATTGCATGCTGGTCAGTGTCCATGACCACAGATTCCCAAGCGAACATACAGTCGCTACCGATAGACATATGTTTTTCGCAGATAATCGTGTTATCACCTGTGGCGATAAAATTAGCGCCCAAATTCAAATTACCGGCAACAATTAATCGTGTTCCTTTACCTATCTTAACTTTGCCCTTAACAGTGAACTGACCATCAATTTGGAGCATTGTTCGACTGTAGCGATAATCAATCATATCGGCACCAGTAAAGCCGATACGAACCAAGCCAGTTTTAACCTTATCTAACTTAACCTTACCATTTAGTGAGATGAGTTTAGTTTTATTAGAAACAATGATAGGAAACTTGATCGCTTGATTAATAGGTAATAAGCGTAAGTTGACGTAAAGACTTTTTGGAATCGCAGCTAAATAGCGAAACAACTTAACCAATTTATCAGTATTCATTACAGCTAAAAACCTATCATCAAGCAAGCAGTCTGAAGGGTAATAGTAATGTCTTTACTAAATTTCAGGCAATAAAAAACCCGGCATAAAGCCGGGTTTTTTTAGATCAAGAAATCTTAATCTTCTGCTTCGTCAGCAGCTTCTACAGCTGGACGATCAACTAGCTCAACGTAAGCCATAGGAGCGTTGTCACCTGGGCGGAAACCGCACTTCAGGATACGAACATAGCCACCAGGACGCGCGTTGTAACGCGGACCTAGTTCGTTGAACAGTTTACCAACAGCAACTTTGCTGCCAGTACGTGCGAATGCCAAACGGCGGTTCGCTACAGTGTCGTTTTTAGCCAGTGTAATCAGTGGCTCTGCATAGCCGCGCAGTTCTTTAGCTTTAGGCAAAGTTGTACGAATCAACTCGTGCTCAAACAAAGATACTGCCATGTTTTTAAACATAGCTTTGCGGTGCGCACTGGTACGGCTTAATTTACGACCAGATTTACGATGACGCATGATAAATCCCTACCAAACCAGTCAGTTGTTATCGCCGAATCAGGAAGCGACTTTATCGTCGTTCTTCAGGCTAGCCGGTGGCCAGTTCTCAAGACGCATACCTAGGGACAAGCCCTTAGATGCAAGTACGTCTTTGATCTCTGTCAACGACTTCTTACCCAAGTTCGGAGTCTTAAGCAGTTCAACCTCTGTACGCTGAATCAGATCACCAATATAGTAGATCTGTTCTGCCTTCAGACAGTTGGCGGAACGTACAGTCAGCTCCAGATCATCTACAGGACGCAGAAGAATTGGATCAATTTCCGGCTCTTCTGGTTCATCCTTAGCTTGATCAGCACCATCTTCCAGATCAACAAACACAATAAGCTGTTGCTGAAGGATGGTAGCCGCACGACGGATAGCTTCTTCTGGATCAATGGTACCGTTAGATTCGATATCAATAACCAGTTTATCCAAGTCAGTACGTTGCTCTACACGCGCGCTTTCTACTACGTAAGAAACGCGACGTACTGGGCTGAAAGTAGCGTCCAGCTGTAGACGACCGATTGCACGAGTCTCTTCTTCATCAGAAACACGCAGATCAGCTGGAACGTAACCACGGCCACGACCAACAGTTAGCTGCATGTTTAGACTCGCACCTTCATTAAGGTGAGCAATAACGTGGTCCGGGTTAGCGATTTCAACATCCTGATTCAGTTGAATATCACCAGCAGTTACAGGACCTGCTTCAGATTTGCTCAGAGTCAGGGTTACTTCGTCGTTGTTGTGCAACAACACTGCAACCCCTTTCAGGTTCAGGAGGATCTCAATTACATCTTCCTGAACACCTTCAATTGTGCTGTACTCATGCAAAACGCCTTCAATCTCTACTTCTGTTACGGCACAACCCGGCATAGAAGATAAAAGAATGCGGCGTAATGCATTGCCCAGCGTATGGCCAAATCCACGCTCAAGTGGCTCTAGAGTCACTTTAGCGCGCGTTTTGCTGATTTCTTGTACGTCAATATGACGTGGACTTAGAAACTCATTTACCGAACGCTGCATATTTCCACCAAATTAAAGTTAAAATTACTTCGAGTACAGCTCTACAATTAGCTGTTCGTTGATATCTGCGGACAGATCAGAACGCTCTGGAGTGGCTTTATATGTGCCTTCCATTTTTGCAGCGTCTACATCAACCCACTCAACTGCTGCACGTTGGCCAGCTAGTTCTAGAGCGTTTTTAATACGCAACTGAGATTTAGCTTTTTCACGTACTGCTACAACATCACCTGCTTTAACTTGGTAGGAAGCGATGTTCACAACCTGACCGTTAACAGTGATTGAGCGGTGAGATACGATCTGACGAGATTCGGCACGTGTAGAACCGAAACCCATGCGATATACAACATTGTCCAAACGACCTTCTAGCAGTTGCAGAAGGTTTTCACCTGTTGCACCGCTACGACGAGCCGCTTCTTTATAATAACTGCGGAACTGACGTTCCAGTACGCCGTACATACGACGAACTTTCTGTTTTTCACGTAGCTGCAGGCCGTAGTCGGATAGACGACCGCGACGAGCGCCGTGAACACCAGGGACAGTCTCAGCTTTACACTTGCTGTCCAGTGCGCGAACACCGCTCTTTAGGAAAAGGTCTGTACCTTCCCTACGAGACAGTTTGCACTTTGGTCCAAGATAACGAGCCATATTACCGTCTCCAGATTAAACGCGACGTTTCTTCGGTGGACGACAACCATTGTGAGGGATTGGCGTCACGTCAGTGATATTTGCAATTTTGTAGCCTACAGAGTTCAGAGCACGAACCGCTGATTCGCGACCTGGTCCTGGGCCTTTTACAAATACGTCTAAGTTTTTCAGGCCATATTCTAATGCAGCCTGTCCAGCGCGCTCAGCCGCAACCTGAGCAGCGAAAGGGGTACTCTTACGAGAACCACGGAAGCCGGAGCCACCCGCAGTTGCCCAAGAAAGAGCGTTACCCTGACGATCGGTAATTGTAATGATCGTATTGTTAAAAGAAGCGTGGATGTGGGCGAACCCATCCGCTATTTGCTTCTTCGCTTTTTTGCGTGTGCGATTACCTGGCTTTGCCATATTCGGAATTCCTATCGCTTACCACTTATTTACGGATCGGCTTACGCGGGCCTTTTCGAGTGCGCGCGTTAGTTTTACTACGCTGACCGCGAACCGGAAGGTTACGACGGTGGCGAATGCCGCGGAAACAACCAAGGTCCATCAAACGTTTGATGCTCATGGATACTTCACGACGTAGGTCGCCTTCAACAGTAAATTTAGCAACTTCTCCACGAACGATGTCCAATTGCTCATCGGACAAATCAGAGATCTTAGTAGTCGGTGCAATACCGCAAGTTTCTAAGATCGCAGACGATGTCGTGCGGCCAATACCGTAAATGTAAGTCAGAGAAATTACCGCATGCTTATTGTCAGGAATGTTGACTCCAGCTATACGGGCCATTCTATTACTCCGTTTAATAAAAGGTGTTTGTTTAAATTATCAAACACCAATAAAAATTTGTTCTGTTCGCAGAAGGCGCGCAATAATACACATTGATTAAAATTAAATCAAGTGCTGCACACCATCTGCGCCCAAATCAGGGATTAATTAACCCTGACGCTGCTTGTGACGCGGCTCTACTTTACAGATCACACGTACTGAACCGTTACGACGAACGATTTTGCAGTTACGACAGATCTTTTTAACAGATGCACGTACTTTCATGATCTACTCCAGTTGTGGCCTTAGCGCGAAAGTCCTGCGCCGCCACCTTTGAGATTAGATTTCTTCATCAGGGACTCGTACTGATGTGACATCAGATGAGACTGAACCTGCGCCATAAAGTCCATCACGACAACTACGACGATCAGGAGTGAGGTGCCACCGAAATAGAACGGTACATTCGCTGCGACTACTAGGAACTGAGGCATCAAAGATACAGCAGTAATATAAAGCGCACCGAATAAGGTCAATCGGCCCAGCACGGTATCAATGTAACGTGCGGATTGATCACCTGGACGAATACCCGGAATAAAAGCACCTGATTTCTTCAGGTTATCTGCTACGTCCTTAGGATTGAAAACAATCGCTGTGTAGAAGTAGCAGAAAAATATAATTGCGACCGAGAATAACAAAATGTAAAGCGGCTGACCTGGGCCAAGCGCTAATGCAACATTTTGCAGCCAATCCATGCCTTCACTCTGACCAAACCATTGGCCCATAGAGGCAGGGAAAAGCAAAATACTGGATGCAAAAATCGGCGGAATCACACCAGCCATGTTGACCTTCAATGGAAGGTGGCTAGATTGTGCCGCGAACACACGATTACCCTGTTGGCGTTTAGCATAGTTAATGGTGATACGGCGTTGGCCGCGCTCCATAAACACAACAAAACCAACTGTAGCAATCGCTAGTACAGCAATAGCTAACAGCGCAAGGATGTTTAAATCACCTTGACGCGCTGCTTCAAAGGCCTGTCCGATCGCACTTGGCAAACCGGCAACAATACCAGCAAAGATCAGAATGGAGATACCGTTACCGATACCACGCTCTGTGACTTGCTCACCTAACCACATTAGGAATACTGCACCCGCTACCAAAGTGACAACAGCTACGAAATAGAAGCTGGCATCCGCGGTAAACGATACACCTTGATTGGCTAGACCTACGGCCATACCAAAGGCTTGTACAGTTGCAAGCGCTACAGTCCCGTAGCGAGTGTACTGGTTAATCTTACGACGACCAGCCTCACCCTCTTTCTTTAACTGAGCCAAGGTAGGGCTAACGACCGTCATCAGCTGCATAATAATCGATGCAGAGATGTACGGCATGATACCCAATGCCAAGATACTCATACGCTCCAGTGCACCACCGGAGAACATGTTAAAGAGACTCAGGATTGTGCCCTGGTTCTGATCAAATAATGCGGCCAGACGATCTGGGTTGATACCCGGTACAGGAATATGTGCACCGATACGATAAACAACGATCGCCATCAAAACGAAAAGTAGACGAGACTTAAGCTCACCTAGTCCGCTTTGGTTGCCCGCTGGTATAGGTCCTTTTTTAGCCATTTACGCCTCGACTTTACCGCCAGCAGCTTCGATAGCAGCCTGTGCACCTTTGGTCACTTTAAGACCTTTAACAGTGACAGCCTTATTGATCTCACCAGACAAAATCACTTTAGCAGTTTTGATTTCCTGCTTGATGATGTCTGCTGCTTTCAAAGCATCTAGATCAATTACTTCAGCTTCGATCTTAGCAAGTTCGTTCAGACGAATCTCTGTAACGTAACGAGCAATACGAGAAGTAAAACCGAATTTCGGCAGACGACGCTGCAAAGGCATCTGACCGCCTTCGAAACCTGGTTTTACAGAACCGCCAGAGCGGGATTTCTGACCTTTGTGACCACGGCCACAAGTCTTACCCAAACCGGAACCGATACCACGACCAACACGTTTAGCCGTTTTACGAGAACCTTCAGCAGGGCTTAGAGTGTTCAGACGCATGTTTTGAACTCCCTTATTAGTCTTCTACCTGAAGTAGGTAGTTAACTTTGTTGATCATGCCACGTACAGATGGAGTATCTTCTACTTCAACTGTGTGCCCAATACGGCGTAGACCTAGACCCTTAACGCACAATTTGTGGTTAGGAAGAGTACCGATAGGGCTACGTACTAGTGTTACTTTAACAGTCTTAGCCATTGTCGATTACCCCAGAATGTCTTCTACGGACTTACCGCGCTTAGCAGCTACATCTTCCGGAGACTTCATTGCAGCAAGACCTTTAACAGTCGCGCGTACAACGTTAACCGGGTTTGTAGAGCCGTAGCACTTAGCCAGTACGTTATGGACACCTGCCAATTCTAGTACTGCACGCATCGCACCACCTGCGATTACACCAGTACCTTGAGATGCAGGCTGCATGTAAACTTTAGAAGCACCATGACGTGCTTTAATTGGGTACTGCAACGTGTCGCCGTTTAGTTCAACTGAAACCATGTTACGACGAGCTTGTTCCATTGCTTTTTGAATAGCAGCAGGAACTTCACGAGCTTTACCACGACCGAAACCTACGCGACCTTTACCGTCACCAACTACAGTTAGTGCTGTAAAGCCGAAGATACGACCACCTTTTACTACTTTAGCGACGCGGTTAACCTGAACCAGCTTTTCCTGCAGATCGCCGTCTTTCTGTTCATGATTTGACATATTCGATCCCTTTAGAATTCCAGGCCGCCTTCGCGGGCTGCATCAGCCAAAGCTTTAACACGACCGTGATACTGGTAACCAGAACGGTCAAATGCTACTTCAGATACGCCAGCTTCTTTAGCACGCTGAGCGATCAATGCGCCTACTTTTTCAGCTGCTGCAACGTTACCGCCAGCAGATTCACGCAGATCTTTTTCTACAGTTGATGCAGCTGCAAGAACTTTAGCACCATCAGCAGAGATAACCTGAGCGTAGATGTGACGCGGTGTGCGTGTAACGCACAGACGTGTTGCACCTAACTCACGCATTTTAAGGCGAGAGCGGCGAGCACGACGAATACGAGATTGTTTCTTAGCGTTCATAACCCTGCCCTATTTACTTTTTCTTCGCTTCTTTACGGCGAACATACTCATCAGCATAACGAACACCCTTGCCTTTATATGGCTCTGGTGGACGGAACGCACGAATCTCAGCAGCAACTTGACCTAGAACTTGCTTATCAGCGCCTGAAAGGATGATAGTAGTTACATTAGGCGTTTCTGCTTTGATACCTTCTGGTAGGTCGTAGTCGATTGGGTGCGAGAAACCTAGGTTAAGGTTAAGCGTGTTGCCTTTAGCAGCAGCACGGTAACCAACACCTTGTAGCTCAAGAGTTTTCTTGAAGCCTTCTGACACACCAACAACCATGTTGTTAACCAGTGAGCGTGTAGTACCGGACAAGGAAAGAGACAGCTTGGAAGCTTCACGAGCTGTGAAGTTCACAGAACCTTCTTCTAGAGCAACACCAACAGTTGGGTGAACGTCTAGTGAAAGCTGGCCGTTTTTACCTTTAACATTGACAGTCTGACCGTCAATCTTAACTTCAACACCTGCAGGTACGATAACAGGGCTTTTTGCAATACGTGACATATTGAAATACCTCTTAGAATACCGTGCAGATTACTTCGCCACCAACGCCAGCACTACGTGCAGCGCGGTCAGCCATTACACCTTTACTTGTAGAGATAATCGCTACACCCAGACCACCAGATACTTTTGGTAGTTCGCTTGCGTTCTTGTAGATACGCAGACCTGGACGACTAACGCGTTTGATCTCTTCAATTACCGGCTTTCCTTCAAAGTATTTAAGCTCAATGTTCAGAACCGGTTTTACGTCGCCTTCTACTGCGTAGTCAACGATGTAACCTTCGTCCTTAAGAACTTTGGCAATTGATACTTTTACTTTGGAAGACGGCATAGATACGGCCTGCTTTTCAGCCATATGACCGTTACGAATACGAGTAAACATATCCGCTAGAGTATCTTGCATGCTCATGCATTTACTTCCTCTTGTGCAGCACAGTGCGGTACCCAAAGGGCCGGACCACTGCGCTTACCGTTATACAAACTGGTGGATTACCAGCTTGCCTTTTTCAAACCTGGAACATCACCGCGCATCGCTGCTTCACGCAGTTTAATACGGCTAATACCGAATTTACGGTATACAGCGTGTGGACGACCAGTAATCTGGCAACGACGCTGCTGACGAGATTTGCTTGAGTCGCGTGGTAGCTTCTGTAGAGCGATCACTGCATCCCAAACTTCGTCTTCAGATGAATTAGGGTTATTGATAATTGCTTTTAGTGCAGCACGCTTCTCAGCATACTGTGCAACAAGCTTCGCACGTTTGTCTTCACGTGCCTTCATTGATTCTTTAGCCATGATGTATGCCTATCACTTACGGAACGGGAAGTTCAGGGCAGCCAATAGAGCACGACCCTCATCATTGTTCTTAGCAGTTGTAGTGAACGTAATGTCCATACCACGCATCTTATCAACCTTATCGAATTCGATTTCAGGGAAGATGATCTGCTCTTTAACACCCATGCTGTAGTTGCCACGACCGTCGAAAGATTTCGGGTTTAGGCCACGGAAGTCACGGATACGTGGGATAGAGATATCTACCAAACGGTCCAAGAATTCCCACATACGCTCGCCACGTAGTGTTACTTTACAGCCGATTGGCCAACCTTCACGAACTTTGAAGCCCGCGATAGATTTACGTGCCAAACATACAACTGGCTTTTGGCCCGCAATTGCAGTCATATCTGCAACAGCGTTCTCAAGCATTTTCTTATCGCCCAACGCTTCACCAACACCCATGTTTAGAGTGATTTTAGTCAAACGTGGAACTGCCATTACGTTAGGGCAGTTCAGCTCATCTTTAAGCTGCTGCTTAACGGAATCGTTATAAAGCGCTTTTAATCTAGACATGATATCTCCCCTTATCCGCCAATTACTTCGCCGGTAGACTTGAAGATACGAGTCTTAGTGCCGTCTTCAAGAACTTTGAAGCCTACACGATCGCCCTTACCAGTCTGCGGGTTGAAGATCGCTACGTTAGAAACTGCAATTGCAGCTTCTTTCTCAACGATGCCACCTGCTTTACCCAACATTGGGTTCGGCTTAGTGTGCTTCTTCACCATGTTGATACCAGAAACGATCAAACGATCGTCCAGAACACGCATGACTGTGCCACGCTTGCCCTTGTCTTTTCCTGCGATGACAATTACTTCATCGTCACGTTTAATTTTGCGCATAATTTACCTATATCGCTTCCTGCTACCCTCTCATGCTCAAAAACGCCAACACCTTCCGGTGTTAGCGTTTTCACATAAACCGAACAGTATATTGTTCGATCTTTATAGCACTTCAGGCGCCAGGGAAATGATTTTCATGAACTTCTCTGAACGAAGTTCACGCGTCACTGGGCCGAAGATACGAGTACCGATTGGAGCGTCGCTCGCATTCAGTAGAACCGCAGAGTTTGTATCAAAGCGGATTACTGAACCGTCTGGACGACGAACACCTTTACGGGTACGTACCACTACGGCGTTAAGAACCTGGCCTTTCTTCACTTTACCGCGAGGAATCGCTTCTTTAACAGTAACTTTAATAATGTCACCTACAGAAGCGTAGCGGCGGTGAGAACCACCAAGGACCTTAATACACTGCACTCGCTTAGCGCCACTGTTGTCAGCTACGTCAAGCATAGATTCAGTTTGAATCATGGTCTTACTCCACAAACATTTTTAGGCCGCCCGCAATGCGGACGGACCGTCTAATGGAGCAAAGGTGCGATAGTTTACACCTTTGCTGCACGCTCTTCAATACGAACCAACGCCCAAGATTTATTCTTAGACAAAGGACGAGTTTCTGCGATGGTAACTAGGTCACCTTGCTGGCACTCATTTTTCTCATCGTGAGCATGCAGTTTAGAAGAGCGCTTCATGAATTTTCCGTAAATCGGATGCTTCTCTTTGCGCTCAACCAGAACTGTGATGGTTTTATCCATCTTGTCGCTAACAACGCGACCAGTAACAGTTCGAGTACGTTTTTCGGCGCTCATACTTAGTTACCTGCCTTTTCGTTGAGTACTGTCTTCACACGAGCGATATCGCGACGAACCTGTCCTAGAAGATGATTCTGAGCAAGCTGACCAGTCGTCTTCTGCATGCGCAGGTTGAACTGCTCTTTTAGAAGACCTAGTAGTTCTTGCTGTAGCTCATCAACGGACTTTTCACGTAGTTCAGTTGCTTTCATTACATCACCGTCCGTTTAACAATGGTTGTTGCAACAGGCAATTTAGCAGCAGCTAGGTTGAACGCTTCAGATGCAAGCTGTTCATCAACTCCGCTCATTTCGAACAGAATCTTACCCGGCTTGATTTGAGCAACCCAGTACTCAACCGCACCCTTACCTTTACCCATACGTACTTCAAGCGGTTTCTTAGAAATTGGCTTGTCTGGGAACACACGGATCCAGATTTTACCACCACGCTTAACGTGACGTGTCATGGTACGACGCGCTGCTTCGATCTGACGTGCAGTGATACGACCACGACCGGTCGCTTTCAGTGCAAATTCACCAAAGCTTACAGTGCTACCGCGCTGTGCTAGACCGCGGTTGCGGCCTTTCATCATTTTGCGGAACTTAAGACGTTTTGGTTGTAGCATCGACGTCTACCTCACTTACCTTTCTTCTTAGGCGCATTCTTTTCAGCACGAACTTGTTCGATGCCACCAAGAACTTCACCCTTGAAGATCCAGACTTTAACGCCGATCACACCGTAAGTAGTGTGCGCTTCATAAGTAGCGTAATCGATATCAGCACGAAGTGTGTGCAATGGCACACGACCTTCACGATACCATTCGCTACGAGCGATTTCGGCACCACCAAGACGACCACCTAGCTGAATCTTGATACCTTTAGCACCAAGACGCATTGCGTTCTGTACCGCACGCTTCATAGCACGACGGAACATAACACGACGCTCAAGCTGGCTTGCAACACCTTGTGCAACAAGACGCGCGTCTAGTTCTGGTTTACGAATTTCTTCGATGTTGATGTGAACTGGAACACCCATCATTTCAGATACAGTGTTACGTAGTTTCTCAACATCTTCGCCTTTCTTACCAATCACGATGCCCGGACGAGCTGTGTGAATAGTAATTTTTGCATTCTGTGCAGGACGCTCGATTTCGATGCGGCTAACAGATGCTTTTTCAAGCTGCTTGTCCAGGTACTCACGCACCTGCAGATCGTTCTGCAGCTTGCTTGCGTATTCGCTCTTGTCTGCGTACCACACAGAAGTGTGATCTTTAACAATACCGAGACGAATACCCGTAGGATGTACTTTCTGACCCATAACGGAATCTCCTAGCAGTCAGCTCAGTCGGCCACTTTTACAGTGATGTGACAGGAGCGCTTCAAAATACGATCAGCGCGACCTTTCGCACGCGGCTTGATGCGTTTCATAGTCATTGCTTCATCAACAAAAACTGTAGAAACACGTAGCTCGTCAATATCAGCACCTTCGTTATGCTCTGCGTTAGCAATAGCAGACTCTAGTACTTTCTTAACAAGCGCCGCACCTTTTTTAGGACTATACGCCAGGATATCCAGAGCTTCACCGACAGATTTACCACGGATCTGGTCAGCAACCAGACGTGCTTTCTGTGCAGAGATGCGGGCGCCTTTGTGCTTAGCGGCAACTTCCATCATCTAACTCCTTATCGCTTGGCTTTCTTGTCTACTACGTGACCACGGTAAGTACGTGTCACAGCAAACTCGCCCAGTTTATGACCAACCATGTCCTCGGAAATAAATACCGGAACATGCTGACGGCCGTTGTGTACTGCAATTGTCAAACCTACGAAATTCGGGAAGATCGTAGAACGACGTGACCAAGTTTTGATTGGACGACGGTCGTTTGCTTCAATTGCAGACTCTACCTTTTTCAACAGGTGAAGGTCGATAAATGGACCTTTCTTCAGTGAACGTGGCACAGCTGTATCCTCTTACTTAGCGTTACGACGGCGTACGATCAACTTATCAGTACGCTTGTTCTTGCGAGTTTTATAACCCTTAGTCGGAACACCCCATGGCGACACTGGGTGACGACCACCGGAAGTACGACCTTCACCACCACCGTGTGGGTGGTCTACTGGGTTCATCGCAACACCACGAACAGTAGGACGAACACCACGCCAGCGCGTAGCACCAGCTTTACCAAGCTGACGCAAGGAGTGCTCACTGTTGCTCACTTCACCCAGAGTTGCACGACATTCAACTAGGACTTTGCGCATTTCGCCAGAACGTAGACGAAGAGTCGCATAAGCACCTTCACGTGCAACCAACTGTGCAGATGTACCCGCAGAACGAGCAATCTGAGCACCTTTACCAGGCTTCAACTCAACACAGTGGATTACAGAACCCACTGGGATGTTGCGTAGAGGCATAGTATTACCAGGCTTGATATCTACAGAATCGCCAGACATGATCTTAGCGCCCGCAGAAACACCTTTAGGTGCAATGATGTAACGACGCTCACCGTCTGCATATACAACTAGTGCGATATGCGCAGAACGGTTAGGATCATATTCCAAACGCTCAACTGTCGCTGGAATACCGTCTTTGTTACGACGGAAATCGATGATACGGTACTGCTGTTTGTGACCACCGCCAATATGACGAGTAGTGATGCGACCGTGGTGGTTACGACCACCGCTCTTGCTCTTTTTCTCAACAAGAGCTGCATGAGGCTTACCTTTATGCAGTTCAGTGTTAGTCACTTTAACTACATGACGGCGTCCAGCAGAGGTCGGCTTAGTTTTAGTCACTGCCATTTTATATACCCTCTATTACTCGCCACCAAGGAAATCAATCTCAGAGCCGTCAGCTAGAGAAACGTATGCTTTACGCACATCGCTACGCTTGCCGAAACCACGCATAGTACGCTTGGTTTTGCCCTTAGCATTAAGAACGTTCACGCCTTTAACTTTAACGTTGAACAGCTCTTCAACTGCTTGCTTGATTTCTGGTTTAGTAGCGTCTTTAGCCACACGGAATACTACTTGCTGAGAACCATCAGCTACGATAGTAGCTTTCTCGGAGATGTGCGGACCCAGCAGCACTTGATAAATGCGTTCCTGTTTCATGCCAGCTTCTCCTCGATTTTCTTCAGAGCAGCAACAGTAACTAGTACTTTATCAAAGCCAACCAGAGAAACCGGGTCAACGCCAGCAGCATCACGTACATCAACGTGTGGTACGTTACGTGCAGCTAGGTACAAGTTCTGCTCTACATCTTCAGTAATCAGCAGTGCGTTAGTCAGCTCAAGCTCGTTCAGCTTAGCCACAAACTGTTTTGTCTTTGGAGATTCCAAAGCGAAATCTTCAACAACAACCAGACGTTCTTGACGTACAAGCTCAGAGAAGATGCAACGCATTGCTGCGCGGTACATTTTCTTGTTTACTTTCTGAGCGTAGTCACGCGGCTGAGCCGCGAAGGTAACACCACCGGCACGCCAGATTGGAGAACGGCTAGTTCCCGCACGTGCACGACCTGTACCTTTTTGACGCCATGGCTTAGCACCACCGCCAGAAACCGCAGAACGGTTTTTCTGAGCTTTAGTGCCTTGACGACCGCCAGCCAAGTAAGCTGTAACTACTTGGTGAACTAGCGTTTCGTTGAATTCTTTACCAAAAGCCAGGTCGGAAACTTCAACCGAACCATTAGCTCCAGCTAAATTCAGATTCATTTCAAACCCCCTTAGGCGCCAGCTTTAACAGCTGGTTTAACGATTACGTCACCGCCAGTTGCGCCTGGAACAGCACCTTTGATCAACAACAGGTTGCGTTCAGCGTCTACGCGAACAACTTCTAGGGTCTGCACAGTAACCTGAGCATTACCCATTTGACCTGCCATCTTCTTGCCTTTCCAAACACGACCAGGAGTCTGACATTGACCAATAGAACCCGGAGCACGGTGAGAAAGAGAGTTACCGTGTGTCGCGTCCTGCATGGAGAAGTTCCAGCGCTTAACGCCACCCTGGAAACCTTTACCTTTAGACTGACCTGTTACGTCAACTTTCTGACCAGCTTCGAAGCGCGCAACTGTTAGCTCGTCGCCAACGTTGACTTCGTCGCCATCTGACAGGCGGAACTCCCACAAACCACGACCAGCTTCAACACCAGCTTTAGCAAAGTTACCAGCTTCTGGCTTAGAAAGGCGGTTAGCCTTCTTAGCACCAGTAGTAACCTGCACTGCTTGGTAGCCGTCGGTTTCTTCTGTTTTCACAGCAGTAACACGGTTCGGTTCCACTTCGATGACGGTGACTGGCACGGATACGCCGTCTTCAGTGAAGACGCGAGTCATACCCGCTTTACGTCCGATAAGACCTACAGACATTTTCTTTTAAAACCTCTTGCCAGTTGTGTACGGGGCTGTTACCCACTACGGCTGCCCTTTCCAGAGCATTCCACACTAAATAAGCGCTTCATTAATTAAAATTAACTCTGCGCAGTTGCCTTTTAGCCGAGGCTGATCTGCACTTCAACACCCGCAGCAAGATCTAGCTTCATCAATGCGTCAACTGTTTTTTCAGTTGGCTCAACGATGTCTAGAACACGCTTATGTGTACGGATTTCATACTGATCACGCGCATCTTTGTTTACGTGAGGTGAAATCAGAACAGTGTAGCGTTCTTTGCGAGTAGGAAGTGGGATCGGACCTCGTACTTGAGCGCCTGTTCTCTTTGCAGTATCTACGATTTCCTGCGCAGAAGAGTCGATCAAGCGATGATCAAAGGCTTTCAGACGAATACGAATTTTCTGATTCTGCATTTCGATCACACATTTCCAAAAAATAATTTTACGGCATACGCCGACCTCCCCCTACTATGAGGGGGACGCAAATTCTACTTATGTCACTTGCGAAGGTCAACAGTAAGCAGGATTAATTTGTACAATTAACAAACAATCTATACTTACACCCCCGAACAAGCTTATAAGTAGGCACAAAAAAGCCCTCACAGGGAGGGCTTTTTCAAATCAAAGAGTATTAATTACTCAACGATTTTAGATACAACACCAGCACCTACAGTACGGCCACCTTCACGAATCGCGAAACGTAGACCTTCTTCCATTGCTACTGGGTTGATTAGTGTAACGTCCATCTTAACGTTATCACCAGGCATTACCATTTCTACACCCTCTGGAAGCTCACATGCACCAGTGATGTCAGTTGTACGGAAGTAGAACTGTGGACGGTAACCTTTGAAGAATGGAGTGTGACGACCGCCTTCTTCTTTGGATAGTACGTATACTTCACCCTCGAAACGAGTGTGAGGAGTGATAGAACCTGGAGCTGCTAGTACTTGACCACGCTCAACTTCTTCACGCTTAGTACCACGTAGTAGAACACCAACGTTCTCACCAGCACGGCCTTCGTCAAGAAGCTTACGGAACATCTCAACACCAGTACAAGTAGTAGTCGTAGTTTCTTTGATACCTACGATTTCAACTTCTTCACCAACCTTGATGATACCACGCTCAACACGACCAGTTACTACAGTACCACGACCCTGGATAGAGAATACGTCCTCGATTGGCATGATGAATGCACCGTCGATAGCACGCTCTGGCTCTGGGATGTAAGAATCTAGAGTTTCTAGAAGAGTCTTAACAGCAGTAGTACCTAGCTCGTTGTCGTCCTGGCCGTTTAGAGCCATTAGAGCAGAACCTGGAACGATTGGAGTGTCGTCACCTGGGAATTCGTACTGGTCTAGAAGCTCACGAAGCTCCATTTCAACCAATTCTAGCATCTCAGCGTATTCTTCAGAGTCAGCACCACCACAGTCTTCTGCAAGTAGGTCTGCTTTGTTTAGGAATACTACGATGTAAGGTACACCAACCTGACGAGACAGTAGGATGTGCTCACGAGTCTGTGGCATTGGACCATCAGTCGCACCACATACTAGGATAGCGCCGTCCATCTGTGCAGCACCAGTGATCATGTTCTTAACGTAGTCAGCGTGACCTGGGCAGTCAACGTGCGCGTAGTGACGCTCTGGAGTGTCATACTCTACGTGAGAAGTCGCGATTGTGATACCACGCTCACGCTCTTCTGGAGCGTTATCGATGTTAGCGAAATCTACCGCTTCACCACCGAAAACTTCAGCAGCTACACGTGTTAGAGCAGCAGTTAGCGTTGTTTTACCGTGGTCAACGTGGCCGATTGTACCAACGTTTACGTGCGGTTTCGTGCGTTCAAATTGTTCTTTAGCCACTTTTCATTACCTCAAAGTAATTAGGCGAATAAAAATATTAGTTCTGATTGATTACAGCGTCAGCGACATTTTGTGGCGCTTCAGCGTAGTCGAGAAACTCCATCGAGTAAGTCGCACGACCCTGCGTCGCAGAGCGTAGGTCGGTTGCATAACCGAACATCTCACCCAGCGGAACATGAGCGTTGATAATCTTACCCGAAGAACTGTCTTCCATCCCCTGCACAAGACCACGACGACGGTTCAGGTCACCCATCACGTCACCCATGTAATCTTCTGGGGTTACAACTTCAACTTTCATCATTGGCTCTAACAAGCACGCATTTGCTTCTTGTGCGAACTTTTTAAGCGCCTGTGATGCAGCGATTTTAAACGCCATTTCGTTGGAGTCAACATCATGGAAGGACCCATCGTACAAACGTGCTTTAAGGCCGATTAACGGATAGCCAGCAATGACACCGTTATGCATCTGTTCCTCAATACCTTTTTGTACAGCTGGGATGTATTCCTTAGGAATAGCACCACCGACAATCTCGTTGATAAACTCTAGACCCTCTTCATCAGAAGGGCTAAATTCAACGACAACATGACCATATTGACCACGACCACCTGACTGACGTACAAACTTGTGGTTTGCGTCAACAGACTGACGGATCTTCTCACGGTAGGCTACCTGTGGTTTACCGATATTGGCTTCAACCTTAAATTCACGCTTCATACGATCCACGAGAATATCAAGGTGCAATTCACCCATACCGGAAATAATTGTCTGACCCGTCTCCTGATCTGTTTCAACTTGGAAAGATGGATCTTCTTGCGCAAGCTTACCTAGCGCAATACCCATTTTCTCTTGATCAGCTTGAGACTTAGGCTCAACCGCTACAGAGATAACTGGTGCAGGGAATTCCATACGCTCAAGGACAATCTTGTTGTCACCATCACATAAAGTATCACCCGTAGTTACATCCTTCATACCGATTAGAGCTGCGATGTCGCCTGCGCGAACCTCTTTAATCTCATCACGGTTGTTAGAATGCATCTGCACCATACGACCAACACGCTCTTTTTTACCCTTAACAGAGTTAAAGACCGCATCACCCGACTTAAGAACACCCGAGTACACACGTACGAACGTAAGCGTACCTACAAATGGGTCTGTAGCAATTTTAAATGCAAGAGCAGAGAACGGCGCGTCATCATCAGCCTCACGCTGTGCAACAGTTTCCTGTTCATCATCTAGCGTACCTTCGATCGATTTAACCTCGATCGGAGATGGCATGTATTCGATAACCGCATCCAAAACAGCTTGAACACCTTTGTTCTTAAACGCAGAACCAGCCTGCATAAGAACAATATCGTTATCCAAGGTACGAGCACGAAGCCCCTGTTTAATCTCTTCCTCTGATAGATCACCTTCTTCAAGGTATTTTTCCATCAGCTCTTCTGATGCTTCAGCAGCAGCTTCAACCAGCTCTTCGCGAAGCTCATCAGCTTTATCTTGCAAATCAGCTGGAATATCTTCCAGCTCGTAGGTCATACCCTGATCCGCTTCATTCCACATAATGGCTTTCATGCGAACCAGATCGACAACACCAACAAAATCTTCTTCTGCGCCAATCGGGAAATTGATTGGTACAGCATTAGCGCCAAGACGATCTTTTAACTGATCTACAACCATGAAGAAATCCGCACCAAGGCGATCCATCTTATTGACGAATACCATGCGCGGAACTTCATATTTGTTAGCTTGACGCCAAACCGTTTCTGTCTGAGGCTGGACACCGGAAGATGCACATAACACAACAACTGCACCATCAAGCACACGCAGTGAGCGCTCTACTTCGATGGTGAAGTCAACGTGCCCAGGAGTATCGATGATATTGATACGATGATCATCGAACTGCTGGTTCATACCCTTCCAAAAGCAAGTTGTTGCAGCAGAAGTAATTGTAATACCACGCTCCTGCTCTTGCTCCATCCAGTCCATTGTCGCAGCGCCATCATGCACTTCACCGATCTTATGAGAAAGACCGGTGTAGAACAGGACACGCTCAGTTGTAGTCGTTTTACCGGCATCTACATGCGCACAAATTCCGATGTTACGGTAACGTGCGATAGGAGTTTTACGAGCCACGACTTAATCCTCAGTATCTTAGAAGCGGTAGTGAGCGAATGCTTTGTTCGCTTCAGCCATACGGTGCACGTCTTCACGCTTCTTAACTGCAGCACCACGGCCTTCAGCAGCGTCCATCAACTCGCCTGCTAGACGCAGAGCCATTGACTTCTCACCACGACCACGTGCAGAGTCTACAGCCCAACGCATAGCTAGAGCCATACGACGAGCAGGACGTACTTCAACTGGTACTTGGTATGTAGCACCACCAACACGGCGGGATTTAACTTCAACCGCTGGCTGGATAGCTTCTAGAGCTTTTTCGAATAGCTCGATTGGATCTTGTTCAGAACGCTCTTCGATTTTATCTAGAGCACCGTAAACGATCTTCTCAGCTACAGACTTCTTACCGTGAACCATTACATGGTTGATAAACTTAGCAAGAACTGTGCTTCCGAATTTAGGATCCGGTAAAATTTCGCGCTTTGCAGCGACGCGTCTTCTAGGCATTGATAAGCCCTCAATAAATTAAAAGGTCTTCAGGTATTCCAAGCAATTGATGCTAGGCCTTACTCTTACCGTGTATTCAACACAGTGTTTAGGTAACTAAAGCACTATGTTGGGACGACGATTAAGACTTAGGACGCTTAGCACCGTACTTAGAACGGCCTTGCTTACGCTCATTAACACCTGAGCAATCTAGTGCGCCACGAACTGTGTGATAGCGAACACCAGGAAGGTCCTTAACACGACCACCACGAATTAGAACAACGCTGTGCTCCTGCAAGTTGTGACCTTCACCACCAATGTAGGAAGCAACTTCGAAGCCGTTGGTCAAACGAACACGACATACTTTACGTAGTGCTGAGTTCGGTTTTTTCGGAGTAGTGGTGTATACACGGGTACAAACGCCACGACGCTGAGGACAAGCCTGCAATGCACGAACATCGCTTGGCTGAACTTTGCGTTTACGTGGTTTACGTACCAGCTGGTTAATCGTTGCCATTAAGCAAACTCCACGTTTTGATTTAACACCATAAAAAAAATTGGATTTACACAATCCAATCACAAAGGGGCCGGAATTTTAATCAATTCCGGCCCTAAACGTCAAATACTGGATACTATTTATTCAATATTTTCGAATAAATTGTTATTCAGCATCTGGCATTGAAGCATTTAGCGCTTCTGTCAGTGCCTGCTGAACTTCTTCAGCACTTACTGTCACGGACTCACCTTCAGCAGGTTGAGCACGTTTGCGCTTACGCTCTTCATGGTAAGCAAGACCTGAACCCGCTGGGATCAGACGACCTACTACCACGTTTTCTTTCAGGCCGCGCAGGAAGTCCTGCTTGCCTGTTACCGCACCCTCCGTTAGAACTCGAGTTGTTTCCTGGAAGGATGCTGCTGAGATGAAGGACTCAGTAGCCAAAGATGCTTTAGTGATACCCAATAGTACGCGATCGTACTTAGCTGGGATCTTACCAGCAGCTTCTAGCTCTTCGTTCTCTGCCAATACAGCTTGGTATTCAACCTGATCACCTGGGATGAATGTAGAATCACCCGCAGATACAATCTCAACTTTACGCAGCATCTGACGAACAATTACCTCGATGTGCTTATCGTTGATGCCTACACCCTGTAGACGGTATACGTCCTGGATTTCACCAGTGATGTATTTCGCCAGCTCTTCTACACCTAGTACGCGTAGAATGTCATGTGGGTTAGACGGACCATCAGAAACAACCTCACCCTTCTCTACATGTTCACCTTCGAACACGTTCAGGTTACGCCATTTCTGGATCATTGTTTCATGTGGCTCTGCATCACTAGGAGAGATCACAAGACGTTTCTTGCCTTTAGTCTCTTTACCGAAGCCGATTAGACCAGAAACTTCTGCAAGAATCGCAGACTCTTTCGGTTTACGTGCTTCGAATAGATCCGCAACTCGCGGCAGACCACCGGTGATATCCTTGTTCACAGTACCTTCTTGAGGAATACGTGCAAGAACGTCACCTACTTGTACTTCAGCGCCATCGCTAAGGTTCATGATCGCTTTAGCTGGTAGTAGATACTGCGCTGCAGAATCTGTACCTGGATGCATTACTTCATTACCTTTCGCATCCAATAGCTTGATCATAGGACGGATATCTTTACCTGCTGCTGGACGATCTTTAACGTCCAATACCTCAGTTGTAGATAGACCTGTTAGCTCATCAGTCTGGCTCTTAACGGTAATACCGTCTTCCATGCCTGAAAGCTCAACCTTACCCGCCACCTCAGAGATGATTGGGTGAGTATGTGGATCCCAGTTAGCTACGATGTCGCCTGCTTCAACAGAGCTACCGTCTTTAACTTTGATCACAGAACCGTATGGAAGCTTGTAACGCTCACGCTCACGACCGTGCTCATCAGTTACACCCAGCTCACCAGAACGAGAAGTTGCAACCAACGCACCATCTGGACGCTCTACAAACTTAAGGTTGTGAAGACGAATTTCACCGCCGTTCTTAACCTGAATGCTGTCTACAGCAGCTGCTCGTGATGCAGCACCACCGATGTGGAACGTACGCATCGTTAGCTGTGTACCTGGCTCACCGATTGACTGAGCAGCGATAACACCCACTGCTTCACCTGGGTTAACCAAGTGACCGCGACCAAGATCACGACCGTAACATTTAGCACAGATACCGTGACGTGTACGACATGTGATCGCACTGCGCACGATAATCTCATCGATAGAAGAGTACTTCTCATCGTTTTCTAGACGATGTTTCCATGCTTCATCGATTAGCGTACCCGCTTCGATTAGAACCTCTACACCCTGTGGATCTAGAACATCAACAGCCACTGTACGACCTAGTACACGATCACCCAGCGCAACTACTACGTCACCACCTTCGATCAGAGGTACCATGCTCAGACCTTCTTCAGTACCACAATCATGCTCTGTGATAACTACGTCTTGAGCTACGTCTACTAGACGACGCGTTAGGTAACCGGAGTTCGCTGTCTTCAATGCCGTATCGGCTAGACCCTTACGAGCACCGTGGGTCGAGATAAAGTACTGAAGTACGTTTAGACCTTCACGGAAGTTCGCAGTGATCGGTGTTTCGATGATAGAGCCATCCGGCTTAGCCATCAGACCACGCATACCCGCCAACTGACGAATCTGTGCAGCACTACCACGGGCACCGGAGTCGGCCATCATGTATACAGAGTTAAAAGATTCCTGCTCGGACTCTTCGCCATCTTTTGTAACAACCGGCTCAGTCTTCAAGTTATCCATCATCTTCTTAGCCAACAATTCGTTAGCACGAGACCAGATATCGATAACTTTGTTGTATTTCTCACCCTGAGTTACCAAACCATCAGCGAACTGACGTTCGATATCCATTACCTCAGCTTCTGCTTCATCGATAATAGTTGTTTTCTCAGCTGGAATTTCGAAGTCGTTAACACCGATAGAAACACCAGACATAGTTGCCTGACGGAAGCCCATGTACATCAGTTGGTCAGCAAAGATTACTGTATCTTTCAGACCACAGCGACGGTAAGCTTCGTTAAGAAGGCGAGAGATCGCTTTCTTCTTCATTGGCTGGTTAACAAGCTCGTAAGGTAGACCTGCTGGAACGATTGCGAACAACAACGCACGACCGGCCGTTGTTTCTTTCATTTCAGTAATCGTTTCTAGGTTACCTTCGATGTCACGAATGCTTTCTGTAACACGTACTTTGATCTTTGCTTGTAGATCAAGTTCACCGGCACCTTGCGCTCGAGCGATCTCTTCGATGTCAGCAAATACCATGCCTTCACCTTTCGCGTTCACTCGATCACGAGTCATGTAGTAAAGACCCAATACAACGTCCTGAGAAGGTACGATGATCGGCTCACCATTGGCAGGTGATAGTACGTTGTTTGTAGACATCATCAACGCACGCGCTTCCAACTGAGCTTCAATAGTCAGTGGAACGTGTACAGCCATCTGGTCACCGTCGAAGTCGGCGTTGTATGCCGCACAAACTAGTGGGTGTAGCTGAATAGCTTTACCTTCGATCAGTACCGGCTCGAATGCCTGGATACCAAGACGGTGAAGTGTTGGAGCACGGTTAAGTAGTACAGGGTGCTCACGGATTACTTCGTCTAGGATATCCCATACTAGTGCTTCTTCGCGCTCAACCATCTTCTTAGCCGCTTTAATTGTAGTCGCATGACCACGAAGCTCTAGCTTGGAGAAGATGAATGGCTTAAATAGCTCAAGTGCCATCTTCTTAGGAAGACCACACTGGTGTAGACGTAGGTATGGACCTACCACGATTACAGAACGGCCAGAGTAGTCAACACGCTTACCTAGAAGGTTTTGACGGAAACGACCCTGCTTACCTTTGATCATATCGGCCAAAGATTTCAGAGGGCGCTTGTTAGAGCCAGTAATCGCACGACCGCGACGGCCGTTATCTAGCAATGCATCAACAGATTCCTGCAACATACGTTTTTCGTTACGTACGATGATATCTGGAGCATTAAGGTCAAGTAGACGCTTAAGACGGTTGTTACGGTTGATAACACGACGGTAAAGATCGTTAAGATCAGATGTCGCGAAACGACCACCATCTAGTGGTACTAGCGGACGAAGATCTGGTGGAAGTACTGGTAGTACTTCAAGAATCATCCACTCAGGCTTGTTGCCTGACTTGTAGAAAGCTTCTAGTAGCTTAAGACGCTTAGAAAGCTTCTTGATCTTAGTTTCAGAGTTAGTCTGCGGTAGTTCTTCACGCAGTTGATTAACTTCTTCTTCAAGCTCAATAGAAGACAATAGTTCTTTAACAGCTTCTGCACCCATACGTGCGTCGAAGTCATCACCGAACTCTTCTAGCGCTTCAAAGTACTGCTCATCGTTCAGTAGCTGACCGCGCTCAAGCGTAGTCATGCCTGGATCGATTACTACGAAAGATTCGAAGTAAAGAACACGTTCGATATCACGTAGCGTCATATCCAGCATCAAACCGATACGGGATGGCAGAGACTTAAGGAACCAAATGTGCGCTACAGGAGAAGCAAGTTCGATGTGTGCCATACGCTCACGACGAACTTTAGCTAGCGTTACTTCAACGCCACACTTCTCACAGATAACACCACGGTGTTTCATGCGCTTATATTTACCGCACAAGCACTCGTAGTCTTTTACTGGACCAAAGATTTTGGCACAGAATAGACCTTCACGTTCTGGCTTGAACGTACGGTAGTTAATAGTTTCCGGCTTTTTAACTTCACCGTACGACCATGAACGGATCATTTCCGGAGAGGCCAGAGTGATCTTGATAGAGTCGAACTCTTCAGATTGGCCCTGTGTTTTCAGCAGATTCAGCAGATCTTTCATTCTTTCAAGCTCCTAACGGAGTTCTTGCTTGAGGCCGCCCGAAGGCGACCCCCGCCTGGTATACAGTTTTGTGCTTATTCGGATTCGAGCTCGATGTCGATACCCAGAGAACGGATCTCTTTAATAAGTACGTTGAAGGATTCCGGCATACCCGGCTCCATACGGTGATCGCCGTCGACGATGTTCTTATACATCTTCGTACGACCATTCACGTCATCGGACTTAACTGTAAGCATCTCTTGTAGAGTATAAGCAGCACCGTATGCTTCTAGTGCCCATACCTCCATCTCACCGAAACGCTGACCACCGAACTGCGCCTTACCACCCAGCGGCTGCTGCGTAACAAGACTATAAGAACCAGTAGAACGAGCGTGCATTTTGTCGTCTACCAAGTGGTTCAGTTTCAGCATGTACATGTAACCAACAGTTACAGGACGGTCAAACTTGTTGCCGGTACGGCCGTCAAACAACGTTGACTGACCTGTATCGCTCAAACCTGCAAGACGAAGTAGAGATTTCAATTCAACCTCTTTCGCACCGTCAAAGGCAGGTGTAGCTAGAGGCACACCACCACATAGGTTCTTAGCTAGCTCTAGAATCTCATCATCAGAGAAGCTATCTAGATCTTCTGTGCGGCTGTTCATGCCAGCACCCAGATCTGCATTATAGATCTGATCTAGGAAGCTACGGATCTCAGTTACTGTTTCAGTGCGCTCGCGCTCCTGATCCAGCATCTCATTGATACGACGACCTAAGCCTTTCGCAGCCATACCCATGTGCGTCTCTAGGATCTGACCTACGTTCATACGAGACGGTACACCCAGTGGGTTCAGTACGATATCTACTGGCTCACCGTTCTCATCGTAAGGCATGTCTTCTACAGGCATGATTACAGAGATAACACCCTTGTTACCGTGACGACCCGCCATCTTGTCACCAGGCTGTACGCGACGCTTAGTAGCAACGTAAACCTTAACAATCTTAAGGACGCCAGGTGCAAGATCATCACCTGTCTGCAGCTTGCTCTTCTTATCTTCGAAACGCTTGTCTAAAGATTCTTTACGATCTTCAAGCTGTTTCTGAGCTAGCTCTAGCTGTTCAACTGCATTTTCATCAGAAACGCGGATGTTGAACCAATCAGATTTAGACAATCCAGCCAGGAATTCAGCTGTGATCTCTTCGCCTTTCTTCAGGCCTGCACCACCGTCAGCTTTCAAGCCAACTAGTACACGACCTAGACGTTCGAACGTTGCCTGCTCAACGATGCGAAGCTCTTCGTTTAGATCCTTACGGATTGCGTCAAGCTCCGCCTTCTCGATAGATAGCGCACGCTCATCTTTCTGAACGCCATCACGTGTGAATACTTGTACGTCGATTACTTTACCAACAGTACCTGTTTTAACACGTAGAGATGTATCTTTAACGTCAGAAGCTTTCTCACCGAAGATCGCACGTAGCAGCTTCTCTTCTGGCGTTAGCTGGCTTTCACCTTTAGGCGTTACTTTACCTACAAGGATGTCACCTGGGCCTACTTCAGCACCGATGTGAACAATACCTGCTTCATCAAGCTTCGCCAGTGCAGACTCACCAACGTTTGGAATATCTGATGTAATCTCTTCAGAACCCAATTTCGTATCACGCGCCACACAGGTTAGTTCCTGAATGTGGATAGTTGTGAAACGATCTTCCTGAACTACACGCTCAGAGATTAGGATGGAGTCCTCGAAGTTGTAACCATTCCAAGGCATGAAGGCGATACGCATGTTCTGACCAAGTGCTAGCTCACCCATATCAACGGATGGACCATCAGCCATAACATCGCCAACTTTTACAGTATCACCAGGATTAACGATAGAGCGCTGGTTGATACATGTATTTTGGTTGGAACGTGTGTATTTAGTCAGGTTGTAGATATCTACACCTGCATCACCCGCTGTAACTTCGTCGTCGTTTACACGAACCACGATGCGGCTCGCATCTACAGACTCAATCAGACCACCGCGACGTGCCACAACACATACACCGGAGTCTTGAGCTACGTTACGCTCGATACCAGTACCTACTAGCGGCTTATCAGCACGTAGTGTTGGTACAGCCTGACGCTGCATG
The DNA here is from genome assembly GCF_047778095.1 of Neptuniibacter sp. QD48_11. Lineage (GTDB taxonomy): Bacteria > Pseudomonadota > Gammaproteobacteria > Pseudomonadales > Balneatricaceae > Neptuniibacter. The sequence continues at coordinate 3,385,575 of NZ_CP180551.1, forward strand.
TTCGATCCCATCAATGCACGGTTCGCATCATCGTGCTCTAGGAATGGAATCAAGGATGCCGCAACAGATACAACCTGACGTGGAGATACGTCCATGTACTGGACTTTGTCAGGAGACATTACTGTTGTTTCGTTTAGGTGACGAACTGTTACAAGCTCATCCAATAGACGACCTTCGTCATCCATTGTTGCAGACGCCTGTGCGATTACGAATGTATTCTCTTCAATCGCAGATAGGTAATCTAACTCATCTGTTACTTTGCCATCTACTACACGACGGTAAGGAGTCTCTAGGAAACCATAGTCATTTGTACGAGCAAATGTTGCCAAAGAGTTGATCAAACCGATGTTTGGACCTTCCGGCGTTTCGATTGGACATACACGACCGTAGTGAGTTGGGTGTACGTCACGTACCTCGAAGCCCGCACGCTCACGTGTTAGACCACCTGGACCTAATGCAGAAACACGACGCTTGTGAGTTACTTCTGAAAGAGGGTTGTTCTGATCCATAAACTGAGACAGCTGAGATGAACCGAAGAACTCTTTAATTGCAGCCGCAACAGGTTTAGCGTTGATCAAATCCTGAGGCATCAGGTTATCAGATTCCGCCATGCTTAGACGTTCACGAACAGCACGCTCAACACGAACCAGACCTACACGGAACTGGTTTTCTGCCATTTCACCAACAGAACGGATACGACGGTTACCCAAGTGATCGATATCATCCACGGTACCTTTACCGTTACGGATATCAATCAAGGTCTTCATAACCTCAAGAATATCTTCTTTATCTAGTACGCCAGAACCAGTAACTTCTTCGCGACCTAGACGGCGGTTGAACTTCATGCGACCAACAGCAGAAAGATCGTAACGCTCTTCAGTGAAGAAAAGGTTTTCGAACAATGCTTCAGCAGATTCTTTTGTTGGTGGCTCACCAGGACGCATCATACGGTAGATTTCTACCAATGCTTCTAACTGGTTACGCGTAGGATCGTTACGTAGCGTATCAGAGATGAATGGACCACAATCTAGGTCATTCGTGTACAGAGTTTCGAACTCAGTGATATTTGCAGCACGAAGCTGTTCAACCAGTTCTTCTGTAATCTCAGCGTTACAACCACAGATCAGTTCACCTGTAGATGGGTCGATAACATCTTTAGCAATTGCCTTGCCAGCCAAGTACTCCATTGGTACTTCAAGCTGTTCCATGTTGGCTTTTGCCATCTGACGGATGTGACGAGGCGTGATACGACGACCCGCTTCAACAATCACATTACCTTCAGGATCTTTCACTTCAAAAGACAGTGTTTCACCACGTAGACGATCAGCAACCAACTTCATGTTGATTGTTTCAGACGTCAGGCTCCAAGACGTGTTATCGAAGAAGATATCTAGGATCTCTTCAGCCTGGTAACCCAAAGCGCGCAACAAGATAGTTGCAGGCAGCTTACGACGACGGTCAATACGTACGAATAGGCTATCTTTTGGATCAAATTCAAAGTCTAACCAAGAACCACGGTAAGGAATCACTCGCGCAGAGTAAAGTAGCTTACCAGAAGAGTGTGTTTTACCTTTATCGTGATCAAAGAACACACCTGGTGAACGGTGTAGCTGAGATACGATTACACGCTCAGTACCGTTAACTACGAAAGTTCCGTTTTCAGTCATCAAAGGCATTTCGCCCATATAGACTTCTTGTTCCTTGATGTCTTTTACGGCTTTGTTGCTGGATTCACGGTCATAAATAACCAGACGAACTTTCACACGCAGAGGTGCTGCGTATGTAATACCGCGTATTTGACACTCTTTTACGTCAAATACAGGCTCACCCAGACGGTAGCCAACATATTCTAGAGATGCATTTCCAGAATAGGACACGATCGGGAAGACGGAGTTAAATGCTGCATGCAGACCAGCATCTAAACGATCTGCTGCTTCAACCCCTGTCTGCAAAAACTTTTTATAGGAGTCAAGCTGAATTGCCAGCAAGTAAGGCACATCCATTACTTGCGGTAATTTACCGAAGTCCTTACGGATGCGTTTCTTTTCAGTGTATGAATAAGCCATCAGTGTTCCCCAGCAAGTGCACCAATTTATAAGCAGGCCGAAAACCCGTTTCGGACTGTGTTACCGCTATTTATTTGCTGTCTATAAATAACGGAAAAAGGCCGGTGGCATATAGCCACCAGCCGTCAGCACTTCGAACAGAAATCTGTTCGGATTAGCATGAAGTTATTACTTAACTTCAACAGAAGCGCCAGCTTCTTCCAGTGCTTTCTGAAGTTCTTCAGCTTCTTCTTTGCTAACGCCTTCTTTAACAGCAGCTGGAGCGCCGTCAACGATGCCTTTAGCTTCTTTCAGGCCAAGACCTGTAGCGCCACGTACTGCTTTGATTACGTTAACTTTCTTATCGCCAGCAGCAGTTAGGATAACGTCAAATTCAGTTTTCTCTTCAGCAGCCGCACCAGCATCGCCAGCAGGACCAGCAGCTACAGCAGCAGCTGCAGTTACACCGAATTTTTCTTCCATTGCTTCGATAAGAGCAACAACGTCCTTAACAGACATTTCAGCAATTGCGTTTAGGATATCTTCGTTAGTCAGAGACATTTTCTATATTCCTGATATTTGTAAGCCCGAAGGCTCATTAAAACTTGTATAAATAAAGGTGCGTATAAACTTACGCAGCTTCTTCTTTCTGGTCGCGAACCGCTGCAATAGTACGGCATAGTTTGCCGGCTGCAGCTTCTTTCATGCAAGCCATCAGCTTCGCAATTGCTTCGTCGTAAGTTGGCAAGCTTGCTAGCATAGCCACGTCTACAACTTCACCTTCGAATGCTGCTGCTTTCAGTTCAAAGTTCTCATTGTCTTTCGCAAAGTTCTTCAGGATACGAGCGCCAGCGCCCGGGTGTTCCTGAGAGAAAGCAATGATACTTGGACCTTTGAAAGTGTCCTGTAGGCATGCATAGTCAGTGCCTTCAACTGCGCGTTTAGCAAGCGTGTTACGTACAACTTTAAGCCATACGCCGTTTTCACGAGCTTCTTTACGCAGTGCAGTCATATCGCCTACTTCAACGCCGCGGGAATCCGCAACAACAGCAGACAGAGCACTAGATGCAGCTTCCTGGACTTCAGCGACGATCGCTTTTTTATCTTCGAGTCCTAATGCCACGATTTACTCCTGGAGTAGTCTTTCGACTTATTACCAACCGCCTCATTACTGAGGCTTTCCGAGTACGGTGGTTTGATTCAAATACAGAATCTCACCGTCTGCGCAGGCTGGTTTAGCCCATTAAGATAAGGAAACCCCTATCACCTGCGGTCTTTGACGGCCTTCATCTCTGTGTAACAGGTACAGAAGACCCTCAAAAAACCTTTCATGTTGATTAAACTTCTAGAGAAGCCTGATCAACTAGCAAACCTGGACCCATAGTAGTCGACAGGGTTACTTTCTTAAGATACACGCCTTTAGCAGAAGCCGGCTTCAGCTTCTTAAGGTCAGCAACAAGTGCTTCGATGTTCTGCTTGATAGCAGCCGCTTCGAAGTCAGCTTTACCAACACCTGCGTGGATGATGCCGTTCTTGTCAGTACGGAAACGAACCTGACCAGCTTTAGCATTGTTTACAGCTGTAACAACATCTGGAGTTACTGTGCCAACTTTAGGGTTAGGCATTAGACCACGCGGACCTAGAACCTGACCAAGCTGACCAACAACGCGCATCGCGTCTGGAGTTGCGATAACAACACCAAAGTCCAGATCACCACCTTTCATCTGCTCTGCTAGGTCTTCGAAACCAACAACATCAGCACCTGCAGCTTTTGCTTTCTCAGCGTTTTCGCCTTGAGCAAATACAGCTACACGAACATCGTTACCAGTACCGTTTGGCAGCACAGTAGAACCACGAACAACCTGATCAGATTTACGTGGATCAACACCAAGGTTTACAGCAACATCAACAGTTTCTTTGAACTTAACAGTAGAAAGTTCAGATAGTAGAGAAACTGCATCTTCAATAGAGTAAGCTTTACCCGCTTCAACTTTCTCAGCGATTAGCTTCTGACGCTTAGTCAACTTAGCCATTACTCATCACCCTCCGGAATCAGACCCATGCTACGCGCAGTACCTGCGATAGTACGTACAGCTGCATCCATATCTGCAGCAGTTAGGTCAGGCATTTTAACAGTTGCGATCTCTTCCATCTGAGCGCGAGTAACGTTACCCACTTTCTCAGTATTTGGACGACCAGAACCGCTCTTAAGACCTGCAGCTTTCTTAAGAAGAACTGCTGCTGGAGGTGTTTTAGTGATGAAAGTAAAGCTACGATCAGCATAAACAGTAATTACAACAGGAACTGGCAAGCCGTTTTCCATGCTCTGAGTTTGAGCATTGAACGCTTTACAGAATTCCATGATGTTAACACCATGCTGACCTAGCGCAGGACCTACTGGTGGTGACGGGTTAGCGCCGCCGGCAGGAACTTGCAGCTTGATATAAGCTTCAATCTTCTTAGCCATTTTTATTTAACTCCTAGTGGGTTCAAACGCCTTACAGCTCCCCATTTTCTCAAGACAGAAAAACCCCAGCTCTCGCTGAGGTTATTCCTTAAAACTCTAAATCAGGCTTTTTCGACCTGACCGAAATCCAATTCAACCGGTGTAGATCGACCGAAGATCAATACTGCCACCTGCAGCTTGTTCTTCTCGTAGTTAATCTCTTCAACCACACCGTTAAAGTCAGCAAACGGCCCATCGATAACTCGAACCATTTCACCCGGCTCGAACACAGTCTTCGGACGCGGCTTATCAACACCGCTCTCAACTCGACTAAGGATCTCGTTAGCTTCTGCTTCTGTGATCGGCGCAGGATTACCTGCAGTACCACCAATAAATCCAAGAACGTGCGGCGTATTCTTAACTAAGTGCCAGCTCTCATCATTCATATCCATGTGAACTAACACATAACCTGGATAGAACTTACGCTCAGATTTACGTTTCTTACCGTCACGGATTTCAACAACCTCTTCGGTAGGCACCAACACCTCACCAAAAAGATCCTGCATAGAATGCAGCTCAATTCGTTCTTTCAGCGTATTCATTACACGCTTTTCGTACCCGGAGTACGCATGAACAACATACCAACGCTTAGACATGCTTATCAGCCTCTTAACCTATTGCTCCAGATACTAACCAGCTCAACAATGAGTCAAGCCCCCACAACGCCAAACCCATAATCAGAACCACAACCACAACAATCGCTGTTGTCTGTGCTGTTTCTTGACGTGTCGGCCATACTACCTTGCGAATTTCCTGCTTTGCTTCTTTAAACAAAGTAAAAAACGCTTTCCCTTTTGCTGTTTGCAGAGAGATAAAACCTGCAATCAACGCTAACACAAGCAGTGCAACCACACGGTAGAACAAAGACTGATCTGCGTAAACAGAGTTACCTACAACGCCCGCAGTAACAATTGCCACTACAGCGACCCACTTAAGGGCGTCAAACTTTGAACCTTCGGAATTCACTTTGGCATTCACGCTTAGGGCCTCAGGATTACTTAAAAATAGCTTGTGTCTTGATGCCATCTCAGAAAAGAGATGGCAGGCCAGGAGGGACTCGAACCCCCAACCTGCGGTTTTGGAGACCGCTGCTCTGCCAATTGAGCCACTGGCCTACTGCATAATAGGGAGGCATATTGTATAAGCCTCCCTATCAGTTGGCAATACCTAATTGTTGATTTTATTCAACAATTTTAGATACAACACCAGCACCTACAGTACGGCCACCTTCACGAATCGCGAAACGTAGACCTTCTTCCATTGCTACTGGGTTGATTAGTGTAACGTCCATCTTAACGTTATCACCAGGCATTACCATTTCTACACCCTCTGGAAGCTCACATGCACCAGTGATGTCAGTTGTACGGAAGTAGAACTGTGGACGGTAACCTTTGAAGAATGGAGTGTGACGACCGCCTTCTTCTTTGGATAGTACGTATACTTCACCCTCGAAACGAGTGTGAGGAGTGATAGAACCTGGAGCTGCTAGTACTTGACCACGCTCAACTTCTTCACGCTTAGTACCACGTAGTAGAACACCAACGTTCTCACCAGCACGGCCTTCGTCAAGAAGCTTACGGAACATCTCAACACCAGTACAAGTAGTAGTCGTAGTTTCTTTGATACCTACGATTTCAACTTCTTCACCAACCTTGATGATACCACGCTCAACACGACCAGTTACTACAGTACCACGACCCTGGATAGAGAATACGTCCTCGATTGGCATGATGAATGCACCGTCGATAGCACGCTCTGGCTCTGGGATGTAAGAATCTAGAGTTTCTAGAAGAGTCTTAACAGCAGTAGTACCTAGCTCGTTGTCGTCCTGGCCGTTTAGAGCCATTAGAGCAGAACCTGGAACGATTGGAGTGTCGTCACCTGGGAATTCGTACTGGTCTAGAAGCTCACGAAGCTCCATTTCAACCAATTCTAGCATCTCAGCGTATTCTTCAGAGTCAGCACCACCACAGTCTTCTGCAAGTAGGTCTGCTTTGTTTAGGAATACTACGATGTAAGGTACACCAACCTGACGAGACAGTAGGATGTGCTCACGAGTCTGTGGCATTGGACCATCAGTCGCACCACATACTAGGATAGCGCCGTCCATCTGTGCAGCACCAGTGATCATGTTCTTAACGTAGTCAGCGTGACCTGGGCAGTCAACGTGCGCGTAGTGACGCTCTGGAGTGTCATACTCTACGTGAGAAGTCGCGATTGTGATACCACGCTCACGCTCTTCTGGAGCGTTATCGATGTTAGCGAAATCTACCGCTTCACCACCGAAAACTTCAGCAGCTACACGTGTTAGAGCAGCAGTTAGCGTTGTTTTACCGTGGTCAACGTGGCCGATTGTACCAACGTTTACGTGCGGTTTCGTGCGTTCAAATTGTTCTTTAGCCATCAGTCTGTCCAGTACAATTAAATTTACAAAGCGCAAATATAACAAAGGGCAGATATATTACTATATCTACCCTAAAAAAATAAATTCTGGAGCTCAAGAGCGGAATTGAACCGCCGACCTCACCCTTACCAAGGGTGTGCTCTACCCCTGAGCTACTTGAGCTTAGTCTCACTTGGAGCGGGTAGCGGGAATCGAACCCGCCTCTTCAGCTTGGAAGGCTGAGGTAATAGCCACTATACCATACCCGCCTTACTGTGAATGGTGGTGAGGGGTGGATTCGAACCACCGAAGCTTACGCGTCAGATTTACAGTCTGATCCCTTTGGCCACTCGGGAACCTCACCAACAATTTCAAAACTTCACTGACCTATGAGATGGTGCCGGCACCAAGAGTCGAACTCGGGACCTACTGATTACAAGTCAGTTGCTCTACCAACTGAGCTATACCGGCGTCTCAATGAAGTGGCGCGTATGTTACCACCGAATCAGGGCTTTGCAACCCCTTTACACAACTTTTTTTCAATTTTTATAAAATAATAGTTTTCTTTGACTATTTCTTTGATTTTACTGGATAAATTTCGATCAACTGAAGCATCCATTACAACAACATAGCGAGTTCCAGTAGATTCGCGCTTTTCTACACGACTATCAATTGCTAGCGAAGATAGTACCTTTACCTGCTCTACAGCCAATTCTTTATTACTATAACCTTCTAGGCTGTATTCAAAGTCCAGTAATTCGTCACCAACTTCACTTAACCCCTTATTTTCCAGATAATCCATTAAAGCCAAGCGTTTCTTTAGATCTTCCGGTAAGGAAATCACTACCACATAGCTAGCAACAGCTACTTCTATCGCTTTATATTCTGCCTGACCGCCCAAGCCGACAATAAATTGCGTCACGGCAGCTGCTTTTACATCGGTTTCAAAACCAGCAAACCACAAACACTCTTGCTGGCTAGACTTCTCAGCCTTTAGTTTTTCAAGAGCGCCCTGATCCATCTCAGTAACCAGCTTTAACGTATTCAGCTGCTGGCGCGCCTCAGAGGTTTTATTAGTCTCTGGCTCTAGCTGAATGGAATGCCAAAACAGTAATACCGCATTGGCCAATAGAAGAAAGAGAAATAACCAACGAAACATAACTAAGACAACGCCCAAGCCAAACCGTCTAAAACCAAATCATGCTCGAGCTGCCCGCAGCCTGCCATCTTATAGAACAGTTCGCCATCACCGCCTGTTATATAGAGTGCGTTATGCTCAATATTTAGTTCCTTTACAATTTTTTCCGCCAAAGCAACAAACGCAAAATCAATTCCGTTAGATACGGCTGAATTTGTATCTTTACCCGGCTGAGGATTAAAGGACTTAAGTGAATGATCGACAAGAATTTCAGAAGTGTTTTCTAATAAGCCTTTTTGCATCAACCTGAGGCCCGGAATGATATGACCACCTATATGTTGGCCTTCATGATCAACGTGATCGACTGTAATTGCACTTCCACAATCAACCACACAACAAGCGCCCCCCGCCTTTTTAAAGGCAGCCAACATAGCCAACCAACGATCAACCCCCATCCGTTGCGGATCAACATAGCTATTTTTTAATCCAGCTTGCTCTGCTGTTGTTTTAGCAAATAAAGGTTCGACTTGCTCTAGCGCTTGAAATATTACTTTCAGCTGCAGGTTTATCTCTTTACCTGCAACTGACGCCACTCTGATTTTTGAAAATTTTTGTAGCCAGCTATCCGGAATTGACTGCTCGCTCAATTCTCGCGTTAACAGCTTACCTCGAGCACCATTCTGTTCGAGCACTCGCCACTTTATAAACGTATTGCCAGCATCTATTTCAAGAATCATAAGTTTCGCTGAACACTCACTTCTCCGCCATGGAAAGCCTGCACGCCAGACGGCGTCTGTAGAAGCAGTGCACCGGAGGTATCAATACCGTTACAAATACCCTCTACTACCTTCTCGCCAACCTGTAATGCGATCTCTTTATTCTGCATCGCATGATAGGACTGCCATTCATCAACCCATGCAGCAAAGCCCGTACGCTCAAACTCTTCAAGCCTTACTACCAGCTGATTAATAACTTCGGCCAATAGTCGATTGCGGCTTACTTCAGTACCAGCAATAGTTTTAAGATCGGTCCAAGGCTGATCGATATCTTCCGCCTGCTCCTTTGGCATATTCACATTCATACCAACACCAATAATCACTTGGCATTGACCTGACGCCTCTCCATTTAACTCAATCAAAATCCCTGCAAGCTTTTTGCCTTGATAAAGTAAGTCGTTTGGCCATTTCAGCTCAACCCCATCAACCGAGAGTACTTCCAATGCTTTAACAAGAGATAGACCGATCAGCAGACTCAAACCCTCAAGTGCTGCAGCACCCTGCTCAAATCGCCATACCAATGAGAAATAAAGATTGCGAGCAAAAGGGCTAACCCAGTTGCGACCTCGTCGACCACGACCTTCTGTCTGCTGCTCAGCAACAAACAAACGCCCATGACAATCTCCCTGTTGAGACTCCTTCATAGCCATCTCATTTGTAGATGCGATGGTTAACGGAATCTCTGGACATTTTATTAGTTCTGCAACCTCTGGGCGTAAAGCAGATTTAATCTGCTCATAATCCAGTAGCTCTACACCACCCGGGACACGATAGCCTCGCCCTTTAACACTGTAGACTTCAAGACCGCTTTCTTCGATACGGCGTATATGTTTCCAGATCGCACTACGGCTGATTCCAATTTCCTCTCCCAATTCTCGACCGGAGTGGAATTTGCCATCAGCTAGAATAGACAACAACGAACGGAGCGTCATACTACTTTGCCTTCTTTAAATTTTATCTAAAACAATAAAGCTATAGTTGTATGGGTTAGGTCCTTCTGCAGAGAAATCTTCTCTACCCACTTCTTTCCAATTTTCTTGCGCAAACTCAGGGAACCAAGCATCCCCTTCTATTTCTGCATCAACTTCTGTCAGATATAAACGATCAGCCTTCTCTAACGCTTGCGCATAAATCTGACCGCCACCAATGACCATCGCCTCGGATGCACCATCGATCATTGCTACACTTTCAGCCATATCAATAGCCGCTTCTAGGCTAGAAACAACTTTGACACCTTGAGGCGCATAAGATTCCTGTCTAGAGATAACGATATTGGTGCGCCCAGGTAGTGGACGGCCTATAGACTCATAGGTATTTCGCCCCATGATAATCGGCTTACCCATAGTCACTTGTTTAAAGTAACGTAGATCTTCAGGTAAGTGCCATGGCAGCTTATTGTTAACGCCAATCACTCGATTTTTAGCTTGTGCAACAATAATTGCTAAGTTCATCGAAACTCCTAATCGACTTATATCGCTAAGATATTAAGCATCATTTTATATTCTTACCAAAAATACTTAACATTCGGTAACATAATCTCACTGAATTTAAACACAGGGTTAAGCACAAACCAATGAGACAATACCTAGATCTGTGCCAAAGAATTATCGATGAAGGCGTTTGGGTAGAAAACAAACGCACAGGCAAACGCTGCCTTACCGTCATTAATGCTGATTTAACTTATGACGTCGGCCAAGGGCTGTTCCCTATGGTGACTACGCGCAAGTGCTTTTACAAATCAGCGATTGCAGAGATGTTAGGTTATCTCCGCGGTTATGATAACGCAGCAGATTTTCGCAAGATTGGCACCAAAACATGGGATGCCAATGCCAACGACAATGCTGAGTGGCTAGCTAATCCATATCGAAAGGGTGAAGATGATTGCGGTTTCATCTACGGAAAAGTAGGCAGAAACTTCCCAAAACCCGATGGCGGCAGTATCGACCTATTGCGCAAAATTGTGGATAACCTATCAAACGGTATTGATGACCGTGGTGAGATCTATACCTTCTATCACCCGGGCGCATTCCACATGGGTTGCTTACGACCTTGCATGTATAGCCATCATTTCTCACTGCTAGGCGATACACTTTACCTAAACAGCACTCAGCGAAGCTGCGATGTGCCATTAGGTCTGACGTTTAATATGGTGCAGGTGTACTTCTTGCTAGCGATCGTAGCCCAGATCACCGGTCATAAACCGGGTAAGGCGTATCACAAGATCGTAAACGCCCATATTTATGAAGACCAAGTCGAGCTAATGCGTGATGTGCAGCTTAAACGTGAACCGTTACCGTTACCGACCTTTAAAATCAATCCTGATATCAAAACGCTGGAAGATTTAGAAACATGGGTAACCGTTGATGACTTTGAAGTTGATGGTTATCAGCACCACGACCCGATTCAGTATCCGTTCTCGGTTTAGATCAGACAATAAAAAAAGAGGCCTATTTGGCCTCTTTTTTAAGCTCAATTTCATCCGCGCTTATAAGCGAGCCCAACCAACAACATCCCCAGCAGTATCATCGGCAAAGAAAGCAACTGACCCATGGTTAGCCACTCAAATGCGATAAACTGAAGATGCGCGTCCGGTTCACGCACGAATTCTACTAAAGATCGGAACAAACCATAGAGCAGTAGGAATAATCCAGAAACAGCCATTTTCGGTCGCGGTTTAGATGAGAACCACCAAAGCACCACGAATAGCACGAGGCCTTCTAGTGCAAATTCATACAACTGAGAAGGATGACGAGGCAGATCACCTCCGCGAGGAAATACCACACCCCAAGGCCCATCGGTAACACGCCCCCACAGTTCTCCACCAATAAAGTTACCTATGCGGCCAGCACCTAAACCGATCGGCACCAAAGGAGCCACAAAGTCCGTCATAGTAAATAGGGATTTACCATGTTTGCGGCCAAACAGATACATAGCTGCGGTAACACCGAGCAAACCTCCGTGGAAAGACATTCCACCTTCCCACACAGCAAACAACCACAGCGGATCTTGCAGGAATCGATCAAAATGATAGAACAGGACATACCCCATTCGACCACCTAAAACCACGCCCATAGCGCCCCAGAAGATCAGATCGGATATCTGCTCTTCAGTCCAGCCAGAACCCGGCAAACGCGCTCGTCTTACACCTAACCACCAAGCTGCGGCAAAGCCGATCAAGTACATCAAGCCATACCAATGAATCTGCAATGGCCCGAGATCTAATGCAATCGGGTTGATATCATGAACCCACACAGCGCTACTCCTAAACTAGGTTACTGATTAAGAAACGCAGTCCTACACAGAATAAAAAGACTGCAAAAATCCGTTTTAAAACTGGTCCAGGCAAGCTGTGCGCCCATTTAGCACCAAACTTAGCAAAATAAGAACTGGTCAAAACAATACCCGCAAATGCAGGTAGGTAGACGTAACCTGCACTCCAATCAGGCATATCAGCATTACCCCAACCTTCCCAAACATTGGTTAGCGCCGCCATTACTGCAATCGGAAGGCCACAGGCAGCCGATGTAGCAACAGCTTGCTGCATCTGAACTCGCCCCCAAGTGAGATAAGGCACGGTCAGGGTTCCACCACCAATACCAAAAATACTGGAGAGCCAACCAATCACACCACCTGAGATAACAAAAGATTTGGTACTCGCCGATTTTTCACCCGCATCAGGCTTTAGGTTCAACGCCATCTGGATCGAAACCAAAATAGCAAAGCTACCCAACGCAATTTGCAGCCATTCACCGGTCATTTGTCCCGCAGTTTTAACGCCGAGAAATGCACCCAACAGAATACCGGCCGTTAAAGGCTTAAAAATATCCCAGCGGACTGCACCTTTGCTGTTATGTGCCATCGTAGAGCTGATCGAAGTCACTACTATGGTCGCTAAAGAGGTAGCAACCGCTGCATGGGTTAGCACACTAGGCGCCATCCCCTGTAATTCAAAGCAAAAGACCAATACCGGCACGATCAACAGACCACCACCAATACCAAATAAGCCTGCAACAACCCCTGCTGCTGCGCCTAGAATTAAGTAGGTAAGAATTGTGATCAGCATCTTTTATCCTTTACTCTGCCTTTGTGCGATTTGCACTTACAATAAAAACGATCGCTATATTACCCAATTAATGGCCTATTACCTATGTGCTTAATAACATTCGCATATAAGACCCACCCTAAATACTCCCTGATTTTACTCGCCAATCGCGACGAGTTTTATCAAAGAGCAAGCCAAACAATGCATTTTTGGCCAGATCAGTCTCATGTGCTTGCCGGAAGAGACCTAGAACAGATGGGCACTTGGTTGGGCATCAACAAGGAAGGAAAGTTCTCAGCCGTTACCAATTTTCGTGATGGCAACAATATGACCAAATCGAAAAAATCTCGCGGTGAGCTTACAGCCAATTTCTTAACGGGTTCTACTGATGCGAAAAGCTATTTAGCGCAATTGGAGAAAGAAAAATCACAATACGGCGATTTTAATCTGCTTACAGGGGACAAAACAGGTCTGTACTACTGTTCTAACCGCGGAGGTCAAACGCAGCAATTACAACCCGGTGTATACGGAATGAGTAATGCGCTTCTAGACACACCTTGGCCAAAGCTTACCCAAGTAAAACAGGCACTATCAGACACAATCGAAAATGAGATTATTTCTGAGCAGGTTTTATTTGAGATTATGCTTAACGATCAACGCGCCGCAGACGAAATCCTGCCAGACACCGGCGTACCTTTTGAATGGGAAAGGTTGCTCTCTTCTAGTTTTATTCGGTCAGAGACGTACGGCACTCGGGCTATAACACTTCTACTACAAGGACTCGATGGCCGTACAACAGTTATCGAACAAGGGTACGACTATAATGGGCCATTAGAAAGAAGTGAGTATCAACTTACCTTGCCAGCCCTAGGGTAGTAATCTCCAGAAAAAATCGACTAAACAACAACCGGCTGTTTGGGCAGCGCTATACCCAATTCAGTTAGGCGCTCATTGATGAATTTCTGAATGCGATCAGCATCATCCATCGCCATCACATCTTTCAAGAGTTGACCCGCGTCTTCCTTACTCACTTGGCGAATCGCGGCTTTTACTTTAGGCAGATTGGTCGCGTTCATTGATAGCACGTCATACCCCATTGCCATCAACAGCAAAGCACCACCTGGCTCAGACGCCAATTCACCACAGATAGACACTGTAACGTTTTCTTTATGCGCCTCTCGTGCAATGAAAACAAGCGCTCTCAGAACAGCGGGATGGTAGCTAACATACAGATCAGCAACACGAGGGTTATTTCGGTCTACGGCAAGCAGATACTGAGTAAGGTCGTTGGAACCTACCGAGATAAAATCGACACGACGGGCAAATCGGCGTACCTGATAAACAGCTGCCGGCACCTCAACCATCACACCCACCAATGGACGCTCTATATCATGCCCTTCATCTTGCAGCTCTTTAACTGCACGATCGATCTGACGACTTGCTTCTTCTACTTCGCCGACGCTGGTCACCATCGGCAACATGATACGTAGATTACCGTAGCCTTCACCCGCTTTAAGCATGGCGCGTACTTGCACTAGGAAGATTTCAGGATGATCCAGCGTCACTCGGATACCACGCCATCCCAAGAATGGGTTTTCCTCTTCAATTGGGAAGTAAGGTAGTGACTTATCTCCACCGATATCCAAGGTGCGCATTGTCACAGGACGAGGATGGAATGCTTCAAGCTGCTTGCGATAAGTCTGCGCTTGGTCTTGCTCACTCGGGAAGAACTCTCGGATCATGAAAGGCACTTCGGTTCGATACAGTCCGATACCTTCTGCTCCGCGATCAAGTGAACGCGCTACATCGGCGATCAAACCTGTATTTACCCATAACGGCATTCGGAAACCATCTGTCGTTTCCGCAGGCAGGTCCTTGATCGCTTCAAGTTCGGCTGCTTGCTCCTGCTCACCACGCAAGATATCTCTGTATGCCGTTAGAAGATCCTCTCCCGGCTGTACGTAAATTCGACCTGAATAACCATCAAGAATCAGCTCTCGACCATCAATACGCGTTAGAGGCAGATCAACCGCGCCCATAATGGTAGGAATGCCCATGGAACGAGCAAGGATCGCAGCATGTGAGTTACTAGAACCATGCACAGAAACTAAACCGACCAACTTCTCGCTCGGCACTTCTCCAAGCATCGCCGGGGTTAGTTCATCAGCAACTAGTATTGTTTCATCGGTAAATTCGAGTACTGCAGGCGCATCTTCTTGCAGATAGGCGAGCACTCGACGACCTAAATCTTTGATATCCGTCGCACGTTCACGCAGATAGGGATCATCCATCATAGAGAACTGACGCACATGCTCCATGACAACTTCACGCAGTGCACCTTGCGCCCAGTTACCTTGGCGAATTCTCGCTACAACTTCGCCAGCCAAGGCATTGTCATCCAACATTCGAAGATAAACATCGAACAGCGCCTGCTCTTCAGAACGTAAACGCTGGGCTAAACTGCGCCCAACTACTTTGATATCCCGTCGAACAAGCTTTAACGCAGCTTCAAAGTTCGCAATTTCCTGCTCTACATCTTTGGCAACTTTATCCGGAACTGAATTCAGATCTGCAGGAGGCGCAACAACCGTAGCCGAACCAATAGCTACGCCAGCAGAACCCGGTACACCTTCAAAGCGTAAGTTAACAATCTCGCTACTAGGCTCTTCACCCATCGCACCTAAAGAGCCTGTGGCTTCAGCATGAGCAATCGCACCTGCTAGTTGCGCAGATAATGTAACCAGAAAAGCTTCTTCGCTCTCATCAAAACGGCGCTGCGCTTTTTGCTGAACAACTAAGACCCCTAAAACACCGCGGTGATGGATAATCGGCACACCGAGGAAAGAGTTAAAACGCTCTTCACCAGTGGACTCAACATATTTGTAGGCGGGATGTTCAGAGGCGTTTTCAAGGTTGATTGGTTCGGCACGATCCACCACCATACCAACCAAGCCTTCTTCGGCAGATAAGCGAACACTACCTACCGCTTCTTGATTTAGACCCTCGGTCGCCATCAAAACATAACATTGATCCTCGGGATCAAATAGATAAACAGAACAAACCTCTGTGGACATAGCACGCTGGATGCGACGCACAATCAGATTCAGTACCGAGTCCAAATCTGGCGCGATACTGACTTCCTGTACAATCTTCTTCAACACATCCAGCATTCAGTGTCTCTCCTTCTAGGTATTTATGGCATTAAATCTCGATAGTTTAGGTGATAATTCTCGCATTGCCTTGCGATACACCTCTCGTTTAAATGACACAACCTGTCCTAGCGGATACCAATAGCTCACCCAACGCCAACCATCAAACTCTGGCGATTCAGTGTGATCAATTTTTACCGCGCTATCTGCGCTCAACATCCGTAGCAAGAACCATTTTTGCTTCTGGCCAACACATACCGGATGCGAATTGCGCCGGATCATTCGTTTGGGCAATCGGTATCTCAACCAACCTCGGGTTACTGCAACAATCTCTACATCTTCTGCAGCAAGTCCAATCTCTTCTCTTAATTCGCGATACATTGCTTCTTCAGGGGTTTCATCCTCATTAATCCCCCCCTGCGGAAACTGCCAAGCATCTTGGCCAATTCGTCTTGCCCAAAGGACCTGACCCAGCGAGTTAGCCAGAATGATACCGACATTCGGCCTGAACCCATCTGAATCAATCACTTTAGTTATTCCTAATTATTTTTCAGCTATTGTTCCATAATTCTTTGATACTCAGCAAATCCCTTTTCAGACAATTGCATTCAAAGCATATCCTCCCTATCCTTGCGACACTATCTTATTCGTTGAGGAACCTCTTTTGAGCTTAGCAATTTTTGATCTGGACAATACTCTTCTTGCCGGTGACAGTGATCACGCATGGGGCGAATTTTTGTGCGAAAAAGGGATTGTAGATAGCGATGAGTATAGTCGCGCAAACGACTACTTTTACGAGCAATATAAAAATGGCGGATTAGATATTTTTGAATTTCTTGCCTTTGCTCTAAAACCTTTGGCGCAGATGAAACGTGCAGAGCTAGATAAGCTGCATTTAGAGTTTATGGAATCTAAAATTATTCCAATTATGCTGCCTAAAGCGGCTGAGCTTCTGCAGAACCACCGCGAACAAGGTGATTACTTGCTTATTATCACAGCGACTAACCGCTTTGTAACAGGCCCTATCGCAGACAAGCTTGGTGTAGACGATATTATTGCAACAGACCCAGAAGAAGTGGATGGTGAATATACCGGTAAAGTTGCGGGTATACCTTGCTTCCAAGATGGCAAAGTAACGCGCCTGAATGAGTGGTTAAAACATAATGACTTCAATTTAGAAGGCAGTTATTTCTATAGTGATTCCCACAATGACTTACCGTTGCTGGAGAAAGTAACTCATCCAGTCGCAGTAAACCCAGATGAAACGCTGGAAGATCATGCCAACGCCAACCTTTGGCCTGTGCTTGATCTACGTTGATCAGGTGTAAACATCCGCACAAAAAAGAGAGGCAATAGCCTCTCTTTTTTATTTCTGTTAAAACTCAATCAAAATGTTCTGCAAAATGACGAACATCGTGAGCTAACTTATCAATCTTATCGGCCGCTTTTTCCATCTCTGCCAAAACAGCCGCACTGATCGCTGACTCAATCAACAGTGCTAACTCATCAAAATGCTCTTCACCAATATCGTTACACATTGCTGTTGGTAATCTCTCCTTAAAAGACGAGACAACATGTTGAGCATGTGCAGTTTGTTTCATTGTCATCGTTTTACTCCTTAACTCTTACTTATGCACTGGGTGACGATCAATTTGCCCTTGGGCATTGCTGACGATTTGCGGATCCGGCTGAAGATCAATCTCTTCACTTTTATTCGGATAAGGCATACGACTAAGTAGATGGCGCATTGCATTAAGTCTTGCGCGCTTCTTATCGTCAGACTTAATCACAGTCCAAGGCGCATCTGCTGTGTCGGTATAGAAAAACATCGATTCTTTGGCTTCTGTATATGAATCCCACTTATCTAAAGAGGCCAAATCGATTGGAGAAAGTTTCCATTGCTTCAACGGATCTACACGACGAGCCTGAAAACGTCGGAACTGCTCGTCACGGCTTACCGAGAACCAGAACTTAAACAGTTTGATGCCACTTCGCGCCAGCATACGTTCCAGATCAGGTGTCTGACGCATAAACTCTAAATACTCAGATGGCGAACAGAAGTTCATCACCTTCTCAACACCAGCACGGTTGTACCAAGAACGGTCAAACAGCACTATCTCACCAGCCGTAGGAAGATGATTGATGTAACGCTGGAAATACCACTGTCCTTTCTCTTGCTCGGTCGGCTTTTCCAAAGCCACAACACGGGCACCACGAGGATTGAGGTGCTCCATAATACGTTTGATGGTTCCACCTTTACCGGCGGCGTCACGCCCTTCAAAGAGGATAACAACACGCTGCCCGGTCTCGCGCACCCAGTTCTGCATCTTCAATAGTTCTATCTGCAGCTCTTTTTTGCGCTTTTCGTATTCTTTGCGGGAGATCTTTGTATCGTAAGGGTATTCGCTGGACTCAAACAGATCAGTAACTTCCTGATCCAGCAGTACAGTAGGGCAGATTTCTTCTTGCGGTGGCAAGGTCACATCTGCAGTTTGAACATCAACGTCTGGGGTCTGTAACTCCTGGTTCATAGGCTTACCTCTCTAGTTCGGTTAATCAGTATTACTGATTATGCGCCTACTACATCAGGAGTTTCTGATATAGGTCAAACAACCATTATTATTTTAAAAATTAACTTTCTCTCTATAATTATTCTTCGGTATGATCCCTCGTCCTTTGCGGTTAAACCTTCACGGAATAACAGCCTTTAAGCCACCACTTTACAGTGCTTCAAAGACTCATTTAGCTCATGCATCAACATGCTTCGCGTGATGATACCCACAAGCTTATTCTGCTCAACCACTGCATACACTTTTGGTTTATCCAAACCCATCTGCTGAGCCAAATCGACAATACTCAATCCCGGTGCAACCGTAAGTGGATCGGTACGCATAATATCACCAACAATTTCATGGCTATCACAGTGATAGCTGTCGGTAACCAAATAGGGCAAACAATCAAACTCTGATAAAAAGCCAACCACCTTCAAGTTCTTATCCACAACCGGTAAGCCTAAATACCCAGAATCTAGAATATGAGAAACCGCCTCAACTAGGGGCATATCTGCACTTAGCGGCTTATTCACAGGAAACATTGCATCTTTTACTTGTAACATAACCCTACCCACCTGTTTTATCTTGCTGATTACAGTCTGGCAAAGAACTCGAAAATGACAAATTCACAACAAAAAAGGGAGCTGTTAAAGCTCCCCTTTTTGATCAATTCGCCAAAGCTATGGGCATGGATTCGGATAGCGGACATGAATCGCTTCAATCTCCGCCAGTAAACCTTCATCAAGGTTAAGGTTTACCGAGTCTATATTCGCTGTCAGCTGCCCCATGGTCGTTGCGCCAATAATATTACTGGCAACAAAATCACGACTATTAACAAAAGCCAACGCCATCTGAGCTGGATCCAAATTATGCGCTCGCGCTAGCGATACATACTCTTCAGTCGCTTTTATACCTTGTTCATTCAGATATCGAGTGTAATCAGGAAACAGGGTTAAACGGCCTTTCTCAGGCTGAGCGCCATTAAGGTACTTGCCACTCAAGGTACCAAATGCCATTGGTGAATACGGCAGTAGAGACACCTGCTCACGCATCAAAACCTCGGTTAAACCGACCTCGGAGGAGCGGTTTAACAAGTTGTAAGGATTCTGTACGGAAACAACTCGTGGCAGGCCTAATTGCTCAGCATAAGCGAGAAACTTCATGGTTCCCCATGCCGTTTCATTGGATAAGCCCACATATCTAATCAAGCCTTCATCCACCAGCTCTTTTAAAATGTTTAGGGTTTCCAAAATTGCTGCCCCATCGTTTTCTGGAGCATGCTGGTAGCCTAACTTACCAAAAAAATTAGTGGTGCGATCTGGCCAGTGGAGTTGGTAGAGGTCAATATAATCGGTTTGGAGGCGCTTTAAACTGCCTTGGATCGCTTCACGAATGTTTTTGCGATCAAAATGCATTTCAGGGCGGATAAAGCTGACAAAATCACCGGGCCCCGCAACCTTTGTTGCAACAATCACCTTATCGCGGTTATTCCGCTGCTTCATCCAATTGCCGATATAGGTCTCGGTCAGCCCCTGATAGCGCTCATCAACAGGCACTGGATACATCTCAGCAGCATCAAGAAAATTGACACCTTGTGCCCAAGCATAATCCAGCTGCTCAAACGCTTCGACCTCAGTATTTTGACGCCCGAAGGTCATGGTTCCCAGACAGATTAGACTCACATTGAGGTCAGTATTACCTAGCTGACGATATTGCATGGTAAAGCTCCTATCTGGGAACAGATGTCAGATTAAGACGATGGCAAAACTCTGACAAAGAATGATTTAAGGTAATCCGTTTCTGGAATCGCCGGATGTACCGGGTGGTCTGCACCCTGATGCCCCTGATCAAAGACCTGAGCATTACGATCCAATTCGCGGCTATTACTACGAATAATATCGATCAAGCGATCACGCTGAAGATGCATAGAGCATGACGCAGACACCAAGATTCCGTCTTTCTTAAGCAGACGCATCGCGAAGTTATTCATACGGGAGTATGCACGCTCACCATTACGAATATCCTTTTTCTTCTGGATAAACGCAGGCGGATCCAACACAACCACATCAAATTTTTCTTTATCTGCAATCAGAGACTTACAGATATCAAAGGCATCGCCGTGGAAGCCTTCGAAACGATCAGACGCATTGTTGATACGCGCGTTCTCAGCTGCCACTTCTAGAGCAAAGTGGGAAGCATCAACACAGATCGCCTGATCAGCACCAGCAGCCAAAGCTTGCGCGCCCCAGCCACCTACGTAACTAAACAGATCCAGTACCCGCTTACCTTCAACATGCTTTTGCATCTGTGCGCGGTTATTACGGTGATCGTAGAACCAACCAGTTTTCTGGCCTTTCTGCAGTGGTGCTAGCAGTGGCACAGAGTTTTCCATCAACGGACACAGTTCAGGGATATCACCCTGGATAATCTCTGTGTAGGTTTCCAAGCCTTCCATATCACGCATTTTGCCGTCGTTACGCAGCAAAATAGCTTTCGGCGTGAACACCTTGTTCAATGCGTCGATAATGTCATCTAGCACCGCTTCCATGCCAGCTGTAGAGATCTGTACAACAAACACATCGTAGAAACGATCAATCACTAGACCAGGTAGAGCATCACTGTCACCAAACACCAAACGATAACAATCATCAGTAAAGCAGCTTTCACGCAGTGATAGCGCCACTTTTAGACGGTGAATGATTAAGGAACGATCCAAAGTGTATTTAAGATCACGACTGACAATTCGACCGCAAATCAACGTATTTGGGTTTACATAAGCAACGCCTAAAGGTTTGCCTTTGTCAGTTTCGACAATAACCTGCTGACCCGGCTCAAAGCTCTTCAGCGGCGTCGCACGGTTATCCACCTCGTTACTGTAGATCCAAAGGTGACCACCACGCAGCCTGCGTTCAGCCCCACTGTTTAGTTTTAGAGTTTGCAGTGACATGTTTTTCCTGTTTTACAGACAACTGTCCCGGCATATAGCCGGGACAAGGTATTTATTTCTCAGGCCGAGGCCCTAAATCTGACTTAAGCTTCAGATTCGCACAGATCGTTGTAAGCTTCTGCGCTTAGTAGTTCGTTCAACTCTTCAGCGTCGCTTAGCTTCAATTTGAAGAACCAACCATCACCGTATGGATCAGAGTTAACTAGCTCTGGAGAGTCTTCCAGATCTTCGTTAACGGCTACAACTTCACCACTTAGCGGCGCGTATACATCAGATGCAGCTTTAACAGACTCAACAACACCTGTTTCATCACCTGATTCTACTTCAGCACCGACTTCTGGCAGCTCAACGAAAACTACGTCACCCAAAAGGTCTTGCGCGTGATCTGTTACACCAATGACAACGGTGCCATCACCTTCAACGCGGATCCACTCGTGACTAGCAACGTATTTCAGTTCAGATGGAATGTTACTCATGTTTATTTCCTACCCCTATGGGTCCTGTTTAAATCGAATTCTTAGTCAAAAACTTTTTTGCCGTTACGGACAAAAGAAGGACGAATTACACGTACAGACACCAACTTGCCTTTACCACGCAGATCCACTTCAGCTGTATCCGTTGTGCCCACTGGCACACGCGCCATAGCGATCGAACAACCTAGCGTTGGGGAGAATGTACCACTGGTAATCTCGCCTTCGCCAATGCCGTCTACTACAACCTTCTGATGTGCACGCAATACACCACGCGCTTCCATCACTAGACCTACAAGCTTATGGCTTACACCTGCATCGCGCTGCTGTTGTAGTGCTTCACGGCCGATAAATACACGCTCTTGCGGTTCCCAAGCGATCGTCCAACCCATATTAGCTGCAAGTGGGGAAATGGTTTCATCCATATCCGCGCCATATAGGTTCATACCCGCTTCTAAACGCAAAGTGTCGCGCGCGCCTAGTCCACACGGAGCAACGCCAGCATCCGCGAGCGCCTGCCAGAAATCTGCTACCTCATCTTCAGGCAGCATCACTTCTAAACCGTCTTCACCAGTATAGCCAGTTCTCGCAATAAACCAGCCTTCTGACTCTAAACCTTGGAAAACACTTAACTGATCGATCAAATTAGCGCGAGACTCAGTTACAGCTTCTTTAGCCAACGCTAATGCGTCTGGGCCTTGCACGGCCACCATCGCCAATTCTGGCTGCTCTGTTAGGGCAACGTCATCAAAGCTAGCTGTCTGGTCAGACATCCAACGTAAATCTTTTTCGCGTGTTGCACAGTTCACAACGACACGGAACCACTCACCAGCAACACCTGGCTCTGTCATTAGGTAGACAATAAGATCATCAATTACACCAGCATCTTCATTCAGCATGCCGCTGTACATCGCCTTACCTTTTTCCTGCAACTTAGCAACATCGTTTGCTAGCAGGTAACGTAAATACTCTTTAGCGTCTGTGCCGGTAACGTCTACAACCGTCATGTGGGAGACATCAAACATACCAGCAGCTTGTCGAACCTTGTGATGCTCATCTACCTGAGAACCATAGTGGATTGGCATATCCCAACCACCGAAGTCGACTAGCTTAGCACCCATCTCTTGGTGCTTTTCGTACAATGCAGTTTTGCTACCCATATTATTAACTCTTATCAGGGGCTAGCTTAGGCCTTGTTATCGTCATAAACAGGTCTTGCTAGGCTTTAACAACTGCTTTTCAGCTCAAGAGCGAATCAATTGACCTGAAAAACAAAAAAAGGGAAGACAATTTATAGGGATTCTCTTCACAGTTCAATCTTTGAACGACAAACTAGGGTTGCGACTATGGTCGGATCAGATTATCCAAGCCAATTATTCTTGAATGTTTCTCTGCGCCAATTGTGGCAAACGGCCAGATAATCCCATCGCATCCATCACAATATGGTTTTTAACAGGTGACAGTTTATCCAATAAGTTCATACCCATATTGCGCGCTAAGCAAGCTAAAGGCTGTCTGGTATTAAATAAACGCTTGAAACTTTCCATAGCTAAAGACATCTGGATATTGTCATTGCGGCGTTCGCGCTGGAATCTGCGTAACACAGATTGAGCGCCTAAAGGCTCACCTCGACGCGAAGCTTCCATCAACGTTTCAGCTAATTGAGCTGCATCCAGTAAACCTAAATTCACACCCTGACCTGCCAGAGGATGGATGGTATGTGCCGCATCCCCAATCGCAGCAAAGCCCGGCTGGATATAATGCTGAGCATGACGCTGACGTAAAGGAAAAACGCTGCGTTGATCGCACCATTCTATGTCGCCTAAACGGTTCTCAAATGCGCGGCCTAATTGCTGGCAAAACGCGTCATCTGGCAATGCCATCAATTCATTGGCATGTTCTGGCGATGTCGACCAAACAATCGAGCAGTAGTAATCGCCCTCTTCGTTACTCAGAGGTAACAATGCTAGCGGTCCATCTTCGGTAAAACGCTGCCAAGCGGTCGCTTGGTGAGGCTGTTCGGTTTTAACTGTGGTCACAATGGCATGGTGACCATAGTCCCATTCCACCATCGGTAGACCAGCATGTTGACGCGTTTTAGATAACGCGCCATCCGCAGCAACCACTAGACCCGCTTGAATGATACGACCATCACTCAATTTCACCGCACGACCATGATCAGACTGGGGAGAGAGCTCCGTCACTGTCACGCCGGTAATCAGTTCTACTGAAGGTGTTTCTAAAAGAACCTGATACAAACCCGCCAGTGTCACACGGTTTTCTACAATATGGCCTAAAGCGGGTTCATGTAACTCTCGTGCTGAGAAATGAATATGCCCAGTCCCTTCGCCATCCCAAACATCCATCTCGGTGTAGGGGCTTAGACGATAATCCCGCATATACTTCCAAGCACCTACAGAGGTTAAGATCTGCTGTGAGGCACAGGTGAGCGCACTGACACGAGGGTCATAGCCCTTAGTTTGAGCGCCTTTAACAAACTCAGAGAAACCACTGATATCGCCTTCACGCTGCTCTAAAAGCGTTACTTTAATATCGGCATCCGCCAAAGCCGCAGCAAGGGTAACTCCCACCATGCCGGCTCCAACAATCACTACATCTGAATTAAGCACTTGTGCCTGTGTATTTTCTGGCATGATCTATCTCTATTTCAGGTCTGGAGCGGGCATATCTAAGCCCATGGCACCACGGGCAAAAACGGTTCTAGCAGGCGGACAAATATCTAACAGTTGCAGGCCTAGGTTACGGCCGGCTGCAAGCAGAATATTATTATTGGAGAACAGCTTCATAGTCTGATCGCTCAGCCCAATTGTGCGCTGCTGATCTTGTCGTTGCTGTTCGTAGAAATCCTGAAGTACGTTTAAGTCACCTAGATTACCGCCCGCTTTACGAGCTTGAATTAGGTGATCAGCTAAAGCGACAACGCCACGTAACGCCAAGTTGTATCCTTGTCCAGCGATTGGATGCAAAGCATGCGCTGCGTTACCTAAGACCACTAAACCCTGACGCACCTGTTCCTGCGCTAAAACCAGTTTTAGCGGATATGTATGTCGCTCACCCACTTTGACAAAATTACCTGCGCGATGACCAAAGCGTTCGTGTAGACGCGCTATAAACTCAGCTTCGTCAAGCGCCATCACTTCATCGACTTGATCATTAGGCACTGTCCAAACTAGACCACAACGATGCTCACCGTTTTGTTCTTCCAAGGGTAACAGCGCCATAGGGCCCGTATCGGTAAAACGTTCATAAGCAATATCGTTGTGTGAGCGATCTAAGCTGACGTTGGCTATGACAGCATGTTGCTCGTAGGTTGTTTCGCTGTAGTTCATGCCCATCCCTTCACGCAATGAGGAACGGCCACCATCAGCCATCACAACCAATTCAGTCGTTAACTGATGCGTCTCACCCTCTTTTTCTAGCGTGACGCCCATCTGGTCAGAGCCATACTGAACATCTGTCACTTCTGCAGGGCAGATAAAATCAATGCGATTGGCATCATCCTGCTGTAAACGATCTAGCAGGACACGTCCGAGCCATTGGTTTTCGACCACATAACCCAACGCAGGCACTCTCTCCTGCTCTGCGTGCAGACGCGTCACACCAAAATGACCTTTATCAGAAACGTGAATATGTTTGATGGGTGCTAAATGCGTTTTTAGCGTTGGCCAGATACCCATGACTTCGTAGATAGAGCGGCTACCATAAGCCAATGCCGTCGCTCTGGAATCATAGCTCGGCTGATACTCCAGAGCGCTTTTCTCAGGCATAGGAAAGGCTTCAATTACGGCGATATTCAGATCAAGCTGTTCACTTGCTGGCAGAAGAGCACAAGCTAAGCTCGCACCCACCATGCCGCCACCAATCACCACGATGTCATAGTGCTGTTTCATTTTGCTGCCATTAACGCTTCAATTTCTGCAATTTCTTTCGGCACAGCCGCAGTAAGGTTTTCGTTACCCTCTGCAGTGATCAAGATATCGTCTTCAATACGCACACCAATACCGCGCCAACGAGGCTCAACATTTTCGTTGTCCGCAGCGATATAAATACCTGGCTCAACCGTCATCACCATACCAGGCTCTAACGGACGCCATTCGCCATCGACTTTGTAATCGCCAACATCATGAACATCCATACCTAACCAATGACCAATACGATGCATGTAAAAATCACGGTAGCGACCCGCTGAGATCTCTTCACTCAACGTACCCGATAGCAAACCTAGCTCAATCAGCCCTGCGGTTAACACTTCTACTGATTTTTCGTGTACGGCTTCCCACAAAACACCTGGTTTCGCGAATTCAATACAAGCTTTCTGTGCTTTCAAAACCAGTCCGTATATTGCCGCTTGTTCAGGACTAAAGCGACCATTTACAGGGAAAGTACGTGTAATATCGCCAGCATAATGATCTAGCTCACAACCGGCATCGATTAACACCAGATCGCCGTCGTTGAGCGGTTCGCTGTTTTCGATGTAGTGCAGTACACAAGCATTTGCTCCGCCACCCACGATAGTCGAGTACGCTGGCTGGCGCGCTCCATTCATCGCGAAGTGGTGCAAGATCTCCGCTTCTAACTGATATTCCATCACACCCGGCTTACACAGCTGCATCGCCTTGATATGCCCCTGCGCAGAGATCTCACCGGCACGACGCATCATATCTTTTTCTGCATCGCCTTTGATCAAGCGCATTTCATGTAACAGGCAATCCAGCATAACTAATTCTGAAGGCGCTACCGCCCCTTGACGTACTTTTGCGCGAATCAGGTTAAGCCAGTGTCGAACGCGTTGATCAAGCTCTTCATCTTTACCAATGGAGTAATAGATTCTAGATACGCCATTTAACAGGCCCGGTAGAATATCGTCGACTTCATCAATGGCATGGGCTTCATCCATGCCATAGTCATTAACAGCGCCTTCAGGCCCTGCACGATAGCCATTCCAGATCTCCATCAGCTTGTCACGATTTCGACAAAACAGCACCGATTCACCATCTGTACGACCCGGCATCAATAGCAACACTGCATCCGGCTCGTTAAAACCAGTTAAGTAGTAAAAGTTGCTATCCTGACGAAATGGATATTCAACATCGCTATTACGCTGTTTCATCTGCGCAGAAGGAATAATCGCGATACTGCCCGGTGACATCTGCGCCATCAACGCAGCACGGCGTGCGACAAACTGATCAAGACCGATCTTCATTAGTGCAACCTGTTGTTTTCTGGCTTAGCTTTAGCAAACTCTTTTTCTTTCTCTTCTAACGCTTTATTACACTCAGTAAACAGCATCAAAACAGCCATACGCACATATTCTTGAACTTCCATCAGATCAGCTTCGTTTTCATCAAGCTCTTCCAGATCGGAAGAGATTTGTGCGATCTGGCCAAGGTCATTTAGCGTCTCTTTCGCTTCAGGCGATAAGCTGGCATCTGTATGTTTACCATAGAGACCGAATCCACTTAGGAAGCTCTGACACCAACGCCCTAGGGATTCAGCACGCATAGAGATCTCATCCTCATCATCTGGAAGTACCATATCGAACTCCAGATCCATACTTTCCATACAGCCAAGCGTTGCTGTGTAAAGATTCGTCACCACCGACTTACTGCTGTCTTGGGAGAGCGATTCTATATCGAGCAATTCATTAACGATCTTCTCTAACGCCGCTGGTTTTAAACGTGCACCCGCAGCTAAATGTCCCGAGATAACTCCGTGGAGTTCCGAAGGTGAAACAGCTCTCACCCCCTCCTCTACAAACATATTTGCGATAAGTTCAAAATCGGGTAGATCTACAGGTACATTTTCTAAAGACATGAATCGAATCCATCAATAATATCGTGCTGTTAATCCTAGCATTTCAACACTTCCTGTGCAGCGTCATTGACCCACAGACAGGGGCTGATTATAGTCCTGCTGAGAATAATTTAGCTTTAGGGGCATTCTTTCTGCATGACTGAGCATTACTTTAACGCGCTGGAACAGAAAATCGATCAACTTCTGGAACGCTGCGAACAACTAAATCAGGAAAATATTCAGCTGCGTGCCCGTGAACAACAGCTTAAAGAGGAGCGTGCTCAACTAGTACAGCTCAACGAACAAACGCAATCCAAAATTCAAGCGATGATCATGCGACTTAAAGCGTTGGAGCAAAACAAATGAGCCAGCCAGAATCCCAACCTGTCACTATTACTCTGCTAGACAAAGAGTTTAATTTTAACTGTCCGGCTGACGCAGAGGCTGAATTATTGGCTTCCGCAGACTTTCTTAATGAGAAAATGCTAGAGATCAGAAAAACAGGCAAAGTGTTAGGGCTTGAGCGGATAGCGGTGATGGCAGCGCTCAACTTGGCTCATGAGTTATTGCAATCCAAGCAAGCAAACACCAGCAATATTGAAGAACGCCTACGTCACCTTGGTAACAAAATTGATAAAGCGTTAATCAACGAAACACAAACTACTGATTCGGACAGTTAACCACTGTCCTTGAAAACTTTTCAACTTAAGAAAAGTGTATATTTAACAGCCAGTTACAGCACCACCTAGCAGAAAATATTTTTATTACAAGTCCTGACACCGGCATCATAAAGGGTATAATAAAAACATGCCCTGGGGTGTTCGACCGTTGGTTACGTCCCTCGAGCCGATAATCACACTTTTGGGGGTTGCTCGTAGTTTCTGGTGTGCATGTCCGATTTACCGGAAAGCCTAATGATACTCAGTAACCACCTCCTTGAACCTTCGGGTTCAGGGCCATATCCGACACCGGCACCTTGGGGATCTTCATTTCACAATGACTCAACAACGCAAACAACTCCGCCAGCGTATTCGTCAACTCAGACGTTCTTTAACTCCTCTACAACAGGAACAAGCCGCACAAGGTTTGCTGAAGAATATACGCACCCGTGCAGATTTCAGACGCGCTAAGAGCATCGCCATCTACCTACCTAATGATGGTGAGATTAACCCTGAACCGTTGATTCACTACTGCTGGAAATTAGGCAAAGAAGTCTACCTACCGGTATTGCACCCTATTCTTCATAATCGTTTATGGTTTACACCGTACACAGACCAAACACCGATGATTAAGAATATCTACGGTATCCGAGAGCCCAAACTACAACCGCACAAACGCAGAGCCGCTTGGGCGATCGATTTAGTTTTGCTACCTCTAGTCGCCTTCGATGCAAAAGGCAATCGCATGGGCATGGGTGGTGGATACTATGACCGCACATTCGGCTTTAAAAATCTGAAGAAAAGCATGAAAGGGCCAAGCCTTATCGGGCTGGCGCATGAAATTCAGAGAGTAGAAGAGTTACCTGTAGAGAGCTGGGATATCCCTCTAATATCGATTGTTACTGATAGCAGAAGCTATCTATAACGCAATTGAAAGCTTAGCTGTTAAAGACTTGCTCAAACAGGGAAGCAAACTGGAAATCTGCATGCGATACGCCGGTCATTACAGACCCTAGTACAAACACGACTACCAAGATTAGAACCAGATCAGGACCTTTTTTCATTATTCTGCCTATAAGGTTTACCACACATTAAACAAACGCTCGTTTACTTAATGCCCGGCCGTAGTTTTTCATAAATACAGTTTTTTGCAACCCCTTATAAATCATAGGGCAATAAAACTATCGGCCAGTTACATAATTATTTTAATCCAGAATTGTAAAAAGAGCCAATTACCTACTGATTTATAAACTTTTTTGCAGAAAATTAAGAAAAATCATCATAAAAGGTATGGTTAACATCGAGAAAAGTGTCTGTCCGGTGATAATGGCAGCCATCATTTGCACATCCCCACCAAGCTGACGCGCCAGAATATAAGAGGATGCAGCCGTTGGTAAGGCCGCGTACAACCAGATAATTTCAGCATTTGGCAATCCCAATACAACACAGATAAGAAAGGCCAATAATGGCATTACTAACAGTTTGATCAACGAGGTTGCACAAAGCGCTTGGCCACTTTTCATTAGGACCTTAAAACTCAGTCCTGCTCCGACAGATAACAGCCCTAAAGGCAGAGCCATACGACCTAGGAATTCAGCGATAGGCATCAGCAGATTCGGGAAACCTACCCCTGTCTGATTTAGCAACAAACCACACAAGCTACCAACAATAAGTGGGTTCTTTAACAAGGCTAACAGCACACTCTTAAAATCTTGAGTGCTACGGGTAAAGTAGGAAAAGACCAGTACACAGCAGAAATTCAGCAAGGGGATCATGAGCGCCATCACCACTGCACCGACCACTACCCCTTGAGGACCAAACAAGGTTGCCGAAGCAGCTAAGCCCACATAAACATTGAAACGAACTCCACCCTGATAAATGGAGGTAATGCCCGCTGCATCGACCCTCAAGAACGGTTTTGCCAAAAAGACAAACACACTGCCACCCAAAACCAGCAACACAACAGCCAACCCCACCTGATCCAAGGGGACAGCAGTCATATCGGTACTAGCTAAACGGGACACCAACAAGATAGGAAACAGCACAAAGTAAGTCGCCTTTTCCGCCTGCCCCCAAAAGTCATCGGTTAGAAATCCGCTCTTTCTCGCCGCATAGCCTAATAAAATAAGTGCAAATACCGGCCATAGAGCACTGATAATTTCGATCATAGTGTTATAGTGATCTTATAAAGTTAATAATGATGTACAGAGTGGAGCCTACAATGATGACATCTCTTGTCTTAACCGTCATCGGTCCTGATAAACCAGGTCTGGTCGAAATGCTAGCGCAAACCATTACTGAAAATGGCGGCAACTGGCTTGAATCCGGTATGTCCAGATTAGCTGGAAAGTTTGCCGGCATTCTAATCACCGAAGTTCCTGAAGATAAAGCAGCTACATTAACTGCAGCGCTAACAGCGCTAGATGCTCAAGGCTTGAAGGTAACAGTTGAGCAATCATCAGCACCAGAAACCACTGGCGCATCTCAGCACTTTAAACTTGAGTTGGTTGGCCATGACAAACCTGGCATCGTGCGCGATATTTCTAGCGCACTAGCTAAACGCCACGTAAACGTTGAACGCCTAAACACAGAACTCGTGTCTGGTTCTATGTCGGCTGAATTGCTATTTAAAGCCGAAGCTGAGTTACTTGCATCCAGCGACCTTGACTTAGATGAGCTGCAACAGGATTTAGAAAATATTGCCAGCGATCTAATGGTTGATATCAGCTTAGATAAATAAGCCATACCGCAGACAAACAAAAAACGCGCTTACCTTTCTCAAGGCAGCGCGTTTTTTATTTCTAAGATGAGCGATTAACCACGCGCATCCAATTTAGCCTGACCACGCTTCACAGCTGCACGCACCTGATTTGGTGCTGTACCACCAATGTGATCACGTGCTGCAACAGAACCTTCAAGGGTTAGCACTTCAAATACATCCTGCTCGATCGTATCGGAGAACTGAACAAGCTCTTCCAACGTCATTTCACCTAGATCTTTATTCTGCTCGATACCGTAGGCTACAGATTTACCTACAACTTCGTGAGCATCACGGAAAGGCATACCTTTACGCACTAGGTAATCAGCCAAGTCTGTCGCTGTAGAGAAACCGCGAAGCGCCGCTTCACGCATACTCTCTTTCTTAGACTCAAGCGCAGGCACCATGTCAGCAAATGCACGTAGACAACCTTTCACTGTATCGATCGCATCAAACAGCGGCTCTTTATCTTCTTGGTTATCTTTGTTGTATGCCAGTGGCTGAGACTTCATCAACGTTAGCAAGCTCATCAAGTGACCGTAAACACGACCGGACTTACCACGTACAAGCTCAGGTACATCTGGGTTCTTTTTCTGCGGCATGATAGAAGAGCCTGTGCAGAAACGATCTGGCAGGTTGATGAAATCAAACTGAGCAGATGTCCATAGAACCAACTCTTCAGACATACGCGTTAGGTGCATCAATAAGATACTAGACGCGGAACAGAACTCGATCGCGAAGTCACGATCAGAAACCGCATCCAAAGAGTTCTCAGCCGGAGCATTAAACTCAAGTAGCTCGCAAGTTAGGTCACGCTGAATTGGGTATGTTGTACCCGCAAGTGCTGCAGCACCTAGTGGCATGATGTTGGCGCGCTCACGGCAATCTTCGAAACGGCCGAAGTCACGCGTTAGCATCTCAAACCACGCAAGCAGGTGATGACCAAAGGTCACTGGCTGAGCTGTTTGAAGGTGAGTAAAACCTGGCATGATCGTATCAGCTTCACGCTCAGCAATACCCAATAGGCCCTGCTGTAGACGCGTAATTTCAGCCAAGATCAGGTCGATCTCATCACGTAGGTACAAACGAATGTCGGTCGCAACTTGGTCATTACGAGAGCGACCAGTGTGTAGTTTCTTGCCCGTGATACCAATTTTCTTAGTCAAAGCCGCTTCGATGTTCATGTGCACATCTTCTAGCTCAATTGACCATTCAAATTCGCCACGCTCAATTTCGACACGAATTTCGCCAAGACCACGGATAATATCGTCACGCTCTTCTTCTGTAAGAACGCCTGCTTTTGTCAGCATCTTCGCATGAGCAATAGAACCGCGAATATCCTGCAGATACATACGCTGATCAAATTCAACGGAAGCCGTAAAACGCGCAACGAAAGCATCCGTTGGCTCATTAAAACGACCGCCCCACTGCTGGTTAGTTTTATCACTCATGGGAAAACCTCAAATTACTCGGAGACTTAATCAGCTATTTTTAGCTGATATCACAAAATTTGCGCGACATTATATCATGCCCTTTCGCTTGAGGTGTCTATATCGCGCCCTGCAATCTGCTACAATCGGCAACAAATATTAAATATGCCGTATTTGAGACTACTTTTATGAGCAGAACCATCCGCATTGCTACCCGTAAAAGCCCATTGGCCCTATGGCAGGCAGAATATGTAAAAGCCGAGCTAGAACGCCATCACGCAGACATTAAGGTCGAATTACTCGGCATGGTATCTAAAGGCGACAAGATCCTTGATGCACCACTAGCCAAAGTGGGTGGTAAAGGCCTGTTTGTAAAAGAGCTAGAAGAAGCAATGCTAGCCGGTGAAGCTGATATCGCGGTTCACTCCATGAAGGATGTACCAATGGAGTTTCCAGAAGGCTTAGGTTTGGCCGTGATCTGCCCACGCGAACAACCAACCGATGCTTTTGTCTCTAATACTTACAACAGCATTGATGAACTACCTCAAGGCGCTGTAGTCGGCACCTCTTCTCTACGTCGTGAAGCGCAAATTCGCGAAAAGCGCCCTGACTTAGAGATCAAATGGCTTCGCGGTAACGTCAATACACGTCTCCGTAAGCTAGATGAAGGTGAATACGATGCGATCATCCTTGCCTCTGCAGGTCTGATTCGCCTAGAGATGCCTGAGCGTATTCGTTCAGAAATTTCTGTAGATTTCAGCCTACCGGCAGGTGGCCAAGGCGCTGTAGGCATTGAGTGCCGCACAGATGATGCTGAATTGCATGAATTGCTTAAGCCTCTACACGACACCGAAACGGCTTGGCGTGTAACCGCAGAGCGCGCAATGAATAAACGCCTAGAAGGAGGCTGTCAGGTACCTATCGCCTGCTACGCGACGCTGAACCATGACAACTCTGAACTATACCTACGCGGCCTAGTTGCAAAACCAGACGGTACGTTGATTCTACGCGACGAACAACGCGGCGCTCCGGCTGATGCCGAAGCCATTGGCGTAGAACTGGCTGATCGACTTTTAGCCGCAGGTGCTAAAGAGATTTTGGACGCTGTATATAACAAAGCAGATGCCTAACTCTTTAGCCAACCTTAGGGTTCTGGTGACACGTCCAGAGCATCAGGCCCAAAAGCTTACCGAACAACTCCGCGCCCTTGGCGCGGAACCTATCCCCTTTCCGCTACTCAAAATCCAACCTATTTCTGAAATTGATGAAAACTTTCATCCGCTGAAACAACACATTTTAGATCTCGATCTATTTCAGCATGTCATTTTTATCAGCCCAAATGCGGTAGAGATTGGCTATGAGTGGATCGACTTATACTGGCCTCAACTACCACTTGGCGTACAATGGCTAGCCATCGGAAAGCAGAGTGCGGCATTATTGAACAACTATGGTATAGATGCCTATCACAGCCCTCTGGGGTACGATTCAGAAGCGCTATTAGCATCACCGGCGCTGCAACAGATTACTGGCGATAAGATTTTAATTATGCGAGGCCAGGGTGGGCGGGAAAAATTAGCCACTGAACTTCGTGCACGGGGAGCAGAGGTTAGCTATGCTGAACTCTACCGCCGTGAATGTCCTGCATATTCCGACGCTGATATTGCCGATGCCCTTTTTAATCGGCCTTTAGATGCCATATTTATCAGCAGCGGCGCAGGACTCGACAATTTACTGGACTTGATACAGCGCCCTAATGGCAAATTCAGCACTGATTCACTATTACGCTGTCATCTTGTTGTGCCCAGTGAACGTATTAAAAAAGCTGCCGAAGCAGCTGGATTCAACAGAGTAACCACGGCCTCGGGGCCAGACGATCAAGCAATGATCGACACCCTGAAGCAGTCACTGACTTTTGCGGAAATCGACAGATGAGCAACAAAAAGAAACAATCGCAGGAAGACAATAAAACCACTCAAGATGTACCTGCAACTGAGGTTGTTGAAAAAGTGGTTAAAGAAACTACAGAAGCAGTCGCTGAACAGGAAGAAGCCGCTGCAGAAGAGACTAACAAAGAAGCAGAAGAAACAACGGCTGAAGCAGACAATATTGCTGCATCAGAACAATCTGCTCCTGAACCAAAAGCAGAGAAAGAGAAGAAGCCTGCAACATGGCCTGGCAAACTAGCACTGCCTATCTCAATTATCGCTTTAGGAGCTGCTGGTTACCTGTATTGGCTATCTCTGCAACAAAGCAATAGCGTCGCTCAGAATAACGCAGCGATTGAAGCTCAGGTTAGCTCCTCTCTAAGCGATGCACGCGGCTCGCTCGATCAAGCATTAGCTGGCATGAACCAAACCTTGGGCCAACTAAAATCTCAAAGCCAAGCTGACAAAAACAACATTGATGAGCTACAGGCACGTCTAACGAAAAGCATCCAACAGGTGACAGCTAATCAGAAAACCAATCGTAAAGACTGGCTTCTGGCTGAAGTCGAATATCTATTACGTCTCGCTAATCAGCGCGTACTGATGGAGCAAACCTCTGCAGGTGCACTGAAACTACTGAAATCTGCTGATAAGATCCTAAAAGAGACCGACGACGTTTCCATTTACGATGTACGTAAGGCTTTAGCTGCTGATATCGCAGCATTAGAAGCAGTACCGGTATTGGATACAGAAGGCGTATTCCTGCAGCTTGGCGCATTGAACAATCAGGTACAAAACCTACGTTTAATCCCAATTTCTAAACAGCACAAGCTACCTGATCTATTAGAAAAAGTGACGCCAGAAGTGGTCGAAGAGTCTTGGACTGCCGGTCTAGAAGAATCATGGAGCAAAGCAACCGACAAACTTAATAAGCTTGTGGTTATCCAGCACCGTGATGAGCCAATTGAACCATTGCTATCACCACAGCAAACATACTACCTACAGCAAAATCTTCACCTAATGCTAGAACAAGCTCAGCTTGCTCTACTACAGCGCAAGCAGTCATCTTATGATGCCAGTCTAAACAAAGCGCACGATTGGGTTTCTACTTACTTCGAGCAAAGCGACGGCACTACACAAAGCTTGCTACGCGGCATTTCTGAGCTGAAGAGCGTTAAAGTAACGGCTGAGATGCCAGATATTTCTGGTTCTCTACGCAGCCTGAAGAACTACCTTGCTCATATGACAAAACTTAAGGAACAAGGGGCTTCATAATGAAAAAACTTGTCCTACTTCTGCTGATCATTCTAGCTGGCGGTGCATTCGTCGGTGAGATGATGATCAAAGATTCAGGCTATGTCTTGATCGCTTATAACCAAACAACGATCGAAACCAGCCTGTGGGTTCTTCTCATCGTTTTGGCTGTAGGTTTTGTCATTGGTCACTGGCTATTGAACTTAGTCACTCATACTCAGTTGCCAACCACTAAGCTAAAAGCTTGGAAAGATAACAGAAACCAGCTAATCAGCCGTCGTAAGACGCTGAAAGGTCTAACTTCTCTATCCGAAGGCAACTGGGCTCAAGCGCAGAAACAACTAGCTCAAGCCGCTGAACGCTCTGATCTACCGCTAGTAAACTACCTTGCTGCGGCAAAAGCTGCACATGAGCAAAACAATGAAGCTGCTGCTGACGAACTTCTACAAAAGGCACGCAACACAACACCTGAAGCCGAAGTGACTGTTGCTATCTCTCAAGCTGAGATTCAACTATCTCGTGGTCAGCTAGAGCCTTGCCTAGCAACGCTTCTACGTTTACGCACACTAGCACCTAAAAACACATACGTGATGAAGCTGCTGAAAGATGTTTACCTTCGCCTGAATGACTGGAAAGCGCTTTCTCAACTGATTCCTGCACTGCGTAAACACCAAGCGCTGAAAACGGAAGAGCTATATGAACTGAGCGCGGAATGCTGCACTCATATTCTTGAAGACAGTGTTAGCAAACTTCCAGTGGAAACCAGCGAAGAAGACCGCCTGAAAGCATTAAGCGATGCTTGGTCTGATCTGCCAACAGAGCAAACTAAGAATGGTGAGATCGTTCAGCATTACACCGAACTACTGGTTTCTCTTGGCGCCGAAGATCGTGCAGAACAAAATCTTCGCAGTTTGATTAAGAAAAACTGGGACGAGAAACTGGTTACATTGTATGGCCGCATCAATGGCGAAAATGCCAAGAAGCAGCTTGATAGTGCACGTAGCTGGCAGAAAGCTCACGCTGAAAGCCCTGAACTATTGTTAACCCTAGGTCGCCTATCCTTACGTAATGAGCACTGGGGACAGGCAGTTAAGTACTTTGAACAAAGTCTTGAGCTAGATGCAAAACCAGAAACATTAGGTGAGCTAACGCGCCTACTTCGCCACCTAGGCGAAGATGAAAAGGCACAAGGTTTACTACAAGAAAACCTAAACATTGTGGCATCAGGCTTACCTGAACTACCAATGCCAGTAGAGCAAAAAGCTAGCGCTTAATAGCCTTACAAGACCATAAAAAAGGATGCTTTATAGCATCCTTTTTTATTTATTCCGTTTGCACTAAGGCCTCCATAGCCTGCTCAGCCCAGTGCAGGCTATGTCGATAGGCCACATCAAAAAACTCTTTACCAAAAGGAGAAGCTTCAACCTCTTCCCAATCCGCTTTTTCGAAAGCAATCACAACTTTCAGCAATCCACCTAAATCGCCTTCAAAATCAGATATTGCATGCTTAATGCTGTCATCTAGGGGAATCTGACGCAAAATTTCATCCATTTCTACATCTAATAAGAGATCTAACTGAGAGATCATTCCCACCATAAAAGCACTGTCTTGCTGCAAAGCTTCGGTCGATTCGGCCAACAACTCACACATCCGACCACGGACCAATAGGTTTCTAGCAAGCTCTTCGGGTTTATCAGGGTTACTGGCTAATGTAATAAGAGTCGCCCACTTCCGTATTTGATCATGCCCCAAGATAACCACCGCCTGCTGCATAGAATCAATCGAACGGTTCTGCTGATAGGCAGCTGAATTAACCACTTTTAGAATTTTAAAACTAAGCTTAGGGTCCATGATAATCAGCTCTTCAATTTCTGAAGGCGTAATATCTGGACGCTGCAACTGTTGCAAAAGCTGCATTAAAGCCGCGCTATTACCCGGCACATCTTTCCCCAGCACCTTAACTGGACGACTAATAAAACCGCCTTGAAACAGCTTAAATCCAACCTTTTTACAGAACTGCAGGGTTTCAAAGTCATCTACATTTTGCGCTAATGCGGTCTTTTTTGCTTTATTCAGCGTGGCTACCAGCTTTTTGATTTTAGTCCGATGCATCAAACTAAAATCAATTTTGATGATATTGACCAACTTAATTAAGGGGATGAGGTGAGGTTGCATGGAGAACCCATCCAAAGCAATTCGGTACCCTTGTTTAGAAAGCATTCTAAGGTGGGTGATAACCTCTTCAGTCACTGTTATATCTGGATGGACTTCAATAACTATCTCTTTTCTAGGCAAAGCTAGAGAACTCCCCTCCTGCAGCATAGAACTAGGAAAAGGGAGAAAGACGGGAACTTTATGGATATGCCCGTCTTGAAACAGGCTGGTGAAGGTATGCATAACGAGCATTGACCCTTCCGTTTCAGGATCAAACAACGAGTCTTCGATGTATTCAGAATATTGATAGCGCAGCTGATAAGAGATGATCTTGAGGTTTCGATCAAAGATAGGCTGCCGAACCATCAATACTTCAGAGCTTTGCCCTTCCATAGAACTCAAAAGTCCCTGAGGTGTTATGGATTTTATACAGCTTATCCCGCGACTGAAGTTATTGCCAGCCAAAAGCAAAAGAGGAGCTTGCAGCTCCTCTTTCATTTACTCTAGATCTCTAACCTAAGGGTTATCTGCGCTCACTTTTCGCTGACTGACAATCTGCCACAGAAACTCAAC
This sequence comes from Neptuniibacter sp. QD48_11, assembly GCF_047778095.1. Classification (GTDB taxonomy): domain Bacteria; phylum Pseudomonadota; class Gammaproteobacteria; order Pseudomonadales; family Balneatricaceae; genus Neptuniibacter. Next base: position 3,424,150 of record NZ_CP180551.1, read on the forward strand.
CGCAGCGACAACCAGTATCGTATAGCCCATAAGCTCAGTTCCCTCTTCTACAATATTCTTCACGACCCTTACATAGCCATCGCCCATCACCGCTTCCCAGAAGGAACCTCGACCAAACAGGCGCGAAAATACCAATACAACTAAGATACCGCTCAGATAGATACCAGCACTAGACAGTTTCGAGAATTCAATTAAGGAAGGTTTGACCGGATGCTGCTGCCTAATCAAATATAAAGTCGATGTAGCAATCAAGATGCAAACCAGCGTCTGCCATGCGCCATCAAACATATTCTCATCTAAGAAAGCATCAAACTCACGAATCAGCATCATGCCACTCAGCGTCGCAACAACCACGGCAGCTGGGCGCAACGTGTCACTGTAATAAGCGCCGACTAAAAATAGCATGCAGGTAACGAAAGCAAACGTATCATGCATCAACTCTGTCGCCGAACCTTCATCATACTTACTCTCTGCCAATAGGGCATAACCTTCCATTGCAAAGATATTTGCTACACCTGCCATAAATAGCAGATAAACAAGGGAACGAATCATTAAGGCAGCGAATGATTGCATCTGAATACATCCAAGTAAGTTGATAAAAACAGGTAAAACGTCTAGCTAGCGCAATTCTGGCTCGGCGTTTATCGATAACCGCTCAGATAGAGATCCATAACTAAGCGATTAGGGTAAGCGCGAACCGTGGATTCTAATAAAAAATGACCAGAAAAGCATTTATAAGAAAGCTTTGTTACACCTAGCTAGTGTAAAACACGCTTTTAAGGATGATTGAGCAATAAAAAAGGAGCCAAAGGCTCCTTTTTAAATAAAGAGGTGAATTAACTCTTAGGTCTTGGCGCATAAGCAAATACATCAGAATGCATATTCGCTTCTTCAAAGCCACGTGGTTCACACGCATCTAACAACGCATAAACCATTCCTGGAGAACCACTTGCAAAAATTTCTACATTCTCAAAATCGGCAAAATCTTCTAAAACAGCATCCGGTAGAAGGCCTGTACGACCTGTCCAACCAGGGCTATTTTCAGGTTCGCTCACAATAGGCTCAAAGTGAACATTTGGATGCTCTGCAGCCCATTGCATTGGCAACTTTTCCAAATACATGTCTTCTTCTACACGCGCGCCCCAATAGATATAAATTGGGTTACCAAATTGATTAGCCAATAGATGCTCTACCACGCTCTTCACTTGCGCAAAGCCCGTGCTCGCCGCAGCCAAAATCAAACGCGTATCAGGTTTTAGTTTATGAGCTTGTAGGTAGCAATCACCTTTAGGCAGTTCAATCTCTACCGTTTTTTCGCTTTTTAAATGTCCGATAATCGCATTAGACATTTCACTCTCAGGCATATGACGGATATGTAACTCGATATCACGACCCGTATCTGGCGCAGAACCAATAGAAAATGAAGCCTGTTTACCGTCTGGCAAAAAGATATCTAAATACTGACCAGCAAAAAATTCGGCAGATAGAGAAGCCGTTGCAGGCATTTGCAGGCGGATGCGGTACACATCATGGTTTAGCTTTTCAAATGCCTTAATATCACAAAGGAGCTTTTTCACAGATAACTCTCCAGGGCTTTTTAACCCTTCAATCCTGACCCTTACATCACTTAAGGGTTTACATGTACATGCTAGTACACTTGGTGCACTACGAGTAGTTTGAACGCTATCAACAGAGAGATGCAGTTCCGGATAGCGTTGTTTAATTTCGCCTTCAAGCAGCTTTACTTCGCAAATTTCACAGACACCATTGCGACAGCTGACGCGCATTTTATACCCTGCTCGATGCAAACTTTCCAGCAGGGTTTCATCTGATCCAGAAGGAATTTCATCCCCGTTATTTTCGATCAGAATATGCTTAGGCATAGATCACTTTAAAATACCCAATTCGTCCCAGATATCGTCCACTTTACTCTGAACTTCGGGATCCATAACGATAGGCTCACCCCACTCACGAGTTGTTTCACCTTCCCATTTATTGGTCGCGTCCATACCCATTTTAGAGCCGAGGCCTGACACAGGCGAAGCAAAGTCGAGATAATCGATCGGTGTATTATCGATCATCACAGTATCTCGCTGAGGGTCCATCCGCGTAGTGATCGCCCAGATCACATCATTCCAATCGCGGGCATTCACATCATCATCACAAACGATCACGAATTTGGTGTACATAAACTGTCTTAAGAACGACCAGACACCCAACATCACACGCTTTGCATGACCCGGATACTGCTTCTTAATCGTCACTACCGCCATACGGTAAGAACAGCCTTCAGGCGGCAGATAAAAATCGACGATTTCAGGGAACTGCTTCTGCAGAATCGGTACGAATACTTCGTTTAGCGCCACACCTAAGATAGCTGGCTCATCTGGTGGACGGCCAGTATAGGTGCTGTGATAGATTGGGTTACTGCGATGGGTAATTCTCTCGACCGTAAATACAGGGAAGCTATCAACCTCGTTGTAGTAACCTGTATGGTCGCCAAATGGGCCTTCATCCGCCATTTCGTCCGGATCAATATAACCCTCTAAAATAAACTCAGCGCTAGCAGGTACATGAAGATCATTACCAATACACTGAGTAACTTCCGTTTTGCCACCACGCAGCAAGCCCGCAAAAGCATACTCAGACAAAGTATCAGGAACCGGTGTCACTGCACCCAAAATTGTTGCAGGGTCTGCGCCCAAAGCAACGGCAACAGGGAACTTTTCACCCGGATGTTCCTGTTTCCACTCACGAAAATCGAGTGCACCACCACGGTGGGCGAGCCAACGCATAATCAGTTTATTTTTACCGATTAATTGCTGACGGTAGATACCTAAATTCTGTCGCTCTTTATTAGGACCGCGTGTAATCACCAAAGGCCAAGTAACCAACGGTGCTGCATCCCCCGGCCAGCAAGTTTGAATAGGAAGGGTATTTAGATCAACATCATCCCCTTCAATCACATGTTTCTGGCACGGCGCTGACTTAACCAGCTTGGGGCCCATATTGAGCACTTGCTTAAAGATAGGCAGCTTTTCCCAAGCATCCTTCATACCCTTAGGTGGTTCAGGCTCTTTTAATTGAGATAAGAGTTTACCTACATCTCTCAGCGCTTCTACAGACTCCTCTCCCATACCCATCGCTACACGTTCAGGCGTACCAAACAAGTTAGCTAACACTGGATAATAGGAGCCTTTCGGGTTTTCAAACAGCAAAGCAGGACCGCCTGCTTTGAGAGTACGATCACTAATCTCGGTCATCTCCAGATTAGGATCAATCTCTTGCTTAATACGCTTTAACTCGCCACGCTCTTCAAGCATGTGGATAAAATCACGCAGATCTTTATATTTGGGTGTCGCCATAATCAGACCTAGTAGATATAAAAAAGGGCAAGCAGATGCTCACCCTTTAATACGCAAACCGGTTTACTTCCGTTTCATCGAAAGGAAGAATTCGTCGTTTGTTTTAAAGTCTTTCAGTTTGTCGATTACAAACTCTGTCGCTGCAGTATCTTCCATTGGATCTAGAAGCTTACGCAGGATCCACATGCGCTGTAGTTCTTCTTCAGATGTAAGAAGATCTTCACGACGCGTACCAGAACGACGAATATTGATTGCTGGGAATACACGTTTCTCAGCAACTTTACGATCCAAGTGAACTTCAGAGTTACCTGTACCTTTGAATTCCTCAAAGATAACTTCGTCCATCTTAGAACCCGTATCAACCAACGCAGTTGCGATGATTGTTAAGCTACCGCCCTCTTCGATGTTACGCGCAGCACCAAAGAAGCGCTTAGGACGCTCTAGAGCATGCGCATCAACACCACCGGTGAGTACTTTACCGGAAGATGGGATAACTGTGTTGTAGGCACGAGCCAAACGCGTAATGGAATCCAGAAGGATAACCACGTCTTTCTTATGCTCAGTTAGACGCTTAGCTTTCTCGATAACCATCTCAGCCACTTGCACGTGACGTGATGGCGGCTCATCGAAGGTAGATGCAACCACTTCACCGCGAACGGTACGCTGCATCTCTGTTACTTCCTCAGGGCGCTCATCGATTAGCAATACAATCAGGTGAGTTTCTGGGTTGTTACGGGTGATGCTGTTAGCAATGTTCTGTAGCATCAGGGTTTTACCGGCTTTAGGCGGTGATACAACCAAAGCACGCTGACCTTTACCCATTGGGCAAACCAGATCGATAACACGTGCAGTCAGATCTTCTGTACTGCCGTTACCAATTTCCATCCGCAACCGATCCTGCGCAAATAGAGGCGTCAGGTTTTCGAAAAGAATCTTATTCTTCGCGTTATCAGGCTTATCGTAGTTAATTTCATTAACTTTCAATAATGCGAAGTAACGCTCACCATCTTTAGGTGGACGAATCTTACCCGCAATCGTGTCACCTGTACGTAGGTTAAAACGACGAATCTGACTTGGAGATACGTAAATATCATCCGGGCCAGCTAGGTATGAGGAGTCAGCGGAACGCAGGAAACCAAAACCATCCTGCAGAATTTCTAGGACACCATTACCGTAGATGTCTTCACCGCCTTTCGCATGACGCTTAAGAATAGCGAAAATAACATCCTGTTTACGGGAACGAGCCAGATTATCCATTCCCATGCCTTTGGCAATTTCAAGTAACTCGGGAACGCTTTTTGTTTTTAGTTCGGTAAGATTCATAGTTTGAAGAAAAGAAGCACGAAGCTAATTTTTAATATGTGGATGGAATTTAAGAAGATAGTCGAACGTTGGTCAAAACGCTCTCGCATAAAATACAACGAAGGAAAAAGATTTTAGCGGGAGGACCAAACAAGCAACACTATAGAAGGTAGGTAAGGGTCTGTCTATAGTGCAAAGGTAAGAAAGTGTAATGTTTTGAGCCACATTACACTTTCTAGGTATCAATCTATTAAAGATTAGCTTCAATAAACGCAGAAAGCTGCGATTTAGATAGTGCGCCAACCTTAGTAGCTTCTACATTACCACCTTTGAAAAGCATCAATGTAGGGATACCACGAATACCAAATTTTGGTGGAGTTTCGCTGTTTTCATCGATGTTCAGTTTACAAATTTTCAACTGGTCACCGTATTCTTTAGCGATCTCTTCCAGAACAGGGGCGATCATCTTACAAGGACCACACCACTCAGCCCAGTAATCAACTAATACTGCACCTTCAGCTTTGAGAACATCTTCCTCAAAGGAAGCATCTGTAACATTTACAATGTTTTCACTCATGGGAACTTTTCTCCGCTGCGCCCATTATTTTTCAATAAGACTGCCGATAATAGCATCCTCGCCGCCTATTGTGTAACGCCTACAAGGGTAATTCCCTAGCATAGCGGTCAATTATTTAGCTATAAGCTTAAACCTCAAACGCTATAAAGCCCCATTTCATGGGACTGCCAGGCCATATTTCCAGTAGACTATCCTTATAAATTAAAAGCCTTAAAACAAAAGATGAAAAGCACCTGCAGTACCGCAGTACTTTTGGTAATCTAGCTCAGCCTTCCATATCGGGTCATAGGACGATAACGCATGACAGAGCCTTCAACTGTTTCAGATAAACAAGATGATCAACGCTTAGCAGCCATTGATTTAGGGTCTAACAGTTTCCATATGGTTGTCGCGCAACTTGATCAGGGTGAGATACGCCCGATTGACCTCTTGTCCGATAAGGTTCAACTGGCCGCTGGCATCAATGAGAAACGCTACCTGACTGATGAAGCCAAACAACGAGGGCTCGAATGCCTCAGCCGTTTTGCCCAGCGAGTCAAAGACCTCCCTAGAGATTCCGTTAGAGTCGTAGGCACCAACGCTCTTCGTGAAGCCAAAAATAGCCGAGAGTTTATTGAGGAAGCTGAAGCTATCCTAGAAACTCCGCTTGAGATCATCGCAGGTCGAGAGGAAGCGCGTCTTATCTATTTAGGTGTATCCCACACCCTTGCAGATGATCAAGGCTCCCGTTTAGTCATTGATATTGGTGGCGGTAGTACTGAGTTTATCATTGGCGAGCGCTTTGAGCCCCGCACTATGGAAAGCCTCCATATGGGCTGCGTTAGCTATACCAAACGCTATTTTAAAGATGGCATTATCTCTGCTTCCAACTTTAAACGCGCTCGCACAGCAGCTCGCCAAGAACTGCAATCTATCGTCCGAGAATATCGCAATCTAGGTTGGAACAGTGCAGTAGGTGCATCAGGCACAATCAAAGCCGTTCGCAATATTTGTCAGGATTACGGCTACAGCCAAGAGTCCATAACCTGGGAAGGGTTGCAGCAACTTAGAGATCTTCTGCTGACCTTCCAACACAGTGACGATATCGACATTAACGGCATCAAAACTGAGCGAAAAACCGTCCTCACTGCAGGCGTTGCAATTTTATGCGGGATATTCGAAGCCCTAAATCTTGAGAAACTGAGCTTCTCCGAAGGCGCACTACGTGAAGGCGTTCTCTATGATATGGCAGGCCGTTTAAAGCATGAAGATGTCCGTGATCGCAGCATTACCGCACTTATGCAGCGCTACCATGTTGACCAAGAACAAGCCGAACGTGTCGAACAAACAGCTCTGCTTGCTTGGGCACAATTGAAGGAAAGCTGGCACCTTTCTTCAAAAGACTACGATATGCTTTGTTGGGCAGCACGTACACATGAGATTGGCCTGACAATCGCTCACAGCCAGTTCCATAAGCATAGTGCTTATCTGCTTAGCCACTCTGATCTACCCGGCTTTACGACGCGCGAGCAACAACAACTAGCGACTCTCGTGCGCGGTCATCGTCGTAAATTTCCTAAAGACGAGTTCAAAGCACTACCTAAACGTTTGCAAGAACCCTATCGTCGACTCTGCGTGTTACTAAGATTGGCAGTTGTACTCCATCGCAGTCGCTCTTCAGATCGCCTTCCAGCAATCACGTTTAGCTTTGACGGCAAAACACTGCATATGAATTTCCCTGAGGACTGGCTATCTCACCACCCATTGACCGAAGCAGGGCTTGAGCAGGAAGCGAGTTATCTAGAAAGCGCTGATATGAAGCTAAAATACAGCTAACTATCTAATCTTCAAACTTGCACTATTAATAATCATTAGTAGGTTTTGAGGTTAAGCGATTAACCATTTGATTGATCGCCTTCATCTGTGGCGCAGTTCTTTTATAGTAATGATATGGCGGTAAGTTATTACTGCTATACCCCCAAAAATCCCAACAGCCACGGGGGTTTAAAGGCATGATTGAGGAGGGTTTCACTTGCGGGTAAAGGATAATCAATCGATTAGCATCCGCTGTTTCGTTATAACCCGTACCCTTTACAAACCGATCCCCCAAAAATTCATGACCTTGACGGCAACCATGTAGAGCCACATGCACCCTGCAAGATTCACTACGGCAACTCTCAGGAATATAGACATAACCCATATTATCTAGACTACTGTATTCGCCTGAAATGAAAGGTGTTTGATCAAATTTAATCAACTCACCTGACAGCTCTTTAACATCGACCTCCAATTCGCCATAGATATGCTCTAGCAATCGCCGCGCTTGGGAGAAGCCACAATTATTGATCCATGGTTTTTCTGTCAGGCTACATTGATTATCTTCAAGATCATCGGTAATAAATCCGTGTCCTGCAGCCACTCTGTTATCGTAGCGAATAGCACTTTCATCAAGTTCTAAGTGCTTATAGAAAGACACCGTCTGGTCGCCCACGACCTGCCACACGGTTTTATCTTCAAGGCCCGAGAAGATATAAACCTTGTCATCATAAAGATTCTCTAACTTAGCGATACTACCGCGCTCAGCTTCAGTTTTGGCTAGTTCAGACAAATAACGACTATTAGGATAAAGAGATTCAGGACAACCAAACCAGCTGTACTTGCAAGGATCCATACAGGTTGTAGTGGCACTCACAAGCTTAGGCGTCATATCACTTCCGGGAATACTCGCGACACAATTCCACGGTCCTCCTGCAATAATCCCTGCGCCCACTAGATTCTCAGAATATGCAATATGATACTGAGCAGCCATAAAACCACCGGAGGATAAACCAGATATGGAGGTTTGATCCGAAATAGCATTTAACGCCGGAAGATCAGGCGCCACCAGACCACCTTCGCCATCAATCGCTTGAGCAAAGCCCGTCAGCATCCAACAGCTAATAATCAATAATAAACGAAACACTTCCTCTCCCTAATGCAAAGCAACATTAGCAACGAGTTTCTCGTAATTCCGCACATTTGTCCTTTACGGTCTGGTTTAGATCCATAAGCCTTATCTTGTAGCACCATCGCGCGTTGAACTCATTATTTAACATTAAGGGCAGACCTACCCAGCAAAACTACAGACCCACTCAAAAATCAGAGTAGCACCCAACTCTGATCTACACGCTTCATCCATATCACTCCCTGATTTAATGAATCATACATTTGATAAAAATATCCCTTTAACAAAACTAAGGCAAAAAAAAACCTCGTATAAATACGAGGTTTTTTTCAAATGCTAGCTAGCCGCTTATAGCTTAGGGCCCGCTGCAATGATCTCTTCAGATACGCCGTCGAACTTCTTGAAGTTCTCTACGAACTGACCGATCAGGTCGTTTGCAGTTGCATCGTAACCAGACTTATCAGCCCAAGTGTTACGTGGGTTAAGCAGTGTAGAGTCTACACCTTCAACCGAAACTGGTACTTCTAGGTTTAGACCTTCTAGCTTCTCAGTCTCAACACCGTTTAGGGAACCATTCTGGATTGCAGAGATGATGCCACGAGTAGTTGGGATGCTGAAACGCTCGCCAGTACCGTAAGAACCACCAGTCCAACCAGTGTTTACTAGGTAAACCTTAGAACCGAACTCTTCGATACGCTTCATTAGAAGCTCAGCGTATACGTGCGCTGGACGAGGGAAGAAAGGTGCACCGAAACAAGTAGAGAAAGTAGACTTGATGCCACCGCCTGAACCCATTTCTGTAGAACCTACCAGTGCAGTGTAACCAGACAAGAAGTGGTACGCAGCCGCTTCTTTAGTCAGGATAGATACTGGTGGCAATACGCCAGTCAGGTCACACGTTAGGAATACGATAGAATCTGGCTCTTCACCCATATTAGATACAGTACGTTTTTCTACGTGCTGTAGTGGGTATGCGCAACGACCGTTCTCAGTTAGAGATGTGTCATCGTAATCAGCTGTACGCGCATCGTTTAGAGCAACGTTCTCTACGATTGCACCAAAACGGATAGCGTCCCAGATAATTGGCTCGTTCTTCTGGCTTAGGTTGATAGTTTTAGCGTAGCAACCACCTTCCAAGTTAAATACAACGCCTTTGCCCCAACCGTGCTCATCATCACCGATTAGGTAACGAGAAGGGTCAGCAGACAGCGTTGTTTTACCTGTGCCAGATAGACCGAAGAATAGCGTTGTGCTGTTGTCATCACCAACGTTTGCAGAGCAGTGCATTGGCAATACGTCTTTCTCTGGTAGCAAGAAGTTCTGCACAGAGAACATCGCTTTCTTCATTTCACCAGCGTAGCGCATGCCTGCTAGCAAAACTTTACGCTTAGCGAAGTTGATGATTACGCAACCATCGCTGTTTGTGCCGTCACGCTCTGGATCACATTCGAAACCAGCAACGTTTAGGATCTGCCACTCTTCTTTCGACTTCGGGTTGTATTCCGCAGGACGAATGAAAAGGTTCTGACCAAACAGGTTCTGCCATGCAGTCTGAGTAGTCATGTTTACAGCAAGATAATGGTTTGGATCAGAACCAACGTGTACGTTTGACACGAAGTGTTCTTTGTCTGCGATGAACTCTTCTACGCGAGTCCATAACGCATCAAATTTGTCTGAATCGAATGGGCGGTTGATATTACCCCAATCGATAGAATCAGCAGTACTTGGCTCTTCAACGATGAAACGATCCATCGGAGAACGACCGGTACGTTTACCTGTTGTCACTACCAATGCGCCAGTGTCAGCAAGTGTTCCTTCACCGTTGGCAATGGCTTTCTCAACCAGCTTAGCTGGGCTTAAGTTATGGTGTGCAATGTTAACAGAATCTTTGGTCATTACTGGGTTCCCTTGGCATAGGCGCCAATAACGTTACCTAATAAGGCGTAAGGCTATGGTGTATCGTAATTATAAGGAGGCGTATTATGCACAAAAATCGCACGCTGTGCCATTGTTGAAATCAATTCGCATTTGACCTGCCGCAAAAACAGGCTTATTTGATTGATTTTACTGCAAATTCACCACCAGAATATCTAATATAAGTTCGCTTAATGTACTTGTGAGCCGCCTGATGCGACGTTTTCAGCAAACAAGGCTTCAATGTCTGCAGCATCAAAATCATACTGGGCGTTACAGAACTGGCAATTCACAGCCACTTTACCTTGCTCCTCTAGTACTTCTAAAAGCTCTGCTTTATCGATGAGTTTCAAAGACGCTTCGCTGCGTTGACGAGAACAGGTACATTTAAATCGAACGTCATCCGGTTCGTATAGACGGCATTGTTCTTCGTGGAAAAGTCGGTACAACAATGTTTCGTTATCCAACTCTAATAACTCTTCACTTTTAAGCGTGGACGCTAAGTGACTGACCCGATCCCAGTCTTCTTCGCCGGTACCTTGCGCTGGCAATACCTGCAACAGCATACCTGCTGCTTTTTCACCATCAGAAGCTAGCTGGATCTGGGTTGGCAGTTGCTCGGAACTTAGGAAGTAGTTCTCTAAACACTTACCAAGGTTTTCTCCGTCTAGAGGCACAATACCTTGATAAGGTTGCCCTTGCTCCGGTTCGATAGTCAGTACAACCTGACCTTGCGGCAATAGATCCACAAAGTTAGCTTGTTCATCCAATTCACCTTCGTAACGAGCAATCGCACGTAGATCGCGGTCATGGTTACATTCCGCCATTAACACACGAACATTTCCTCGACCTTGAGCTTGAAGAATAAGACGACCTTTAAATTTTAGGTTCGAGCTAAGCAAGCTCACTGCTGCTAACATTTCACCTAACACCTGCTGGATCACAGCGGGATAGTCATGGTTTTCAAAACAATCGGCACAGGTTTGCTGTACGCCGGAAACAACGCCGCGAATATCCAATTCATCGAATAGGATACGCTGAATCTGATCAGGATTACTCATGAGAGGATTCTATCGAGTTATAAGTGGAAAATAAGAGGGTCCAGACAGGTACCCAAGTCAATACAGGTATTTTATCATATCTGTCTAACAATTCGGGACAGTATTTGCAGTATGAACGATATCACCGTTTTCAGGCAGACTTGGAATCTAAAAGCGCTTTTCCTTGGGCATCTATTTGCGTTTGCTTGGTTTGGCTTCTTCGTGACAGAAACAGGCTTTGCTTTCTGGCGCAGCATCGACCAAAACCTATTTTTTATGCTGAATGGCACACTGTCTGAAGATAATGGTTGGACCCGCTTTTGGGCGTGGGCCAATGTCCGCATTATGGATCTTATCCCTCTGACGATCATGCTGGTGAGTCTGACCTTCCCTGGGTTCGGAATAAAACGTGACCGCCTGCAGCAAGCGATCATTGGGTTTGTTCTACTACTTGTTTTGATGTTCTTTGTCAGAGAAGGGGTGGCTAATTTCACTAAGGCTGCGGAGCTAAGTGGTAAAAGCCCAACCTTATTGCTGGAGCCTGCATATCGATTTAGTCAGATCGTACCGGATATTCCGGCCAAAGACAGTGCAACATCCACCTTCCCTGGGGACCACGCTACCGTCGTGCTAACTTGGGCAGGTTTTATGATGCTAAATGCACGTAGCTGGCTATCTCTATCAGCTCTGTTTTTAGCCGTGCTATTTATGCTTCCACGCGTTGTGGGTGGAGCCCATTGGGCGAGCGACAATTTAGTCGGCGGGGCATTCTCAGCGATGATTACCCTGAGCTGGGCTTTCTGCACGCCAATTATGCATATAGCTACCAGCAAGGCTCATAAACTTCTGCTGCCATTAATACGGCTATTCTCAAAGATACCTTTGCTAAATCAACTTCCGATTCTCAAGCCTTAAACAGGCTTATCAAACCGCATTGTTCAAAAAACAAATGAGCAATGCGGTTAGCATTCAACCTTTATCAAAGATACCGCGCTCACCATCTTTAAATGATCGAATCTGACGACGCTCTTTCTTATTCGGTCGATTGCGCGGATTCAAGCTACTACCCATCGCCTTGCGCTGAGCTGCATGCTCTTCTCGCTTTTTAATGCTGGCTTCAGTCTCTTTGTAGAGCTTTTGTGCTTCGGGCGCACCACGACGCTTATCCGAGAGCTCAACCACTACGATCTCTTTCTCATCGAAACCCTGACGAATTTCTAAGACAGCGCCGATCTCAACGTGTCGGCTACATTTGGTACGTTGGCCGTTGTAGTGCACTTTACCGCCATCGATCATCTGTTTGGCAACAGCGCGGGTTTTATAAAAACGAGCGGCCCAAAGCCATTTATCAAGTCGAACTTTTACTTCTGTATCTGTCATTTCTTGGGGGTAATCTCATCAAAGTGCTCTATAGCACTATAGTCATCTATTTCTCTTTTAGGCTGCTGGCTATCAGGTTGGTAGATCGACAATAAATACTTAATACCATATTCCCGAGCACTGTTAAGTACAGCAAAGCTATCATCCACCAGCAAGGTACGGGACTTATCAAAAGGCTCTACTTGCTGCAGACGATCCCAAAAAGTGAGATCTTCTTTGGGCAATCCAAAGTCATGAGAGCAGATAACATCATCCACAAGCTCGTTGATAGCGGTTTTTTCAATTTTAAGAGACAAGCTTCCCCAATGAGCATTCGTCACAATAACCGTGCGAATTCCCTGCTCTTTTAAGGTAGCTAGGAAGTCCTGCACATGAGGTCGAAAAGCGATTTTGTCGGCAATCTCAGACTTCAGTTCAGTAATGGGCACATTCAGTTCACGCGTCCAATAATCCAAACAATACCAATTAAGAGTTCCTTGCTGCTCTATGATACGCTCATGCAACCAACTACGAGCTTCATCTTGATCCATTTTGTGGATCTGCGCATATCGCAGGGGTAGATGTTCTAGCCAAAAATAGGTATCAAAGTGTAGATCAAGAAGGGTGCCGTCCATATCCAGTAAGACGGTATCTATATTCTGCCAATCAAACATTTTTCAGGCCAAGTAAAGAGGAAACCTCAGTATGCCGGTTAAACCCGAGATTTTGAAGGTTACAACTGCCGCACAAACACGCTTATTTAAAGTCGAGCAGGTTGAACTTCGCTTTTCTAATGGTGCCGAACGCACTTATGAGCGCTTAGCCAATCGAGGTAACGGTGCAGTAATGATCATTCCTGTGACCGAAGACAATGAAGTACTGCTGATCAAAGAGTACGCTGCAGGTATTGAGGATTACACGCTGACGCTACCTAAAGGCCTGATTGATCCCGGTGAAGACGCTCATATCGCTGCAGACCGAGAGCTTAAAGAGGAAGCAGGATTTGGTAGCAACCAGTTAAATACGCTAAAAGTAATGACATCAGCACCCAACTATATGGGGCATAGCATTACAGCGGTCGTCGCCAGAGATCTCTATCCTTGTCGTTTACAAGGCGATGAACCAGAGGAGATGGAAGTTGTCAGTTGGCCGCTAGCCGAAATAGAACAACTGGTAGCCAGCGATGACTTTACCGAAGGTAGAGCGATTGCAGCGCTCTATATGGCCAGAGATTTCCTCAATCGTAAGTAGAACCATCATTCATACTGCCAACACCCAATAACAAAAAGGCCGTAAGATAATGAACCAACACGACTTAGCTTCAGCATTACTCTGCATTTGTCAGCAAGCCAGCGCTGAGATCTTAAAAGTTTATCAGCGCGATGATTTTTCGATTGCGGCTAAAGAAGACCACTCACCAGTTACGGCTGCTGATCTCGCTGCGCATCAGGTGATTCAGGCAGGCCTCAGTGATCTAACACCCGAGATCCCGCAACTGAGCGAAGAAGACACTGAATTAACCTATCAACAGCGTAAAGTTTGGCAGCAATTTTGGTGTATCGATCCGTTGGACGGAACCAAAGAGTTTATTAACCGTAACGATGAATTCACCATCAATATTGCGCTGATCGAAAACAACCGCCCTATCTTCGGCATTATCTATGTCCCCGTTAGCGGCGTCGCCTATTGGGGAGGGAACGAGATTGGTGCTTGGAAGCAGGAAGACGGGCGAGCTCCAGCGCAAATTAGAAGCCGGCCTCTGGGCAAAGACCTAATCGTCGCATCCAGCCGCAGGCATGGCCAAGAAGCCAACGAAAACCTGATGTTACCGATAGCCAAACAGTTTTCACAGATTAGCCATCGAGGGATGGGGAGCTCTCTAAAGATGTGTCTAATCGCTGAAGGTATAGCCGATTTTTACCCACGCCTTTATCCCACCAGTGAATGGGATACGGCAGCAGCTCAAGCCATTCTGGAAGCAGCCGGCGGGCGTTTAGTCAACGCCGAAACACTCGAAGGCCTCACCTATAACTTACGCGAGTCTTTAGAGAATCCGTATTTCTTTGCCTGCGGTGATCCGCAATTCCCGTTAGAAGTGTTAAGAAACCATCTAGCGAGCGGTTCTCAAAACGGATAGAGATCAAAAGTAACTGGGATAGAGTTTAACTATCCCAGTTAGTTGAGTAGATAGGAGTTATTTTTCAGCCGCACAAGACTGATTAGCGCGCGCCAGAACTTCTTCCACTTTAAATTTAAAGTCCGGGTTGCTCAGCTGATTAGCACGGATCAGTTTTACTTCATTATCGCTAAAGTGCTTGTGTACATATTTAGAGAAGCAGTCACAGCGTTCCTCTGTAGCACCCGCCAACTTCATGCAGTCCTCTTTAAACGGCACAAACGTATCAGACGCTAAAAACTGAGTTTTAACGACCAGAATTGCCAGAGATACCACAGAGATCCAAATTAAAACTTTATACATCGTCTAACAGTCACTTTTTTATAGTTATAAAAATACAGGCCTGTCATTCTAGGGTTAAAACATGACAGTTTCAGCAAACTTTAGTCGCAGCCCTTTAAAAAATGAATTATGAACCAATATAGGTAGATAGTTCGTAACAAAAGAACATCAAATAAGCACACTTTTTGTACCATGAAATAATCACTCTTGGGTGCTATTATTTCCGTGCTTTGGATAATTAATAATTACCTGCCAATCGTGTGAGCATACGGAAACGCAGGTAATCTCTGATAATAAGTCTTTACGACACACGAATAAGGTGACACTTATGAGCTTTGAACTTCCGCCGCTACCTTATGCAAAGGACGCTCTGGAACCACACATCTCTGCTGAAACGCTAGACTTCCACCACGGCAAGCACCACAACACATACGTTGTTAAGCTAAATGGCCTAGTTCCTGGTACCGAGTACGAAGGTAAAACTCTAGAAGAGATCATCACTTCTGCTCCTGCTGGCGGCGTATTCAACAACGCTGCTCAGATCTGGAACCACACGTTCTACTGGAACTGCCTATCTCCAAACGGTGGTGGTGAACCAACTGGCGCGATTGCTGATGCAATCAACGCTAAGTGGGGTTCTTTCGCAGCATTCCAAGAAGCTCTAAACGACAAAGCAGTTAACAACTTCGGTTCTAGCTGGACTTGGTTGGTTAAAAACGCTGACGGTTCTATCGATATCGTTAACACTAGCAACGCTGGCTGCCCTCTAACTGAAGGTCAGACTCCACTGCTAACTGTTGACCTATGGGAACACGCTTACTACATCGATTACCGTAACGTTCGTCCTGATTACCTAAAAGGTTTCTGGGCGCTAGTTAACTGGGAATTCGTAAACGCTAACTTTGCATAAGTTACCGTAATTTTTAAAAGGCTGATACGGAAACGTATCGGCCTTTTTTGTGCCTAGGATTTATCGTGATAGGCTAAAACAAGTGTTACGGGAAATAGCTAAACAAAGGACTGTATGAATGAAATCTGCGCTTGTATCCACTTGGTTCGGAGATAAATTTTCTGAACTTCACCCTCAACTACAACAGTTGCATATCCAAGGTGGTGAGCTTAAAGGCTCCGTCGATCTAACATTCGGTACAGGCCTCGCGGGAATAATCGGCCAGAGGCTTGCCAAGAAAATGGGCCTACCAACAGCTGGCCAACATCAATTATCCGTGAACATATCTCATCAGCCTGATGGCTTATACTGGGGGCGCTGTTTCAACGACCAAGCGAGAGTAACTTCACTATTTAAACCGGTGGGTTCAATTGCAGACGGTTATTGGATCGAAGAAACCGGCCCGATAACATTGCATCTGACAGTTGATATCAAAGAGGGCGGATGGTTTTGGCGCTGTCTAAAAATTAAGATCAAAGGTGTTTCCGTCCCCACATGGTTGCTACCTAAAACCACTGCTTACAAAAAGATAGAGGATGGGAGATACCGATTTTTCGTCGGTTTTACTTTGCCATTACGGGGCTCACTCGTGTCCTATCAGGGGTTACTCAAGCCCGATCTCCAACTCGAAAATAAGTAACGATTACTACAATAATGGCTCTAAATAGGGCCACATCGTATCTAGCAGATAAGGCTGACCAGCCGCACTAGGATGAATCCCATCATCCTGCATGCGCTCAGGAAACAGGGCAACCTGCTCCATAAAGAAAGGCACTAAAGCCACGTCTTTGTTATCAGCCACCGTCGGATAGATTTCGCTAAAACGTTGGGTATAGGCTTTACCGTAGTTAGGAGGGAGCTGCATACCAAGCAACAAAACCTTAGCTCCATTTCCTTCAGCCATATCGATTAGACGCCCTAAATTTCTTTGGATCGCAACCGGCGGCGTGCCACGTAAACCGTCATTCCCGCCCAATTCGATAACCACAATCTCTGGCTCAGTCTGTTTCAGCAGCAAATTCAATCGCGCAATGCCATTTTGCGTTGTATCACCACTAACGCTGGCATTAATCACTTCAAGCGCATAGCCTTGTTGTTCTAAACGCTGCTGTAACAAGTGCACCCAACCTTGTTCTAGATCCATCTGATAGGCAGCAGATAGGCTATCCCCTAAAACAATTAGGGAACGCGCTTGAACCGGAATGGTCAGAAATACGAATAATAGAAAGGCAATCGTTTTACGCACGGAAGAACCTATGGCAATTGATACAGACACAGTCGTTAGTGCTCAGCATCTCGCAAAACAGTTTCAGACTCAAGCAGGAGCCGTTGATCTATTCAGTGATATCAATCTAGAGATCAATCGGGGAGAAAGTGTTGCTATCGTCGGACCTTCAGGCACGGGTAAATCGACCTTGCTATCGCTACTAGCCGGATTAGACCAGCCTAGTTCTGGTCATGTTTTACTGAATAATACCGATCTCAATACCCTGAATGACCAACAACGGGCAGATTTTCGTAACCAACATATCAGCTTTGTATTTCAATCGTTTCACCTACTACCAGACCTAACAGCCCAGCAAAATGTCATGCTGCCTCTGCAAATTCGCAATCATAAAGAAGCTGCAGAAGAAGCAGAGATTTGGCTGAGCAAAGTAGGCCTGAGTGAACGACTTAATCACAAACCCGCTGAGCTATCAGGTGGTGAACAACAAAGAGTGGCGATAGCGCGCAGCTTTGCCACAAATCCCACCCTACTGTTTGCTGATGAGCCTACCGGCAACTTAGATGAACATACCGGTGAACAGATCATCCAGCAGCTTTTTGATCTCAACAAAGCCCAAGGCACGACGCTGATTTTGATTACCCATGACTCATTCTTAGCAGAACGCTGCAGTCGAGCATTGCGTTTGCATAATGGCGAACTGCAAGAGTTATCCGCATGAACCTTACCACTCTGTTGAAAATAGCCGGGCAACATAGCTGGAGTAATATCAAGCTAAGTGAGTGGCGATCACTCCTACTGGCTCTCTTACTGGCGATTACTATTGCTAGCCTAATGGCAGTACTAGGCGAACGGATTGAACAAACGCTCGAAAGACAAGGCAGTGCACTTTTAGGCGCTGACTTAGTTCTGAGTAACAGTCGCCCTCTTTCTGAAAAAACGCTTTCGATGACTGAAGAGATGGCTCTTGAGCACACCTCGGTCACGCAGATCGCCAGTATGGCGAACCAAGGTGATAACTTTGTTCTTGTCAGTGTAAGAGCGTTGAGTGCTCCCTACCCTCGCGGACAAATAACATTAGATCAGCCAACACAAACAGAATTACCAAAGCAGGGAGAAGCCTGGGCCGAGCAAGGCGTATTTGAACGCTTAAAACTCGAACCCGGCGATAAACTGACCTTAGGCTCAACAGAATTTATTTTAACTCACACTGTAATGGCGTCACCCGATCGTGGGCGCGGCTTTATCAGCTTTAATCCGCAAATCATTATCAACCAGTCGGATCTTCAAAGCACTGAGCTCTTGGGCCCAGGCTCACGTGTACATTATCGTCAGCTGTTTAGTGGCGATGCTCAGCAAATAGCGAAACTAGAAACTTATCTACAAGAAAACAAACAAACCGGCGAACAGATCACTTCACTTAAAAGCGAAGAGGGCCAACAAAATAGCGCGTTAATGAAAGCTTCGTCTTATCTGCGTTTAGGCGCGCTGTTTGCTTTGCTCATTGCGGCCATGACGATTTTCCTAAGTTTACGCCGCTTCACACAGAGCCAAAGTAAACGCGCTGCCCTGTTGAAAAGCTTAGGGGTCAGTAATCGTCAGTTGTTACTGATGTACCTTGCGCAGCTAGGGTACGCATGGCTCCTATGTAGCCTTGTAGGGATTGTTCTGGCAGTTATATTGGAAGCATCTGGCCTACAACTGCTAAACGAACTGTTACCTCAACCAGTACCTACGGCCGTTTTCACAACCTACCTCACAGGGCCTGCGTTAGGCATTGCTATTATTGTCACCCTGGGGTTGCCGAACCTTCTGTTGCTACAGAAAAGCACGCCAACACAGCTATTCCAAAACCAGCCTTCGCCTCTAAAGTGGAGTGGCAAGCTGCCCTATCTTTGCGCGTTCATTGTCTTACTGTTATTTACTAGCAGTTACTTAAATAGCCTTTGGCTCACGCTCAGTCTTACTCTAAGCTTGCTTATCCTAGGTAGCCTGCTGGGTTGGCTCGGTGCTTTTATCGCGCAATGGAGTTCGCAGAGGTTATCTAAGCATCATCCGCTAGGGCAGATGTTGGCCAGCCGCATGCAGCAACAGCAGCGCTGGTATCGGATCCAAATACCGGTAATCTGCCTGTTATTTGCATTGTTGAGCATCAACTTAGTTGCTCTGAATGATCTACTTAGCCGCTGGCAAGAACAGTTACCCGAAAACACGCCGGACCATTTCCTAATCAATATTCAAGACTGGGAGAAACCTGAAGTTGAAACCTTGTTAACAGCACAGCAGATCGATAATCAGCTCTGGCCGATCTATCGTGGTCGATTAAGTAAGGTTAATGGCCAACCTTTAGCAGAGGCTCTCACGCCTGAACAGTTAGAACAGCCTTCGCTAAAACGTGAGTTGAACCTTACAGCCACGGAACAATTCCCCGCGCATAACAAGCTGATATCAGGACAGTGGAACAGCTCACAAAGCGTCTCTATTGAACAAAAGCTCGCATCTGAACTGGGCTTAACACTCGGCGATACCGTCACTTTTGATATCGCCGGCCGCGAAGCCAGCGCCGAGATCACTAGTATACGTTCTGTAAGATGGGACTCATTCCAGCCCAACTTTTACTATATATTCAGCCCCGACATCTTGGATCCGTACTCGCCTAGCTATCTAACCAGTTTTTATCTAGGTGATAAAAGCGCAGAGGTTAGCCGCTCTCTGCTACAACAGTTCCCGACTCTGACCCTGATCGATGTTCGGCAGATTCTGTCGCAGCTGCAAACATTACTGAGCAAGCTCTCCCTGCTCTCAAGCTTACTGATGTTGCTAACAACAGCATCAGGTTTAGTTTTACTTTATGTAACGCTGACCCAAGAACTTGAACAGCGTCGTCATGAAAACGCACTTCTGCTTACCTTAGGCGCGAGCCAGAAGCAGTGTAAACAACTTGATCGTTTAGAGATGGGATTGATTGGCGGGATCAGTGGTGTACTGGCAGTCATCATTTCCGAGGCAAGTTTGTGGCCGATCCACCAGCAATTGTTGAATCTATCACCGGTTTTGCATCCGATACTCTGGTGTCTATTACCGATACTCAGCAGCGGGCTATTTATTCTAATAGGGCACTTTAGCCATCGTCAGCAGAGCTTAAGCCAAAGCTATCAAACACTAGCTTCACGCTGAACAAAATGAGCAGCGGGCAGATCCTGATAATGACAGCGATTTCGCCCGCTTTTTTTAGCGGTATACAGTGCTTGATCAGCGGTTTCTACCAAACGTTCTAACTCGGCATTGGGACCTGCTTCAATCACAGCCAGTCCGATACTGACCGTAACGATCTCGGCACTGCTTGATTGCGCATGCGGGATCTGTAGTTCACGTACAGCGCTAAGCATTTTTTCAGCGATTTTCTTCCCGCCCGCCAGATCGGTATAGGGCAAGATCACGGCGAACTCTTCCCCCCCATAACGACATGCTTTATCCAAATCTCGATCACACTGTTGATCGATGGTTTGCGCCACCTGTATCAGGCAATCATCACCCGCTTGGTGACCATAGTGATCGTTGTACTGTTTAAAGTGATCAATATCGATCATTAACAACGCGAGAGGACTAAAAGTCCGAATCGAGGCCTGCCAATGCTGATTTAATGCCTGATCAAACAACCGACGATTGGCAATACCGGTCAAACTATCGGTGACATTCAATGCTTCTAACATGTCACGCTGTTGCTTCAACTGTATATGGTTATTTACTCGCGCTTGAACGATTGCGGGACTAAAAGGTTTAGATATGTAATCCACCGCCCCAAGTTCTAGGCCTTGGGTTTCCTCTTCAATAGTGGATTTAACGGTGACAAAAATAATCGGGATATTGCAGGTAAGTTCTTCAGCTTTTAATTGCGAACAGACTTCATAGCCGTTCATATCGGGCATAACAACATCAAGCAGAATCAGATCAGGTGGGTTTTCACGGGCACGTTCAATCGCCTTAGCGCCGCTTTTCGCAACAATAACTTTGTAATCACTCAACAGCGAAACCAACACATTGCAGTTAACCGCTTCATCATCGACTACCAGTACATGCCCCTTCACCTTATCCACAAGAGACTCCTTTACTTAACTATGAACACGAGTCCTTAGCTGCTCTAACTCCTTAAGGGCCTGCTCAAATTCAAATTCTTCCGCGGCGATTAATAGTGCCTGTAACTCCGTTTTATAATCATCCGGGCTATTATAAATTAACTCTGACACTGTAGAGGTCGCCCGACTGTTACCCTCTTTGAGAAGCTCTGTAATCTCATCCAAAGCCGCCATAAAAGAGGAATCGCCTTTATTAGTTATAGACGGTTGTAGCGAAGTTGCCTCTTTGGGCCCTAAAGCAACGTCAGAAGTAACAAATGCCGATATGGCACTGCTGAGCTGTTGGGCTTGTACGAGACATTCAGCAATTCGCTCTTTTTCACTTTCAGGGTTTTCACCTCGCAAACCTACTTCCAATTGCTGAGCAAGACTAAATAACTCGGTGCCTCCCAAATTCCCCACTAACCCAGCAAAGGTATGTACCCGATCAGCCGCCTCAACGAATTTTTGATGCTGCCAAAGAGACTGTACCTCAGTGAACGTTTCACCCTGCTCCTCGGCAAACTGCTTTAAGAGTTTGTGATAGAGGCCAAGATTACCATTAACCCGAGCCACTGCTTCTTCACAGTTAAGGCCCTCGATTGTTGGTATCGGACTGGTTGAGGAATGATGCACGATCTTCGGCGTGATCCACTGCGCTAAGGTTTCTAATAGCACCTGCGGCTGTATAGGCTTAGTGATATGCGCATTCATCCCGACCGCTTCGGTGCGCTCGATATCCTCCTGCATCGCATTGGCGGTCATCGCAATAATCGGAACGCTTTGGTAATCCGCAATCTCTCTCAACCTCTGCGTAGCCTCCAGACCATCCATTACTGGCATTTGGATATCCATCAACACCAAATCAAATGGTGTTTCTTGCGCTTGCTCTATCGCCTCCACACCATTGCCCGCCACACTAACCTCTAGACCTAAGCCTGTAAGCATCTCAGTGGCGATCTGTTGATTAATCAGGTTATCTTCCACCAACAAAACATGGGTATGCTTAAACTCTTTGGCAGCTTCGGCTTGCGTTGGAATAACCTTTGGCTGCCGTCCGCCTAGGTCAGCTTTGATATTCAACGCTTTCATTATCGCGCTGAGCAGTAAAGATGGACTCACAGGCTTGAGCAGGAAGCCGTCTAAATCCTCAGCACAGGCTTGATGAAGAATCCCCTCCCGATGATGCGCGGTAACCATCACGACCGCGGGAACCGGCTGGCTTGGGTTCAACGCTTTGATCTGTTTTGCACATTCAAAGCCGTCCAAGCCCGGCATATGCCAATCGATCAGAAGGAGATCATAAGGAGGTTCGTCACTGTCACTTACCCGCTGCAGTTCAGCAATCGCTTCTTCTCCCGAACTTAAGGCATAACCGTACATACCGAAGTTACACACTAGCGAGCTCAGCACATCACGAGATGCAGAGCTGTCATCCACAATCAAAACACGGGTGCCTTGCAGGCGTTTAGCAGGGTTTTCGGTGGCGAGATCAATTTCAGCCAATTCAAACTCACTGGTAAACGCAAAGCAGGAGCCGTGGCCCGTTTCGCTACTCACCGTGATTTCACCACCCATCAACTCAACTAGTTGTTTACTGATCACTAAGCCTAGACCTGAACCACCATATCGACGGGTGGTTGATGCATCCGCCTGACCAAAGCTTTTAAAGAGTCTTGCTTGTTCCTCTACAGATAAACCAATACCGGAGTCAGTCACACTAAACTGCAACCGCACCTTACCGCTCTCTCTCGAAACTTCTTCCACCTTGATTGAGATCTCGCCTTGCTCGGTAAACTTAATGGCATTGCCCACAAGATTCGTCAGCACTTGCCCTAAGCGTAAGGGATCGCCTCGTAGTTGACGCGGAAGCTCCCAAGGGTGAAAAAGTAGGATCTCTAAGCCTTTTTCCTCAGCTTTAAGACGCAGTAAATCACATAAATGTTCCAGCACATCGTCCAAAGAGAAGTCGATGGTTTCGACACTCATCCGCCCCGCTTCGATCTTAGACAGATCAAGAATATCGTTAATCACACGGAGCAAGTTATGCCCCGCCATTTGGATTTTTCTTAGGTAATCATGCTGCTGATCGGTTAGCTCCGTTTGCAGAGCAAGATGACTAAACCCAACCACCGCATTCATCGGCGTACGGATCTCATGACTCATATTGGCGAGAAATTCAGATTTGGATTTGGTGGCCGCTTCGGCTTCAGCTTTGGCCTGCTCCAATTGCTGCTGGGCTTTTTTCTGACCGCTGATATCTACCACCCAGAACAGGATCTGGCGTTCATCCTGAAAGAAGATCCGCTCCCAAGTTAATAGTGCCCAGAACACCGATCCATCCCTACGCACTAGTTCAACCTCAGTGGTGCTGACGCGGCCATGCTTGCGATATTCTTGAGCAAAGAATTCTCGGTCCTCATCATGTAGCCAACTGTTTTCAGGATTATGCTGTAGCCAAGACTCGATACTAAAACCAAACATATTGGCGCAGGTCTGATTTGAGTAACTCAGTTGATGCTCAACAGGGTTATATACACTCACCGCGATCGGGCTAGTTTCGAGAATATTGCGCAAGTAACTGTGACTCTTTTCTAGGGCTTGCTGACTTAAGGTCAGCTCTTGAGTACGCTCTTTGACCTTCTCTTCTAGCTTGCCTTTGTATTCCCTCTCGCTTTGTAAAAGTTGATTTCGCTCTCTAAGCAAGGCCTTAAGTTCCGCCTCAGCGCTGTTTAGATCATGGAACTGTTTAGTTAATCCTTGCTGCATCCGATTGATAGCATCAGCGACCACATCAAATTCATCAGGATCTTCTTGATCTTGGGGTTTGGAGAGTTTCAGTGGTTTGTTCTCGCCCTCTAATTCCCACCTAGATACATATTCAGTCACCGTCCCTAAGTGCCGGGTCACACGCAACCACATCAATAGCATGATAAAACCCGCAACTATTGCGGTTTTCACACCATTACTAATCAGAATAACGCTGGCTCGGTTGATCAACCTCTCATAAACATTATCGATACTGGCCGTTACTACCAGCGCACCAAGATAGATAGGATCGGCTTGGTTTACTCGCAAAAATTCTAGGGGGTAAACATGCTCTCGAGAGTTATCAGAGATCTTATCGCCAAACTCCCATACGCCACCTTGTTCATCTCTGATCACTACATGCTCTATATCTGGCAGCTGCTGTAAGCCTTCTAGATGCACACCAATCTGGGCGCCATCCATCGACCATAAGCCAAGGGATAAAGGAGGGACATGCGATCTTTCTATATCAACAAATTGCTGTTCAATGCGGCTGATATCAGCGTGATAGTCGAACGCTAACTGCACGCTGGTCGTGATCAACGTAAAACAGGAGCTAAATAAAATTACCTGTATCGCAAACTGTTTACCCAGACGTCCTGATATCGCTTGTTTAAGCCGTCTCATCCAGCGCCTCGCAATCGAAAGATCCTTGCATGAGTTTAGTTCAGCTGCAGAATTTCGTTGCGAGAAAGGGCGAATTTCGCGCAAAAGGCACGAAATTCAGCCAACGAGTTTATACCCTGTAAAATCTACTTTTTATTTCGCGCCAACATTAAGAAGGCTAGGTATAAACGACTTTTACGATTAGGTTTAGCGGCTAGCTTGTTTTGATCCTGTTCAGAAGAAGTGACGGACCTGAAGTAATGGCCACTAAAGCAAAAGATGGGGGATTTGAGCCCAAAATGCCAATCATCTTGGGCAGCTAATTGTGTAAAAATTGAAGAAGGTAAAGACGTGGGTAGATGTGTGGGCGCAGTATCCATTGCACTCACTGAATGAGATGCAAGCGCCAGAGCCATCCCTGCGACACAGCCGAATAGTGGTTTTGCAAACAACATAACGACAACCTCAGCAGAAGCGAGAGTTTTTATCGTCGGCGGTCCGGCCATCCCATAGGGACCCGTAACTTTGCGTCGCCCAATTGCTTGGGTTTTGCCTTTTCGAGAGTTAATCCCGCGAAAAAACAGATCCTGTTCACCCTAAGCTGTCGGCGGCTTGTGCAAAAGCTAAAGATCCCTTTGGCTTTTTATAATCCTAAACTTACCTGCGGTTTAAGTTTTTGTTTCAGATCCACTTTTGGATAGCAGCTAAACAGGCGCTCAATATCGATACCATCTTTCGACAACGCAGCTTTCACAACATCGCTACGGTCTTGCGCTAACTGCTGCAGCTTTGGTGTCACTTCTGCCTGAAGTTGTTCCTCGGGTAGAGGCTTTTTGCGCTTAGCATTTTCAGCCAAAATCTGTTGCCATATAGCTGGCTGGTCTTCAGCAACAGCAAGGCCACAGATATTCATCCGCATGCCCTTTCGTTCCTGCATCATCTGGGTCAATTTCGACAGATAAGCTGAAGATTCAGAATTAAGCGTGGCACCCGCCACGTCGAAGTAGACCGGTTGCAGAGTAATGAACGAGCCTTTCTCTTGTGCATCCATCACCATCTTGCCGATCGAAATCAACGTACCGAAAGGCTGTAGTGCTTTGGTTAGATAACCCATGGCTGCACTCTTCAAACCTTTACCCGCAAGCTTATTAATTACGGTCTGATAGCCAAACTGAGGATCATCCAAAGAGCCATCAATTGGGATCTCTAAATCAATATTGTCATCGTTATCCTGCAGGATCATCAATGCCGTTCCTAGAGGCATCGATACCTTCTGATCAAACTCGCCACTACGCTCACTATTTCTCGCTTCAACATCGAGTTTGTTCAAACGAATATCGGTATCACCCTTGAGTTTACGACCTTTAATAGTGCCTTTTGTGGTTAAGCTAAGCTGACCACTCTGCAAGTAATAACCGGTGTATTCAAGCGAGTAAGGACTTACTTGCGGAAGTTCAAGGCCTTTAATTTTGGCATCCCAATGACCACCGAAATTACCACTAAATAGCTCAATAGCGCCCTTGGCATTAATGGTGGACAACTTGTTTTTAGCCTTCAGATCAAACGCCGTTTTACCTTTGGAACCGGTATCTAGATTACTCAAAGCGAGGCGCTGAATTGTTAGATTGGTTTTAAAAGCAGGTTTAACCCCACCATCGACAATTTGGATTGGATTGCTGCCACTGACACGCAGTTTGTTCAGCTTAACTCTGATTGGCTTGCTTGCTTGTTTCTCGGCTTCTTTCGCTGATGTGGTAGCCTTTTCCTCACCGCTAGATAGCTGAGCTAATAACCAATCCAGATCAGTCAACTGACGCTTAGATGACAACAGCACCCGCGTTTTGCTATCACTCAACTGCACAGAGTTAATACTCAGTTCGCTTTGCTGTTTAAACTTAATATCATCGGCCGTGATTGCTCCCCACTGGGTAAATACCCCGCCATTACCCTGAACGTTGAGTTTCTCGGTTTCAAGCTTACCTAGACTGATATCGTTAACGTCTCGTAGTTGTGCCTGAGTTAAGCGCAAAGTAGCCAGACTAATCAGTTCCTGCTGCCCTTTAGACAAAGCAAAGTTTTGCAGAGCAACTGTAGGGATATTAGCCTGCCAGTTTTTCATATCAGCAGTCTGCACAGCACCGCGCGCCAATACACCATTGATATTGATAGTCTGCCCCGCTTGATTCAGCGCAATGCCTTCCGCTTTTAAAACCAGATCCTTAAGGGTCAGTTTTTGCAGCCCTTCCATCTCGACTGCAGAGACCAAATCGGCCCCTTTTAAATTGACCGTTTGCCCGCCTTGATCAAGCTGCAAACCTGCCACTTTGATTTGGCCTGCAGTTTTTAGCTGTTTTAGTTCACCCGCTAAAACGCCCAAATCAACATCACCTTTCCAAGCTAGTGAGTTTTGTTTTAGCGCCATATTATCTTGGCGGAACTTCAAACCACGTAACTTAACGCTGCCTTTTTGTTTTACCTGTAATAACTGATTAGTCAGGTTTGTGCGTACATTTAGATCGAGATCCATATCCAGATGGCCACGAAGTTCAGGCATAAATACTGCCGTGACACTGTGGATAGGGAAGTTATTTAACTTAACTTTGATCTCAGAACTCTTCTCTTCAGGAAGAGGCTTGGACTGGGACTGCAATACGATTGGCGCACCGTTTAAAGAGCCATCAAGATCCAAGGCAACCGGCTGATCCTGATCCCAAAGGTAGAAGTCGGCGATACGTCCTGTTTTCAATTGCAGCTTATGCGTCTGGTCATCTAACTCTGCTTGCCAGTTGATCGCTTGAAGATTTAACTGCGCTAAACCAAAGCTCCAATTTGAAGGAGGCTCTTCTGGCTTTTCCTCAACCTCTACTTCTTCGGACTTAAATTGGTTCAGATCGATTGGACCTAGCCAAAGTGCCTGCTCTTTCTGACGAACACCTAAATTAATGCCAGCAAGGCTCAGATCAGAAATTAAGATACGTTCTTGCTGAAGCTGCTCATAATCCAGATCAACCGAGAGACTATCTACCTGCAGAGGCGGCTTTTCTGCAGCTTCCGCTTTAAGACCTTTAATATTGATACGGCCTTCAAACCACTCTACTTCTAAAGCTGATAACTGAGCTTTATCCGCACCATTGTTCAGTAACCACAGCACCACCTGATCTCGCACCAATAGAGGCAAGTTATGTAGTAACAGAGCAACCAAAACGATAACAACCAGAAGAAAACGCAACATAGTCCCTTTTCGCCAGACGAGCTAATAACCTCTCTATCATAATCCAGTTTCATGAATAGAAAGCGAATCTTTAGGATAGAAACTCAAAAAACAGCATAAGTTTAGTGAAAAATTGAAACCGACCGAAAAGTCCCTACAGTTTGTAATGATACCTTGACGCTATTACAGTCCCTAAGGACGATTTATTCTGGCTATTAAAAACTTTCTACTCTTGATAAAATCGCCCACGTTTTTGAAGCCTTAGCGCTTCCGACAAGACAGTTCTATGCACATAAACTTTTGCGCGATTTAAATCGATTGCAATAAACCTGGAACCAGAAGCTCTTAAGGGCTCATCAGCAGGTGAAGTCAAATGCTGTGACTTCAATGATCGATCAAAATCCGCATGCCTGACATTAGGGTGACTTCGATGGCAGATCATGACGAAAACTTCCGCGATTCTTCAGGTTTCTCCTGGATCATCATTAACTTGATCGCTATGGCGTGGATCACTATGCCTGCTAGCATCGCACTGAGCCGCGTTACTCTGTAATCGCCTCAGCCTGTTTGAGCTGTTTCGGTTGCTGTGTTAAACAGGAACTATGAAACAGCTCAAAATTGGACAAGTCGCAAAACAATCCGGCATCAGCGTAGAAACCGTTCGTTATTACGAACAGCGCGGCCTTATCCCCGAACCCGACCGCCTTCCTTCCGGTTATAGGGTCTACCCGGAAACTATCCTGCAACGTCTACACTTTATCCATCGCTGCAAAGACCTTGGCTTTTCGCTGCAAGAAATTAGCGAGCTCCTGTCGCTACAGACCGACCCGACCACCAGCTCTGCACTGGTAAAACAGCAGGTCGAACATAAGATCGCGTTAGTCAAAACCAAGATCAGCGAACTACAAAAGATCGAGCACTCATTAGAGCAGCTCTCCAATAGTTGCTGCGGGGAAGGTACTGTCTCGGACTGCCCAATTATCGACTTTTTGAAGCACTAGAAATCGCCATCACAACGGAGACTTGCGAGTAAGGCAAAAAATCCCCAAGATTAGTGTTCAATAAGATCTATACGACACAGATGACCCCAACACCATGAACAAACCTTGCTCCGAGAACAACTTCGCCGCAGAACAAGCAGAGCGACTATTAAGCAGCTTTGAACGCCTTACCGGAAAATCACTGATTCCATCAGACACCAGCAGTGATCAACGTGCTCAAGCACTATATAACGCAGCTCATCCCGTACTTTCCCACAATGCTAATGAAGATCCCTTGCTTAACTACTCCAACGCCAAAGGTATGGAGCAGTTCGAAATCCAATGGGAAGAGCTAATCAAACTACCATCACGCTATACCGCTGAACCACAAACCCAAGAAGAACGAAACCGCTTACTTAAAGCCGTAACCGACCATGGCTTTATTGATGATTACCAAGGCGTACGTATCTCAGCTAAAGGTAACCGCTTTATGGTTGAAGAGGCGATCGTTTGGAACGTTATCGACGAGAACGGTGTTTACTGGGGGCAAGGTGCGGTTTTGTATAAATGCAGGGCTTTGGTGGAGTAACATCTGAGCGGCTAGTCGATTGTGGTTAGACGCTGCGCTTGCTAGAACGGCTTCGCCTAACAGAAACAGTTTATGTAGGGTGTAATAACGGAGCGTATTACACCGCTTTTCTAAACCACTCAGCATCCATTGCCTATGAACTGTTGTGACAAACTAAACGACTTATATACAGTAAACTCAATTCACGAAATTTCGGAGCTAGACGGAAAACTAGCTATGGCATCTTCCGATATCGAAAATCACTCTGCAACCTTTAGATGTGGGAACTGTGGAAAGCTCTGGGTAGTGGAGAATTTAGGCAAGCGTAACGGTAAGCCTCTGAAGATTTATAAACATCGATAAGGCCTCCTTCAGGTTACATATAATTTAACCCTTCGTTTTATAAATCTATGACCTTCTTGAATGTAAAATCAGAGCATTCAGGCGGATCAGATAAGCGCCGCCGATATCCCATCTGATTACTAACCATACGAAATCCGGCCTTAGACTGTTGATCTAGGTTGGCATGAGTGTGTCCAAAACAAGCCAACTCTATTTTACCTTTAAACAGAGGTTCAAGTGCAGACCAATAACTTCCAGCAACTTCATCTACAGCAAATTGCGGATGCTGACACTCTCTCGATATTCCATGATGAGTCAGTAGTACCGTTTTGCCGTGAAAAGGTTCCACCAATTTTCCAAGCAACCAAGCTTTATGTGCTTGATGAACTGCTAACGCATCCTTGGGGGTAAAAAAGCGTTTTTCTGCATTGCTCGACGATATATGTATTTTTCGATAATCCTTAATACGAGATTTCACTACCGCTAAGTTACTCGAAGTATCTCCGTAAGCGGAAAAATCACTCCATAAAGTGCAGCCTAAAAAGCGATAGTTGCCCACGATCAACTCATCACAATTGAGCAGACTCACCAAAGTACCAGCAGCGACTGTTCGTAGCCTCTTATCAAGCTGATTTATGTCATGGCCGTAATACTCGTGATTCCCTGGCACATAGAGCCCCTTTATACTCAAGCGCTCACATTGCTCAATTGCCCAACATATCCCCTGCTCTCCCATACCTATATCGCCTAAAAACAGGATCATATCTACAGTCGTATTAGGAATATGTAGTTCTTCGCCGTCAGTAATAATTTCTAGATGTATATCTGAGAGGGGTAATAGCTTCATCAACTAACCTGAATAAAAAGAACACTCTTGCCCTGTGACCAATAACGCTCAGCTTAATTCCATCTATCTCATGGTTAATGGTAGTCTTTGCCGCTCAAGAGAAATAAACCAGATATAACACCATGAATACCACCGATGCCGATATCCTAGGCTTTGATTTAGTAGGGCCTACGCCACCAAACACCAACACTGCACAAACGGAAAGCCCTGAACAGCGTATTGCGCGAACGGCCATTGAAGTCGCTTTGTTATTTAAAGGGCAGGAAGTACATCTACGTGATATTCATTTAAATGTAGATGGCACCCTGAAGGGCGAGGTTTCTGGTTTTTCCAATGTCTGTGCGAGGGAGTTTGAAGGCGTGCGTTTTGGTCAAAGTCTATCCTTCCGCTATCAGCATATTCAGCACTCCACGCGAAAAGATCCTTAAACAAAAAAACCTGCCGTAGGCAGGTTTTTTCTAGCAAGCGCTGCGTCTAACAACTAGACGCTAGCCTCTTCATTAAAGCTTGATAGTCTCTACACCTTCAGGTGTGCCCATCAATACAACATCAGCACCACGGTTGGCGAACAAGCCGTTAGTTACAACACCCACGATATTGTTTAGCTTAGTTTCTAGCTGTTTAGGGTTCATGATCTCCATATCATGAACGTCTAAGATCACATTACCGTTATCGGTCGTGAAACCTTCGCGCCACTCTGGCATGCCGTCCAGTTTTACCAGCTCACGCGCTACTTGAGAGCGAGCCATTGGAATCACTTCTACAGGTAGTGGGAATTCGCCAAGAATATCGACTTTCTTAGTGCTATCTACGATGCAAACAAACTCTTTTGCTACCGCAGCTACAATCTTTTCGCGCGTTAGGGCACCGCCACCACCTTTCACAAGGTTCAGACCAGAGTCGAACTCGTCAGCACCATCAACATACACTTCCATCTCAGCAACAGAGTTCATGTCGTACACTTCGATACCGTGGCCTTTTAAGCGTTCAGCTGTAGCTTCAGAGCTCGCTACTGCACCTTCGAACAAGTGCTTAATTTCAGCTAAAGCATCAATGAAGAAGTTGGCAGTAGAACCTGTGCCCACACCCACAATACTGTCTTCATTTAGTTTAGGTTTGATGTACTCCACAGCAGCTTCAGCAACTGCTTTTTTCATCTCGTCCTGGGTCATGTTAGGCACCTGTTTTATGCATGTCGGAAAACAACCGGGGTTTTCACTAAAATATGTAAGAATTACGCTAAATTATACGCAGCTTTAGTGACCTATTGTAGACGTAACAGGGCGTTTCCCTTTACCATTTCCCGCTTACTTTTATTCAGACGAAACATTAGGCGAAATATCATGCCAGATAGATATATCAAAAAAATCCTCGAGGCCCGCGTTTACGACGTGGCGATCGAAACTCCACTGGATGAAGCAAAAGGTCTTTCTGAGCGTCTGAATAACCGAATTATGCTAAAGCGTGAAGATGAACAGCCTGTGTTCTCCTTCAAGCTGCGCGGCGCTTATAACAAACTATCGCAGCTCACCGAGGAAGAACGCGCTTGTGGTGTTGTTGCAGCTTCCGCGGGTAACCACGCTCAAGGCTTAGCAATGTCCGCGAAACACTTAGGTGTTAAAGCGACCATCGTCATGCCAAAAACTACGCCGGACGTAAAAGTGAACAACGTACGTCGTCTTGGCGGCAAAGTGGTACTTCACGGCGATGCTTACGACGATGCAGCGGCTCACGCTCAGAAGCTGGTTGAAGAAAAGGGCATGACTTACGTTCACCCCTTTGATGATCCCGATGTCATCGCGGGTCAAGGCACGGTTGCAATGGAAATCCTACGTCAGGAATCCGGCCCAATCGAAGCGATCTTTGTCCCTGTTGGTGGTGGCGGTCTCGTTGCAGGTATTGCGGCGTACGTTAAATACCTTCGCCCAGAAACTAAGGTTATCGGCGTAGAATCCGAAGATTCTGCCTGCCTAAAAGCGGCGTTGGATGCGGGTAAACGTGTAACTTTGGATCAGGTTGGCATCTTTGCCGACGGTGTTGCTGTAGCAATCATCGGCGAAAACACTTTTGAAGTAGCGAAGAAATACGTTGATGATGTCATCACTGTATCGACGGATGAGATCTGCGCTGCGATTAAAGATATCTACGACGACACTCGCTCTATCTGCGAACCTGCAGGAGCGCTAGGTGTTGCCGGTATGAAAAAGTATGTTGCTCGTGAAGAGATCAGTGATAAGACACTTATCGCAATCGACTCTGGCGCCAACGTAAACTTCGACCGTTTACGCCATATCGCTGAACGTTCCGAACTGGGTGAACAACGTGAAGCGATTATCGCCGCACGTATCCCTGAGAAACCGGGTAGCTTTAAGAAGTTCTGCTCAGCGTTAGGCAACCGCAATATCACTGAATTTAACTACCGTTATAGCGATGATAGCAACGCTATCGTCTTTGCAGGTATTCAGCTAAAAGCCGGTGGTGATGGCCGCGAAGAAGTGGTCAGCGAGCTACGTGACAAAGAATACGAAGTTGAAGATCTAAGCGAAAACGAAATTGCTAAAATCCACGTCCGTTATATGGTCGGTGGGCATGCGCCAGCAACGCTGGAAAACGAAGTGATCTACCGCTTTGAATTCCCAGAGCGCCCAGGCGCACTGATGAACTTCCTAAAGAAATTGGGTGGGAAATGGAACATCTCAATGTTCCACTACCGTAACCACGGTGCCGCATATGGTCGCGTATTGGTAGGTATGCAAGTGCCTGAAGCTGAACGTGATCAAGTTGGCACTTTCTTGGAAGAGATCGGCTACAACTACTGGGAAGAGACTGATAACACAGCTTATAAGCTGTTCTTAGGTTAATCCCTGCTATCAACCCTGATGATCACTGACTGGTCATCAGGGTTAATGTCCACCCTTACCGCAGTCAGCCTCTGATACTCAGAACCTAACTCTGCAAAATCTGCGTTCCCTAACTCTTTGCCCAACCGTTTCAAGTAATACTGACCACCTTTGGAATAGATCTTATCGCCAATAATCGGGTGGTCTAGATGTGCTAAATGCGCCCTAATCTGGTGTTTCCTTCCAGTCATTAGCTCGCATTCAATTAAGCTTTTACCCTCTTCCTTTCGCAAGACCCGAAACAAGGTTTGGCTCTGTTTAGGCTTGGGGTACAAGTCTGATTCGGCTTGGTCCACCACATACATCTGACTGCGAATCGGACTACCAACTTTTTCCGATAGCTCACATTCGTAGCTGAGTTCATCCCATTCAGGAATGCCCTCTACCCAAGCGTGATAGATTTTTTTGCTGATCAATTTATCTAAACGCGGCTTCCACTTTTTATCCGCCACTTTGTTTTTGGCTAGTAGAATGATGCCTGCGGTCTCGGTATCAAGACGATGCAATAGGTGCGCATCCTCATAGGCTGTCTGACGACGAACAAGAGAGATTAACGTGTAATATAAATTTCGAGTGGTACGGCTCACTGGCAGCAGATGGGGCTTAAATACAGCTAGAATTTCGTCGTCTTCCCAAAGCTTTCGCCAGTGGGTATCAACAGGCTCTTCATAATGATCCGATAGTGATACAGCTACCTTCTGCCCTACTGCTAAGACATGGTTTGCAGAAGCAATCTGGCCATCTACAGATATAAAACCCTCAGCGAATAGCTGCGGCAGTTGTGCTTGATGAAGACTGGCTAAACGCGTGGATAAGAAGCAGGAAATGGTTGGGCCTGCTGAATAAACTGTAAAATCCAAGACAAAGCCATCAGCCATGATTCCCTCCTAGCCACTAACAAGCGCAACATCTAGCAACAGGCTAGTCGCTTTAAGGCATCTCTGGCGAGTGCTCAAACCCTTCGCTAAAGAACGCTTTGATAGAAAAAAGCAGCAGTGAAGTTAGGCCCCAGATCAGACCAGTAACTACGCCAAGGTCAACAATGCCGCGCCATGGCTGCTCTAGTTGATGCACTAGCAAGACCATAGAGATGATGCCCAGCGTTAAGCAGTAGGTAACGATCATACGTTTACGAACGATCGAGAAGAACCCCATGCAAAACAGGGGCGCAAAGACAAAACGGACCGGAGAGACATTCTGAGAAAGATACAGAATACGAGCCGCCACACGCGGTGACCACGCTTGTTGAAAGCCGCGATAGCCTTCGGCAAAACCCATAAAGATCACGCTAAATGCTAATGCCGCCCAGTGATACCAAGAGAGATCATAGTTAAAGGTTTGTAGACCTATATCGCTAAGACGATAGATCGCGCTGCCTATTAACAGGAAAATACCGCTGATACCCCATAGCGCTGCTATATAACCAATCACTCTATCTGTCTCTTTTGTAACCAATGCATTAGATGCGGCGATTATACCCTCGCCAGCGATAGAGCCCAAATTTAAGACAAAAAAAACCACCGCGAGCGGTGGTTAAAGCACTAATCAACAGTTTAAACGGGGGAGAAGCTCCCCCCTTGAGTGAGGTTGATTCGGTAAAACTTAATAGCCTTTCAAGTGATCTATATATTCCGGTAGGAATAGAGAGATCTGCGGCACATAAGTGATAAGCATTAAGAAGCCTAACAGTAGGCATAGCCATGGTAGGCAGGCCTTGATAACCCAGACCATGTTCTGCCCGGTTATCCCGGCGGTTACAAAGAGGTTGAGTCCCACCGGTGGGGTGAGCATCCCGATCTCCATGTTTACAACCATGATGATACCTAGGTGAATTGGGTCGATACCTAGCTGCGTTGCGATTGGGAACAGGATCGGCGCCATGATCAATAGGATCGCTGATGGCTCCATGAAGTTACCCGCAATCAGTAGCAAGATGTTTACTACGATCAGGAAGCCCCACGCTGGTAGACCCCAAGCTAGGATCTGCTCTGCAATCGTGTGTGGAATACGCTCTGTCGTAAGAACGTGTGCAAACAGCATTGCGTTAGCAATGATGAATAGCAGCATCATGGACACTTTAGACGCATCGATCAGTACTTTACGTACTTCTGGATCGTTAACAGATTTTGGTAGCGCCCAAAGCATTTGTAGCGCATTACGAATAGCAGCAGTGATAAGGTTCTCGCCATCTTTCTTCCATGGCACACCTTTCATCGGGCCAATATCACGGTAACCCATTACCGCAATAAAATAGCCGTATACTGCAGCTACTGCCGCCGCTTCCGTTGGCGATGCCACACCACCGTAGATAGAACCTAGTACGATGAAGATCAGCATCAAACCACCCATCGCGATTAGGCCAGACTTAGCCAACGCGCGGAAACCTGGGAACGGCTGAGATGGGAGACCTTTAACACGCGCAACGATGTAGATAGCGATCATTAGGATCAGACCCATCATTAGGCCCGGGATGAAACCCGCCATAAACATACGTGAAGCCGAAACTTCTGTCGCTGCAGCGTATACCAACATTACGATAGACGGTGGGATCAAGATACCCAAAGTGCCCGCATTCGCGATTACACCTGCAGCGAAAGATTGTGGGTAACCAGAGCGCACCATACCCGCGATACAGATAGTACCGATCGCTGCTACTGTTGCTGGAGATGAACCAGATACCGCAGCAAATAACATACACGCCATTACCGACGCCATTGCCAGACCGCCTCGGATATGCCCCACGGTATCAACCGCGAAGTTAATCAAACGTTTTGCTACCCCCCCGGTAGACAAGAACGCAGAGGACAGAATGAAGAACGGGATCGCTAGTAGCGTGTAATGTTCTGAAGTCGCCTCAAACAGTTTCAATGCAATCGATGCCAGCGAGTCATTTGAGAACAACAAAATAGTGGTTACAGAAGATAGGCCCAATGCGATAGCAATCGGCATACCGATGATCATGCACCCAAACAGAGTGATAAACAGTACAGCAATAGTCATTTATTTATCCTCCTGCTTTTTTTGATTTTGGCTGTCATTAGGATCGCCTAGTGCTGTGTCTTTCAACTCGTTAGCGATCTCCATTGACTCTTCTGCTTCATCTGCAAAGTGGAAGCCATCAGCTTCTTTAGTTAGAACTTTCCAGCCCAGCTCTAAGAAGCGAATGATCAATAGAACAAAACCGATCACCAAAATACTCATTGGGATCCATTTCGGTACCGGAAGATCTTCCAGCTCGATACCGATCATCTTCATCTTGCTGATGTAGATCCAAGAGCCATACAAGAACAGTCCGCAGTAAACCAAGCACAGGCCAACAGCAACCAAAGTGACTAAACGATGCGTGTTTTCAGGCATCAGTTTTACAAAAACATCCACGCCGATATGCGCACCTACTTTGACACCATAAGAAGCACCAAAGAGTACAAACCATGCAGCGAGTAAAAGGGTCACTTCCTGTGCCCAATGGATACCGGCGTTAAAACCAAAGCGCGCTACCACTTCAGCAAATACCAGTAATGTCATTGAAACTAGAAGCAGGGATAAAAAGCCCTCTTCCAATTTTGTTACAAGATTACGAACCATATACAGCTCCCCTAGCGACTCACGTCGTTAATAGGTTTTTTCAAAAGGAGATATTCACAGGACAACCTACGGCTAACGCCGTTAATCGTTCTCCTCTGAACATAACCGAGCGGGCAAAGCCCACCCGGTTAAGTGACGTGATATTAGTTGCTTGCTTCAGCAGCTTTGATCAGATCAGCACCGATCTCATCTTCAAACTGCTTCCATACAGGCTTCATTGCTTCAACCCACTGAGCACGCTCTGCGTCAGTTAGGCTCACAACTTGAGAGCGCTTAGAATCGATGATTTTCTGCTTATCAGACGCAGCTTTTTCAGCAGCGATGCCATTACCGTGCTTGATCGCTTCGTCTAGAGCTTTCTTAACTTCAACTTTCAGATCTGCATCAAGACCCATCCAGAACTCAGCAGAAGTTACTACTAGGTAGTCCAGTACACCGTGGTTAGATTCAGTGATGAAAGGCTGAACTTCGAAGAACTTCTTAGAGTAGATGTTTGACCAAGTGTTCTCCTGACCATCGATCGCTTTAGTCTGTAGAAGTGTGAATACTTCAGAGAAAGGCTTTTTCAGTGGAACAGCGTCTACAGCTTCAAACTGAGCCTGTAGTACGTCAGATGTCATGATACGGAATTTTTTACCTTGAGCATCAGCTGGTACTTTCAGCTCTTGGCTTGCAGAAAGCTGCTTCATACCATTGTGTAGGTAACCTAGGCCCACTAGACCTTTGCTCTGAAGAGAACCTAGTAGTTTTTGACCATCAGGGCTGTTCTGGAATTTTTCTACAGCAGCCATATCTTTAAACAGGAAAGGCAGATCGAAGATCTGAAGCTTTTTAGTGAACTTCTGGAATTTAGATAGAGAAGGCGCAGCCATCTGCACATCGCCTAGCAACATCGCTTCCAAAACTTTGTTATCACCAAATAGCTGAGAGTTAGGGAATACTTTAACTTCAACTTTGCCAGCTAGACGCTCATCTACTAGCTCTTTGAATTTAAGAGCCATCTGGCCTTTTGGTGTGTTTTCAGCAACCACGTGAGAAAACTTAATTTCTACTGGGGCTGCAACAGCAGCTTGTGCTCCTAGAGTTAGTGCAAGGGAAGTTACCGCAGCGGTCAGTAAACGCATTGTGCATCTCCTGTTTAATTGAATTTAATTATGTTTGTTTTGTTTGAAATTCAGCGCTTTCTGTTTTTAGGCGTCACAGAACTTTCTGAACTCATGACACTAGGAGCAAAGTTAGGGCCAACTGTTAAAAATATTTTTCCTAAAGCCCTGTAGCGCCTATAAACATTGAGACACAGGTTAAACACGTGTTTTAAGATGAGATTAAAGCGGCCAGAAAAATTGGCGGAAACCCACCCATTTATCATTTTTAAATAAGTGAACTCCCATCCATCT
This sequence comes from Neptuniibacter sp. QD48_11, assembly GCF_047778095.1. Classification (GTDB taxonomy): domain Bacteria; phylum Pseudomonadota; class Gammaproteobacteria; order Pseudomonadales; family Balneatricaceae; genus Neptuniibacter. The sequence goes on from NZ_CP180551.1 coordinate 3,462,621, forward strand.
CTGTTTTATTTATTGAACCAGCATCCAAAAATAGCGTTTTATTGATCTACATCGAAAGAACAAAGCACCTTAGGCTTGTGTGTAATATCAGCTTCGCCTTATGATGAGTTACTGACTATGCTAACCACTATTATAAAAATGACGTCACTAATGACGGGAGCTGAAGTGTGAAATTGGATGGCCTATCAATTCAAACAAAGGTAAACATTTCTCTAGCAGTAGTGTTCCTGATTATCCTGGTTAGCTCTCTAACCGCGATTTACCGTAGTGAAACACAATTAGTTTCTGAAGTTGTACAACGTACAACCACTGAAACGGCTGATTCCTACTTTGACAGTATCAATATTCTGATGCTGAGCGGCGCTATGTCTAACCGCGAAACCTTACAGAAAAAGATCCTTGCTAACCCAGACGTATTAGAAGCTCGTATCATCCGTGCCGACAGTATCTCTAAAGTTTATGGGCCCGGCACCGCAGACTCCAAAGTTGTTGATGATCTAGATAAACGCGCGATGCAAGGTGAACAGGTTATTGAAGAGATTGATGATGAAAAAGGCCACCGCCTAACTGTTGTCACGCCAATGAAAGCACTGCCTGACTATAAAGGTACTAATTGCTTACTGTGCCACCAAACCGCTGAAGGTGATGTATTAGGTGCTGTACGTGTCACCTACTCTTTTGAAAATCTTGATAACACCATTCGTGCTAACTTGATCAGCGTAGCATTAACCGAGCTAGTGCTGTTTATTATCGGCTTAATACTAATTAGCTTGTTGCTAGGACACCTAGTGGTACGTCCAGTTAAACGTATGGGTAAAACGATCAACACCATTCATAAAAATTCTGATCTTAAACTTCGTATAGATGTGAATTCCAAAGATGAAATCGGCACGATGTCGACATCACTGAACACTATGCTGGAAGATTTCCACTCCAGCCTCAGCAAAGTGAGCTCTACCGTTCATCAATTGAGTACCTCCAGTACTTCTATTAATGACATCGCTGATATGGCAAATAGCGCGGTTAATAATCAACAGATACAAACCAGTGCTGTCGCTTCTGCTATGGAGCAGATGGAAGCAGCCACTAAGAGCGTTGAAGCCAGTGCTGAAAATACGGTATCAGCATCTGATCTTGCCCTTGAACAAAGCCAGGAAGGCACCCAAATTACTCAGCAAGCGATCAATGCCATTGATTCCCTGAAGAGCAATATTGACCGTGCACTGAGCGTTATCAACAAACTGGATGAACAAAGCCAAAGTGTCGGTACCGTATTAGAAGTTATTCAGAAAATTGCTGAGCAAACCAACCTGTTAGCGCTTAATGCTGCAATCGAGGCGGCCCGTGCCGGAGAGCAAGGTCGAGGCTTCGCAGTGGTAGCGGACGAAGTCCGTACCCTGGCAAGTAAAACTCGTAACTCGACTGAAGAGATCAACGCGATTATCGAAGAGCTGCAAAACGATGCGCGTGATGCGGTATCCGTTATGGATCAGGCTCATGCAAGTGCAGAAGCTGGTGTCGCTAAAGTACAGGAAACATCGGATGCGCTGATCAAAATTGCCGAAGAGGTTCGTGCGATTAACGATATGAACCATATGGTTTCATCATCGGTAAAAGAGCAGACGGAGATGGCTAGTAGCGTTGAATCCAGCGTACATGAAATCGCTCAGACTGCTGAGCACACTTCATCTCGTGCCGGTAAACTGAACCAAGTTGCCCATGAACTGAATACGCTCGCAGGACAGCTAGAGGTTATGGTACAGAAGTTCAAACTGTAAAAAACTATCACTTCAATACAATAAAAGAAGCCGCCAATATGGCGGCTTCTTTTTTGATAGCGCGAGAGGGGATCGCCCTATCTCTTCTCACCCGTCACTACTCGGGCAGCTGAAATACAGCTTTAGAATTTAGCTGTAGCTGTTAGCCACAATTTACTCTTATCATCTTTGGTATCGCCTGCATCATAGTCAGCATATTTCAGACTTAGGCCGTAATTTTTGCCAAACTTTTTAGCTGCAAGGAAGCCCAACTCTGAACCTAAATCAGCACCGCTATCTTCTGCTTCATAGTCGTGGTAAACCGCAAGCAGCTTAACACCTGCTAACTTAGTACCGACACTGACATATAGATCTTCAATACCATCTGTTGGTGTCGCTAAGAACTGATCAGCCCAACCTTGGAACTTATGCTTAGTCGCTAGTGGTGTGTTGAAGCCTTTATCATTGTCACTTTCAAGAACTTCAAAGCCCAGCTTGGCAGTTACACCAGAAACCTTCACGCCACCTTCAAGCAAGTAGTAATCCGGCTTCGAACCATTGTTTTGATCCTGAGTGGCATATTCTGCGGTATAAAGCAGCTTGGTATTACCCGCATCTTGAGAACCGCTAAGACGGACACCGTAAGTATCTAGGTCATAGCCATCTACTTTATCTTCCTCAAAGTTGTAGTAGTAACCTGTTAACGCACCAAATGGCAGACCTTTATATTTTACGTTGAGTAAGTGTGTCTTATGTTTGCTATCGGACCCTGTAATGCCATGGACATCATTGATGTAAGCGTAAAACACATCTGTATCAGTTAGAGAACTGTTCTTAACCGACAGGGAATCGTAAGTCTGCTCGTTCTGACGGAAACCTACACCACCAACAAAACGCTGGTTATCTAGAAGGATACGCTGGCGACCAACCTTTACAGTGGTATCAGATAGACCGGTAAATGCTAAATACGCTTGGTTTACTTCTGTGCCTTCAGGGTCAACGATTTTTGTTTTCGTTCCCATGCCGTTAACGCCGTCATTGTACTCGACATCGTCCAGTTCAGTTACGTCATCGACTTCAACCAATGCAGATACAGATTTGAATTCATCTGTTTTAAAGGTTAATCGAGACTTTAACGTCAGAGCATTTGCATCCTCAGCAGCAGAATCATCTTCAACATCTTCATAACGAAGACGGAAGCTAACTGAGGTTTCACCATTCTGAAACGCTTCGGCAATAGACTCAGCGGCATAGGCTGAAGGGGTAGAAATAGCTGCGATAGCCGTAGCTAACAACAACTTAGAGGGCAGTTGTTTCATTGTTTACTCCTAACTCACAAAATGACTGCGAGTGCTGGAGCAATGCCTATGCCAATAAGCGTAATTTCGGCAAATTCGGCTCAAAAACCGATAAAAATGTTTAATTTGCACATTTTTAAATCGTCTAATTTAGCACCTGCTTTATCGCAGTGCAGCAAACAAGAGAAACCTAACACCGAGTTAGTGCAAAACCGTCCAGAATTGATCCGACATTTTGAAAGGACATTTACTACAAAAATATTACCTTCCTATCCATTAGATGTAATTTTTTGAGTGCGTAATAAAGAATCAAGGAACCTATTTTTCTCAAATGAGTCATTCTTAAGGAAACGGAACCCATTTTGGAGAATCGCAGTGTATATACGCACCATCGCAGCTAGCTTTGCCATCTTAATAGCCACTCAAACTAGCGCTGCCATATTGGACGTAACGGTTCTCAACCCAGATAAATCAGGAGTGGATTCCATCGTAATCTATGCAGAACCTTTGGATCAGCCTGCCCCCAAGATCGAACGTAAAAAAATCGAGATCACACAAAAAGATCGCGCATTTGCACCACATATTACGGTGATGCAGCGCCAAGATGAGGTACAGTTCAGCAATAAAGATGACTTTACCCACCATATTTACTCGATCTCCGGCCCAAACCGTTTTTCCTTTAAACTGAAATCAGGCGAATCCAAGGCCCTAGAGGCGTTTGAGCCCGACTCATCCACTGAAACAGTCGCTATGGGTTGTAACATCCATGATTGGATGAGCGGTTTTATACTGATCGTCGATACACCTTATTTTGCCAAAACGACTAAAAACGGCTCTGTTTCATTCGATCTTCACCACTTGGGTAAATATCGCCTAACCTTATGGCATCCGCAGTTAAAAGCGGAAAATAATCGATTAACCCAGATAGTGGACATTAGCCAAGACCAATCACTGACCTGGCAATTAAGCGAAACCTTCTACGAAGTACAGCCAAAGGCTGACGAAGAAGACTTCGAATTTTTGGATGAATACTAATAATTGGATGAACTGACCATGGGCAGTTTAAAGACCAAAATATTTATATTCTTTGTCGCCTTATTAATGGTGGCTCAAGCAGCATCGCTGTGGATGGTTTACGACGCCAATAATAAGCAAGGCGATGTCCAGATCCAATCTCGGCTCAATGCCGCTGTCTCCGTTTTTGACACCTTATATCAACAACGAAACTACTATCTCCAAGCCTTCGCAGAAACGGCGGCTAAAGATTTTGGTTTGAAAGAGGTATTTGGGGCTGACCAACGCAGTTTTCTGATTGCATTGAATAACCACCGCAAGCGTATTGATGCCGATATAGCGATCGCTGTCGACCAAGAGTTCTCGATTATCGGGCAGCTTATTCGCCGCAATCCAAATGAAAAAATCCGTTTAGGCCCCGAACAAGGCCAACCGTTCCCTTCGCCACAATGGTTTGGCGTAGAAGGCACGTTTACCAAACTGTACCAGCAAGAAAACGAGTTATACCAACTCAGTTTTGCACCGTTAAAAAGTGGACAACAGATCGTCGGCTGGATCGGCTATGGCTATCAGATCAATACCACCCTAGCGCAAAACTTTGCTGATATTACAGGGCTGAGTATCGAATTTATGCTGCAGCAGGAAGATAGCCAATGGCGCGCTATTGCTGCTGCAATCCCGACAAGCCATCCTCAAGCACCGAGCCAGCAGGGTTTAGCTGTTATTGAAAATCGGGTACCAGACCACCTTTTCGCTACCCAGATTGAAGTAGGCATGGTCAGTAAGAGTCCTCTGCAAGTAACGATTTTTGGCTCTCGTTCTAACTTACTGGAAACCCTACAAGAGAACTGGTGGCACCTATTAGCGCTTGAAGGCGGTATGGTAGCGATTACCATGTTAGCTGCCTACCTCCTCGCAGGAAGCATCACCCAACCGGTCAGAAAGCTAGTACGCCAAGCCCAATATATTGCGCGAGGAAACTATGACAGTAGTGTAGATATCAGTGAAAAGAACGAGATGGGGCAGCTTGCAAAAGAGTTTAATCAGATGCAACAAGCGGTCTTGGTTCGAGAGCAAAAGATCAGCCACCAGCTCAAGCATAACAGCCTGACCAATCTCCCAAACCGTTTCTCCCTACTCGAAACGTTAGACACTCTGCTGCAGCAAAAAGACACTTTCTTTAGCCTACTCCATCTGGATATTCGTCGCACACGCACAGTCAACGACACGCTTGGCTACCAAATTGGCGATATGATGATTAAAGAAGTAGGTAAACGCCTGTTGAAGCTCAACGGTGCCAGCCAAACCTTCCATTTAGATGGTGACGAATTCGCCATGCTGATTGAGTGTTCGACACTTAACGAGCTGGTGCAATGGCAACAAAAAATTGAGCAAGTGATGGATGATCCTCTATGTGGTGAAGACACCCTACTGCACTTACAACTGCAAGTAGGCTTCGCCCGTGTACCTGAAGATGCCGATGATCCGCAAACACTTCTGCAAAAAGCTGATACAGCACTTAGCCATGGTAAAAAAGCACAGCAAAGCTTCCAGCAATATCTCCCAGAAATGGATGCCGATGCCAACCGCCGCTTAAGCTTAGTAAATGACCTTAAGGTGGCTATAGCTGAAGACCAGCTATGTTTGTTCTATCAACCTAAGCTCGATCTTAAAACCGGAAAAATCCATCAACTAGAAGCATTAGTTCGCTGGCAGCATCCGATTCAGGGCATGATTCCACCCGATTCCTTTATCTCTATCGCCGAGCAAACAGGCCAGATCGATGCTCTCAGCAATTGGGTAATGAATGAAGCCGCTCGACAGTATCAAGCTTGGGCAGAAATAGGGCTACATCTGTCTATCGCGGTGAACATCTCTGCGGAAAACCTGAAAAACCAACAGTTGATCCATTCTCTCAAAGGGATTTGGAAAACACATCAACTGCCACAAAACTCACTCTCCCTAGAAGTAACGGAAAGTGCCGTAGTGAGTGACCCAGAGAGCGCAATTAAAATGCTCTGCGAAATAAAAGATCAAGGGATCAAGCTGTCGATTGATGACTACGGCACAGGTTACTCATCACTAGCTCAGTTAAAACAGATGCCGGTCTCCGAGCTAAAAATCGACCGTTCATTTGTCGACAAAGTTCACATGAGCAGCGATGACCAGATCATTGTTAGATCCACCATCCGCATGGCCCATGATATGGGTCTAACAGTTGTCGCCGAGGGCATCGAAGATCAAGAAACTCTGACATGGTTAGAACAACATGACTGTGATTTAGCACAGGGCTATTTCATCAGCCGACCTCAACCAGCGAGCGAACTTAGCAGTTGGCTGCTAGAATCGGAGTACAACCCGTCTTCGATCACAAAGGTTTTACATGGATAGTCGCTGGCTTACAGCATTGACGCTTTTATCTCTGCCTGTACATGCAATTGATGTAGATTTGAAAGGACTCGTTGATATCCGAGCCAGCCACTCTTCTGGTGAACCTAGCTATGTCAGTGGTCAATTCGGAAAGCTCCAAAATTCACCGGGTGGCGACCTATCTCTAGGGCAGCTAGGCCTCAACTTAAAACTAGGTTTAAGTGACCAGTTCAGTTTTGTCATCGTAGGAAACAGCTTTGTCGATGATGAGAAAAGCGAAGTGGGGCTTACCGAAGTCTTCTTTAAGTATTCAGGCCTTCCCAGTGAAAGCGGTGTTAGGCACAGCACTCGCGTCGGTACTTTTTACCCACCCATATCATTAGAGAACAGAGCTACTGCTTGGTCACCTGCTAATACCCTGACTCCTTCCACGATGAACAGCTGGATCGGCGAAGAAGTGCGCACCACCGGCGTAGAATACACGGCAGAGTGGTTAGGAAAGTTCAGAGAGGTCGATTACGATCTAAAGCTCAACACAGGCTTATTTGGCTTTAACGATACCGCTGGTGCGATGCTATCTTGGCATGGTTGGACGCTTAGCAGTCGCCAATCCGTTATCGGCGAAGGCCTCCCTGTGCCACAAACCCCTGCGCAAACGACTTTGCTTACAGATCAAGCAAAAGAGTCTGATCCTTTTCATGAAGGCGATGACCGCCTTGGCTACTTTTTAAATGCCGAATATAAGCTGAAAAAGGAACTACTCCTGCAGGCGGGCTACTACGATAATAACGCCACCCCTTATATGATTGAGGATGGACAATATGGCTGGGAGACTCGGTTTGCCTATACCGGTTTCCGCTGGCAGATCGATAAACAGTGGAGTCTGATGGGTCAGTTGATGCAGGGATCAACGCTAATGCAATCGCCGCAACGCGAGAATGTAGTCGATAACGATTACCGTAGCGCCTATCTAACCTTAAGCTGGCGAAACGGCCCTCATCGAGTATCGACTCGCCTAGAAGAGTTTTCGGTTACAGATCTAGATCAGACGGTTGGCGACAACAATGATGAATACGGTAAAGCTTTTACCCTTAGCTACCGTTACCGCCTCAACCGCCAGTGGTTTCTGTTGAATGAATTCAATTGGATAAACAGTACCAGAGCTGCAAGAGCATACAACCAAGATGACCCGAAGCAGTTAGAACGCCAACTCCAAGTAGCGCTCCGTTACTATTTTTAAGTAAAAATTTACAATTTTTTTGCTGTTCAATGCGTCTTTTTAAAACCTGTTACGTCTAGTTATGTACAACAGAACTAAACAGAGTAAAAAGATGCTTAAAGTTGTCAGTTTTAAAATTTGCCCTTTCGTACAACGGGTTACCGCTTTACTAGAAGCAAAACAGATCCCTTATGAGATTGAATACATCCGCCTACAGGAAAAACCGGAGTGGTTTCTGGAAATGTCACCGCATAGACAAGTTCCCCTTGTTATCACCGATTCAGGCCAAGCTCTCTTCGAATCAGAAGCGCTTATTGAATATATCGAAGAGGTTTACCCGGCTTTAAATTCAGACCGTTCAGCAGAAGAGAAAGCTATCGATCGCGCTTGGAGCTACCTTGCGTCTAAGCTTTACCTTGTTCAGTGCAGCGCTCAAAGAAGCCCTGATAAAACAACGCTCGAACAACGGTCCGAGAATTTACACAAAGCCTTTATCAAAATTGAAAAGGCTCTAGGGAACCAACCTTTCTTCAACAGCTCGGCTATTGGTTTGGTAGATATCGCATGGCTACCGCTTTTACACCGTGCAGATATTATTAATCGCTGTAGCGGTTACGACTTTCTAGGTGACTACCCTAAAATGAAACAATGGCAACAATCTCTGTTAGCAACTGGAATAGCAGGGCAATCTGTGGCAGAAGATTTTGACTCACGTTTTTGTGATTTTTATCTATCTAACGAAACTTACCTTGGGCAAACATGTGCTGCGAATCAAAACAGTAATAACTCAGCATGTGTAAACCACAGTTGCTGTTAATTTAAAGCACCTCTGCTTTCTCTATGCCTAGAGAAAGCAGAAATTCATATCAGCCAGCGGAGTTTTCGATTGAATATAGAAAGCATTTGGCAGCAATACAGTCAGCATCTAAGAGCTTTTCTACTGACCAAAGTCTCCAACCCCGATGATGTTGAGGATCTGTTACAAGAGATCTTGTTGAAAACCCATCAACAAATCAGTTCACTGAAAGCACAGGACAAACTAAAGCCATGGCTGTTTAAAATTGCGACTAACAAGGTGATTGATTTCTATCGCCAACAAGGGCGCGAGATTCCTGATGAAGTCATCGAACAATGGTATACCGATGAACAGAGTACAGAACACGAACTCAGTGCCTGCATACTGCCTTTTATCAACGCACTTCCTTCTAAGGACGCTGACTTACTGAGGGCAATTGATATTGAAGGCCAATCCCAAAAGGGCTACGCAACCGAGTTAGGGGTTAACTATTCAGCGTTAAAATCTAGAGTCCAACGAGCACGCGTTCAGTTACGCCATCTATTTGAAGAGTGCTGTACTCTGGAATTTGATCGTCATGGCAAGGTGATTACATTTGAACCGAAGCATCAAGCCTGCAAACAATGTAAACCCAAAAGAAGTAGAGGCTAATAGCTAGCCCCTATTTAAAGTCTTTCTTATCCAACCCGTACTTCTTCATTTTGTCGTAAAGAGTTTTTCGCGGTAACCCAAGACTGGTTAAGGTCTCTTTGATGGAACCCGCGCAACGTGCAAGCTCAGCCTGAATCAACATACTTTCAAACTGCTCGACTTTATCCGGCAGGCTCATATTGCTATAGCCATCGCTTTCAGTAATTGGTTTATTCTCAAAGTCGAATGTACAACTTTCACCCAAAAGCACATAGCGCTCGGCCAGATTGCGAAGTTCACGGACATTGCCCGGCCAATCATGGGTCATCAAACTGTGCATTCGTTCAGCCGATAACAGCGGCACCTCTCGGCCATATTGCGAAGAAGCAATTAATGAGAAGTGCTGGAACAACAGGCCTATATCTTCACGGCGCTCACGTAGCGGCGGGATATCCACTCGCACAACATTCAGACGGTAATAGAGATCTTCTCGGAAACTCCCCTGTTCGGCAGCCTCACGTAGATCTACCTTAGTTGCTGCGATGACGCGAAGATCGAGCGGAATGACTTCGTTAGCGCCAAGGCGTTCAATTGCCCGCTCTTCCAAGACTCGCAGTAACTTAATCTGCAAGGTTATCGGCATGCTTTCGATCTCATCCAAAAACAGCGTACCGCCATTAGCATGCTCAAACTTACCGATACGACGTGCTTTGGCATCGGTAAACGCGCCCTTTTCGTGGCCAAAGAGTTCAGATTCGATCAAATTTTCGGGTACAGCACCGCAGTTAATCGCGACAAAATTCTGATCGCGGCGATGACTGTGCTCATGAATGTAGCGGGCCATCAGGTCTTTACCTGTACCGGTTTCACCCAAGATCAGAATATCAGCAGGGGTATCCGCAATTGCATGCACTAAACCACGGACTTGGGCGATCATCGAGGTATTCCCGATAATACGCGGGCCCGGCGCGCTCTGCGCTTCCAGCTCTAACTTAAGACGGCGGTTTTCGATAACCAGATTGCGCTTCTCAATCGCTCGGCGCACCACGTCTAACATCAGGTCTGAAGAGAAAGGCTTTTCGATAAAGTCGTAGGCGCCATCTCGCATAGCACCCACCGCCATAGTGATATCACCATGACCGGTAATCAGGATCACTGGTAAAGTGGCATCGAGATTAACCACCTGCTTCATCAACTCAAGGCCATCCATGCCCGGCAGATTGATATCGGTAATTAAAATCCCTGGCCAATCGTCCTGGATAATGGCGAACGCTTGCTCAGCCGTTTCAACGGCTGTCACTTCATAGCCCGCTAATTCAAGGGCCTGTCCAGCCGCTAACCGAATATGTTCTTCATCGTCCACTAAAAGAATCGGCAATAACCTATTCTCACTCATGCGGCTTTCCATTTCTTAATCAACCAATCGTGTTATTAAGGTTATCAGGCTGATCGGCTTTAGGTAAGCAAATACGGAATACGGCTCCACCCTGAGCATGATTGGAGACAGCCAATTCCCCACCCATACTTTCAATAATACGGTGAGAGATCGACAAACCTAACCCTAAACCTTGACCCGCTTTTTTCGTGGTGTAGAAAGGTTCGAATACGCGATTCAACTCCTGCGACGGTATACCCGGGCCGAAATCTCGTACATTAAGGCTGATCTGCTGGTCTTGTTCAGACAAACTGATATCCACCACTGGTTTGGTCTGATTTTCCATCGCTTGCAGAGCATTACTGATCAGATTGACCAATACCTGCTCCAAACGCACGGTATCGCCGAGCACATAAATCCGTTCCAGGCCTGTAGGCCAATTTACCTCTGCATCCGCCTTGCTTAAACGGCCATACATGATCGACATCGCGCCATCATGCACATTTTTAAGACAGACGGGCTCCACGCCACCTGTTGTTTTGCGCGAGAACTCTTTCAGCGGATGAATGATCTTCGCCATTCGCTCAGTCAGGCCACTTATTTCTCGGAGGTTCTTCTCTACCGGTTCAGTTTTACCTAATTCCATAAAGGCTTTGGCATTATCCGCATAAGTGCGGATAGCCGTTAACGGCTGATTCAACTCGTGGTTGATACCAGCAGACATCTGACCAAGCACCGCCAACTTCGCCGTTTGAATCAGCTCATTTTGGGTGTTCTCGTGTTTGGCGACTTCATCACGAAGCTTCAGGTTGGCATTGGTAAGATCTTCGGTACGCGCCGCAACCCTATGTTCTAGTAGCTCTTGTGCACGCTTTAGATCTTCTTCGTACTGCTTGCGCTGAGTAATATCGTGAATGGTGACGATAAAGCGTTTCACCACGCCATAATCCATATGGCCGATAATCAATTCAATTGGGAACTCAGAACCATCTTTGCGCAATCCTAGCGCCTCTGTATACAGCTCCTGCTGTCGGTCACTATCTGCCGCCGTTAAATGCTGCCAACAGAGCGCACGATCGTTCTGGGAGAGGAATTTACTAAAGTATTTATTCCTTACCTCCTGTTCGTCATAACCAAACAGTTTTTCAGCCATCAAGTTCAGGCTTTCAATCCGTCCCTGATCATCCAACGTGATTAGACCCGCTTGAGTGTTATCAATGATGGCCCGTACACGCTGCTCGCTCGCTTCCAAAGCTTGGGTTTCTTTCAGTTTAAAACGTGCGCGCTCTCGAGTAATACGCTGTCGTGTCAGTAACACTAACACCAACAAGATTAACGCGAGAAAGATAAAACCTGCGGTCAAAGCGGTATAGAACATCCGCACTTTAACCGCCTTAGTGCTGGCTAAGACGACTACGGTTAAACCGCTATCTGGGAGCTCTCTACTTTGCAGAAGAAATTCACGTGGTCGGATGCCATCGAGGGCTTGGTTTTTTATTCGCTTACCGTCCACCAGCGTAATCAAAGTCGCACCATTTTCCTGTGGTGCACGCGAAATAATCTCGAGGGCTGTTAAAGTATGATCACCGTAGCGAAGGCTCTCAGATATACGTTGGATATCATCTTTGCTCAGTGGGTGTAGGGTTCGGAATTTCCAATCTTCTCGAGTCGAGATAAAGATAACGCCATCTTCATCGGTCACTAGAATATCCAGATCCGGATCGGTCCAATCTGATTCAATTTCGTTTAGATCAATTTTTACAACCACGACCCCAATGATCTGGCTGCGCAGATAAACTGGGTAAGAGAAATAGTAACCGCGCCTGTTAGACACTGACCCCAACGCAAAATAGCGTCCAGGTTTACCTTTAATCGCATCTTGAAAGTAGGGCCTATAAGCGTAATTTTTCCCCATAAAAGAGTACGCTTCAGCCCAGTTACTCGAGGCTATAGCCGTCCCATCCTTGTCCATCAGATAGACATCAGTCGCATTAATCGAATTGTTCACTGATTCTAAATAGACACTGGCCTGACCTGAAAGGAACGCATCTTCAGGCTTGGCTAAAGCTTCGACCAATGTGGAGTGTGATGACAGTAACGCAGGCAGATCTTTATATCGATCTAACTTCTGCTGCAGGCTCAACAGGTAACGATTGAGATCAGCACCGGAGCGCTGCTGCAGGGTTTGATAGCCTTGAGATTGACTTAGAAATGTAATTTGCCCAACCACCAAAAGGAATGCAAAAGCCAATACGACAAAGAAAAGCAGCCGATACTGACGCCAGCGAAGTGATTGAGTCTGTGGCATAAAACCTAGCCTGTCTGTGCAAAAAGGGCTTTTATTAACGTAACTGCAAAAGAAATACTTAATTTCGTTAACATAGTCGCTCTATACTAAGGTATATATTCTTGAACGCCAAACATGGTATTAAGGATTAAGGAACCTGCGAACAATTCCTATCCGACTTTGCTATCCCCTTTTTTTGGGGAGGGGCAGGCTCCTAAATACATAACTATATTATTTGCGTAACCTGAAGAAGGGACTAATTACTCTTATGCTGAAACGAACCAAAATTGTAGCAACCTTAGGTCCATCCACCGATGAACCTGGTGTTTTGGAAGATATTTTAAGAAACGGCGTAAATACTGTACGTCTAAATTTCTCCCACGGCAGCGCGGATGACCACCGTCGTCGTGCCAGTGAGGTCCGTAAAGCAGCACGTAAACTGGGTTTATCTATCGCAATTTTAGGCGACCTACAGGGCCCTAAAATTCGTATCGCACGATTTAAAGACACCAAGATCCAACTAGAAACTGGCGATACCTTTGTTCTGGATTCAGAACTAGGCAATGAAGATGGCGACCAAACCCAAGTCGGTATCGATTACAAAGCCCTGCCAGAAGACAGCCAAGCAGGCGATATCCTATTACTCGATGACGGCCGCGTTCAGTTGAAAGTCACCGCGGTTAACGGCTCACGTATCGAAACCGAAGTAATCATTGGCGGTCCGCTGTCCAACAACAAAGGCATCAACCGCCAAGGTGGTGGCCTATCAGCAGCTGCCCTGACGGAAAAAGACCGTCGCGATATTAAAGTCGCTGGTGATATCGATATGGATTATATCGCCGTATCTTTCCCTCGTAGTGCGGCCGATCTACACGAAGCACGCGAACTACTAGATCACGCAGGAAGCCGTGCAGAGATTATCGCCAAGGTAGAGCGTGCCGAAACTGTTGCTAGCAACGAAGCGCTAGATGAGATTATCTTAGCCTGCGATGGGATTATGGTAGCCCGTGGCGACCTAGGCGTAGAGATTGGCGATGCCGAGCTAATTGGTGTTCAAAAACACATCATCAAACGTTCTCGTGAACTGAATCGCTTTGTTATTACTGCGACACAAATGATGGAAACCATGATCGAAAACTCTATGCCGACCCGTGCTGAAGTATTCGACGTAGCTAATGCGATTTTAGATGGTACAGATGCGGTGATGCTCTCCGCTGAAACAGCAGCCGGTCAACACCCTGTGGAAGTGGTTAAATCGATGACTTCGATTTGCCAAGGCGCTGAAAAACATCAGTTATCTCGCCCTGCGCCGACCAACATCACGCAAAAACTGGAACGTTTCGACGAAACAATTGCACGTTCAGCAATGTATACGGCGAATAACTTGTTAGGTGTTAAAGCAATTATCTGCTTAACCGAGTCGGGCTCCACTCCGCTGTGGATGTCACGTATCCGTTCAGGTCTGCCGATCTTTGCAGTAACACGCAATGAACGCACTATGCGCCGTACTGCACTGTACCGTGGTGTTGAACCGATCTTCTTCGATGCGACACAGATCGAAAAAGAGAAGCTAAACGAAGAGATTCTGGCGGGCCTTAAGGCTCGTAACCTTTTAGAAACTGGCGATCTTGTTATCCTCACCCGCGGGGCATCCCTCGGTGAAGATGGCGGCACCAACTCTATGCAGGTTTTAGCGGTTCAATAAGCCATTTTGAAGGGAAGCATTTGCTTCCCTTCAAACTTTTCTGAATGTAAAAAAGTGTATATACAGTTGCAGTTACCCAGCAATTGATTTTAATTTATCAGTTGCACACTTTTTGAGTGAGAGTAACTGTCACATGTTCCCCACCCCACTGCGGACTTTTTCCAGAAACAAGGCTGCTTCAGCCCTGTTAACTATTTTATTTTTAATCCCGACGCTGGCGCATGCCAAAGCGATGCCCGTTCGTGTTGAAACCGCCATAGCAGAGCCTTTTGAAGAGACGCTAACACTGCATGGTACGTTGAAAGCAGAGCTATCGGCCAACCTATCCTTAGCCGCTGAAGGAATCGTTAAAAACCTAAGCGTCGATATTGGCAGTCAGGTCACAAAAAATGATCTGATTCTTAGCCTCGATGATGAAATCACCCGTCAGAACCTACTCAAATCCAAAGCGCAGACAACATCCGCACAAACGCAGTTAAATGAGGCCCGCCGCCAGTTAAAAGAAGGTGAACTGCTACGCAAGAAAAAGCACATTGCACAAAATGCGTTGATCTCACTACGTGTAGCGCGTGATGTCGCTCGATCAGATCTTGCCGCAGCCCAAGCCGAACAAGAGCGTTTTCAACATGAGCTAGGCCAACATCAACTACTCGCACCTTTTGCTGGCATCATCACCGCGAAGCAAACCGAGAAAGGAGAATGGTTAAGCAGCGGTAATCAAGCTGTGACTCTAGTCTCTCTAGATAAAATTCTATTGGATGTGCAGATCCCGCAAGCCTATTTCGGCCGCATGCAGGAGATCACGACCATCACAATCTATCCCGATACGGCTCCGAATACCGCGATTGAAGGCTTGATAAAAACTATTGTGCCAGTGGGCTCACAGCAGAGCAGAACATTCCTGACTCGCTTTAAACCCGTTCAAGCGAACTCTCTATTATTACCGGGCACATCGGCCAAGCTGGAATTGAACTTTTCCAAAGAGCAAAACGTAGTGATGGTGTCACGCGATGCCATTTTGCATCATGCCGATGACGGTAACAGCGTATTTATCGTAGTGGAAGGCAAGGCTGAACGTAGACCGGTGGAATTGGGCAAGATCAGAGGCGATAAGATCCAGATCATTAATGGGATCAGTGCTGACGAGCAGGTTGTTATTCGCGGTAACGAGCTATTACGTGAAGGTGCAGAAGTTACACTGCAACCTTAAGGATTTAACAAGATTCTAAAGAGGAATACGTTGCCCATGCTAGGAGCAATTATTCAACAAGGCCGCCTACTAGCCGTTCTGGTATTGATGGTCTGTTTATTGGGCGTGGTAGCCAGCCTGAAGATGCCGGTGCAAATGATCCCTGATCTAGATGCGCAGGTTATTGAGATTGAGACCCGCTGGTCAGGAGCAACGCCACGAGACATTGAACAAGAGATCTTGTTAGAGCAAGAACGTCATCTACGCACTCTGCCGAATCTAGCATTTATGGAGTCGATCGCTTCGACTGGTAAAGCCGAGATCATTCTAGAATTCCCCCAAAAAACCAACCTTGATCAGGCGATGATCAAGGTCACCAACGCGCTTAATCAAGTGGCGGGCTACCCTGATAATGTCGACCAGCCGAGTGTAAGAATCAGCTCCTTCTCTGCTAACCCTTTCCTCTATTTCTCGGTGGTACCTGAAGCTGGCAACCCATTTAACCTCGATATGGACATGACCAGCGATTTTATTGATCGTCAGGTACGTCCAGTGATGGAAAGGGTTCCAGGGGTATCTCAAGTTTCTATGCGCGGAAAAACCGAGCGTCAGATCCAGATCCATATTGAACCTGACCAACTTGCCCAACGCGGGCTAAGCATGGCGGATGTTAAAAGTGCGATCCAAACCCGTAATAGAGATATTTCTGCTGGCGATATTGAAGAGGGTAAACGCCGCTATTTACTGCGTACTCAAGGTCGCTTCAATGACTTAGAGGAACTGAGCAACCTTATTATTCGCCACGAAAATGGCGTCAGCACCTATCTGAAAGATGTTGCCGACATCAAACTCGATCATTATGAAACTAACGGCGTCGCTTATGTTGCAGGTGAGCGAGCGATCACTTTAGGGGTTCGTAGAGAACCCAGTGCCAACGTTATTCAAATCAAACAAGACATGCTGCAAGCAGTCGAACAACTGCGCCGCGATGTTCTTAAACCCAACGGCATGCGTATAGAGCTGATCGGAGATGATGTTCGCTATGTAGAAGCCTCTATCAAAAGCGTGGTGCTAAACCTTTGCTTAGGTGCGTTACTGGCAAGCCTTGTTCTATACGTATTTATGCGCTCTGGCCGCGCAACGCTCTTCTGCCTGCTTGGACTCCCTGTTTGTACCATCGCCGCGTTTATCGGCTTAATGATGTTTGGCCGCAGTATCAACGTAATCTCCTTAGCCGGGATTACCTTTGCGATTGGTATGACTCTTGATAACAGTATCGTAGTGCTCGAAAGCATCGAGCAGAAACTACGCCAGGGCATGGATCGGATTGAATCAGCCATTGCTGGAGTAAAAGAGGTGTGGACTGCCGTCATCGCCTCCAGTGCCACGACCGTTCTAGTGTTTACGCCGATCTTTTTTGTCGAGCAGGAAGCTGGGCAACTTTATTCCGATATCGCAATTACCGTATCCGCTTCCATTTTAGCTTCTATGCTGTTTGCGCTGTTTGTCGTGCCTTCTGCCTGCGCATTCTTTGGTTTATCGACTAAATCGGACGATAAGCAATATCAGCAGGGCAAAATCATGCAGCTGATCACTTGGCTAAATGATGGTTTCAAACGCCGGATAACGGTCATCGCGCTGAGCACCTTCGCAACCTTAGGGTTAGCTATTGCGTTTATGCCAGCAGCGGAATACCTACCCGAAGGTGAAGAGCCAAAGTCATTTTCGATGATGTTTGCCCCTGCCGGTTACAGCTACAAAGAGATGTCCCTGATTGGCGCTGAAGTTAAAGAGAAAGTCGATCTAGCCGTGCAGCAGCAACCGGAAGACTACATACCCGAACAAGGGATGATTCCGGCGTTACGTTATTACCTGCTCTATATCGGCTCAGGTTCCGTATGGTTGCTGAGTGAGCCTAAAGACTATGACCATCAAGAGCCGATGATGAAAGAGATCACCCAGTTCTTTACCAGCTATCCGGGTATGCGCGCCTTTTCATCGCGGGGTTCGATTATCTCTAGTAACCAAGGCGGCACCCGTACTGTAGTGCTAAACGTTTCCGGTGCCGATCAGCAAGCTCTCTTCACTACTGCGCAAAATGTGATGACCCGTGCAAAAGAGATGTTTGATAACCCTCGCCTTGATTCAGAACCAAAATCCCTCTCCTTAGATCAACCTCTGAT
The DNA here is from genome assembly GCF_047778095.1 of Neptuniibacter sp. QD48_11. Classification (GTDB taxonomy): domain Bacteria; phylum Pseudomonadota; class Gammaproteobacteria; order Pseudomonadales; family Balneatricaceae; genus Neptuniibacter. The sequence goes on from NZ_CP180551.1 coordinate 3,480,444, forward strand.
CCAGATTTTACCGAAGTGGCAAAGACTGGCGGAATTAGGGATCAAAGCGGAAGATTTCGGTATCGCCGTGGCGGCGTTCAGTGATGGCGCTTATGTAGGTGAGTTTATCGATGGCGACAAGAAAGTCGATATGCTGCTCTACAGCCAACTCAATGCCGCAAAGAGCATTGAGCTACTCAGCCAAACACCAATTTCAGTCCCGGGTGGCGGTGTTCTCCCTCTGTCAGCACTAGCTGAGATTAAAGAGACCGTCGCAAGTGAAGATATTCGTCGTATCGAAGGTCGTCGTACCGTCTCCGTTTACATCCTGCCACCGCCAACCGTGGCACTAGAAACGGCGGTCGAAAAAGTAAGAACCGAATTAATCCCGTTGATGAAATCCGAGGGCGAAATTCTACCGAAAGTCAGCATCAGTATTTCCGGTGCAGCGGACCAACTGGATGCGACTCAAACCGCCCTGTTTAATAACTTTATCGTCGCAGCTTTACTGATATACCTACTTCTAGTCGTAATTTTGTCCCACTGGAGTTATCCAAGCCTCATTCTCACCACTGTGCCTTTAGGCATCGCCGGCGGCGTTGTCGGTTTAGTCGCAGCCAATATGCTCGGTGAACTTCTGCAACAAACTGGCTTACCGGGTTTCTACCAAGCCTTCGATATGATCACGATGCTGGGCTTTGTTATCTTACTCGGGACCGTAGTGAACAACCCAATCCTGATCGTCTGCCAAGCTCGGGATAATCTACACTTAGGCAAAACCTCTATCGTAGACGCGGTAAACCAAGCCGTCGCTAAACGACTCAAACCGATTCTGATGTCCACGGTCACAACCGTATTCGGGTTGGCGCCATTGGTCTTTATTCCGGGCGCAGGCACCGAGCTTTATCGAGGTGTTGGTATCGTGGTTATGATGGGAATCCTGTTCTCTGTGATCATCACCCTGGGCTTCCTACCCTGCCTACTCATCTGCTGGTTCCAACTACAACAACGTTTTGGCAAGCAGAAAACAGAAGAAGCCGCATAATCAGAGGGGCCAATAACGGCCCTTTATCTGATAAATTAGCACGTCAGATTGAATTAATTGAGGCAGTTTAGGTCGAAAGCGCAAACTAACTGTTTCGATGCAGCAATTTAATATTCCCTCAATTATAATGTTGCCCCTCAACGAGTGACTTAAAGGATCGACTTTTGTCTTCAGCACTAGAACAAAAGCTAGATTGGCTTAACCAAGCAGGCCATTCTGGACTGCTAACCCAGCTACAACACGGTATAGAGAAGGAAGGCTTACGTGTTGATGATCAACGCAGATTAGCTCAAACCTCTCATCCGCAAGCTCTTGGTTCAGCGCTCACTCACGCTCATATCACCACTGATTATTCGGAAGCGTTACTGGAATTTATTACGCCCGTTTTCGAAAAGTCCTCTGATGCCCTGAATTTCCTTGCAGATCTTCATCGCTATACCTATCAGAAACTCGATAAAGAGCAGATCTGGCCAGCCAGCATGCCATGCTTGTTGCCGCCAGAGAAAGAGATCCCTATCGCTCGTTACGGCTCATCAAACGTCGGCCAGATGAAATACATCTACCGCGTAGGTTTAGAGCATCGCTACGGTAAAGTAATGCAGACCATTGCTGGCATTCATTACAACTTCTCACTCCCTGAAGCATTCTGGCCGCTTTACCATAGTTTTTCAGGCAGTGAACTATCACTACAAGATTTCCGATCCGCTGCGTATTTCGGCCTGATCAGAAATTTCCGTCGTTATTCTTGGCTACTAATCTATCTCTTTGGTGCATCTCCGGCTTTATGTAGCTCGTTCCTAAAGGGTAAGAAGCACAACCTAGAAGAGATGGGCAAAGGTACGTTGTATCTGCCTTATGCGACTTCATTGCGTATGAGCGACCTTGGCTATTCCAATAAAGCTCAAGCTAGCCTAAATATCTGCTTTAACCATCTAGATACTTACGCCAAATCTCTGGAGAGTGCGATCCGTACGCCTTACCAGCAATACGAAGAGATCGGCGTCAAAGTAGACGGTGAATATCGACAGCTAAACACCAATGTTTTACAGATTGAAAACGAATACTACAGCGATATTCGCCCTAAACGCGTCACAGAATCCGGTGAAAAACCGATTCATGCGTTGATGTCTAAGGGCGTGGAATATATCGAAGTCCGTAATACCGATATCAATCCATTCCTACCTTTGGGTATCGATCAGACCCAAGCTGATTTCTTAGACCTGTTCTTAGTCACCTGCTTGCTGATGGACGATAGCGAAATTAGCAATGCTGAGTGTGAGCAGATTCAAGATAACCACCAGCAGGTGGTCACTCGCGGCCGTGAACCAGGTTTGACACTAATCAACAACGATCAGACGGTTACTTTGAAGGATTGGGGCATCGAGTTTCTCGCAGAAATGGAGAAAACGGCAGCGCTGTTTGATCAAGCACACAATAGCAGTCAATTTGGCGCAGCAATTAAAGTCCAAAAAGCTAAGTTGCTAGATCCTGAGCTAACGCCATCAGCGCAAGTACTTAAAGAGATGCAGGATAAGAATTTCGACCACGGTGACTTTGTGATGCAACAAGCACAGCGCCATAAAGAAACTCTGCTATCCGAAGCACCTTCATCAGAGATGGCAGCGATGTTGGAAGAACTCAGCCAAAGCTCTCTTGTAGAACAACAGCAAATTGAAGCGGCGGAGCAGCCAGACTTTGATGACTACTTAGCGGACTATATGGCGAACTAATTAGCCACTCTATATTGCGCCCATAAAAAAAGCAGGACACCGAAGTGGCCTGCTTTTTTTGTTTTCGGTTAGTAGCTACTGCACTACGAAACTCGTAAAGAAAAGATCAGATACGAAACCTTCACCCTCTTCTTCTACTAAGATGTTTTGTACTTTTTTCAGTGCTTTCTTCGCTAGCTCTTGCTGTAGCTCAACTGTACCAACCGTGTCATCAGTCTGAGCACTTAGCAGAAACACAATATCATTACGGATATGAGCCATATGGTGGTTTACCGCATGGTGCGCCGCTTCGCTTGATACCTGAATCGTCACTTCGCATTTCAGGAAGCGCGTTTTACCTACACCACCAAAATTGGTTACAAACGCTTTTAATTCGATGTAATTAACATAGTCTTCAGCGGTTTTCTGTTCATCACCTTCTGCCCAAGTCAGTTGTACAGAAAAAGCCAAAAAAATAAATAAAACCAGTCGCTTAAGCATTGTTCGCCTCAGTCATTCGTCTTCAATAGCAGCAGTATAGCGCGCTATTTCCAGCCCCAACAGGGGCTTATGGACAAAAAGTTAACTGTGTTTGACCCTGTTCTATATCAAAGCGGTCGAAAAAACTATTTTTTACTATAGGGACGGTTGCACCCTGAATCAGCTTAGGAATATGATGAGCGAAAGGGTACTAATAAATAGAAATGGTAAATCACTTTCACTCTGAATTTACCAACCCCTGTCTACATGGTAGGAAAGGAGCGCAGGATGTTAGAGAAATGCAAAAACGCTAAAGAGCGCTGGGGCGGTGTCAGCGAGATCATCGATTCTTGGCTTGAAGAACGTCAGATGCTGATCAGCCAATTTGTCCATCTGCCTGAACACCACATCAACGAAGAGCTGAACAATAAAGCTCAAGGCTTTTGCCAGACGTTGATGGATTATCTCTCCTCTGGACACTTTGAGGTCTATGAGCAGCTGCTATTGGAAGGCAGCGATTTCAATGATGGCAGTCTTGAAGAAGGCCAGTCACTGCTACCTAAAATTCAGGTAAGCACCGATATTGCGCTAGATTTTAACGATGATTTTAATAATCTTCTTGATCCTACAGTGCAGCAGATCCGTGAATTTTCCGAGCGTTTATCTAAACTTGGAGAAGCACTGGAAGAACGTTTCGAACTCGAAGATAAAATGATTGCCGTGCTTCATACCTCCCACAGAGAAGCGGTAGAAGGATAAGAATTGATGCGCTATGGGTTTAGTAAACTGCTACTGGCTGGCAGTATCCTCGGATTAACTGGCTGTGGCGGCGGTGATGACCCAAGTTTGTGGAAGGAATATGCACTTACCGGCGCATATTCCGCTGCCTTATCCGAAAATGGCTCTCATAGTGTTATAGGTTCTTTCAATCACGGCGGAAGCCTTTGGCAGAGCAGCAATCACGAGCGCCTGTTCAACTGGAATCATAAAGCCAAAGACTTCTCTATCATCGCAGCGACGGCCTTCTCTCCGGAAGGCACTTATGCCGCGACAGCAAACCAGCAAGATCTCGTTCTATGGGATGTAAAAACCGGTAAACCAGAATGGTTCTGGAGTTCCCCTGCTGAGATCATGCAGATGGACCTATCCCCGAATGGTGATTTCGCGCTACTTGGCCTAGCCGATCACACCGCTGTATATTTTGATGTCAAAAACGGCGGTGTCCAACGTACCCTTCGCCATAATGCACGTGTTCGCAGTGTTGACCTCAGTGATGACGGCACTCTTGCGCTAACAGGTTCTGATGCTTACAAAGCTAAGCTATGGAGCATGCAGACCGGTGAAATGCTACGTGAGCTAGAGTTTGGCAATGTAGTGGATACTGTCGCTATCTCGCCAAATACTCAGTATGCCTTCAGTGCCGGCAGCTTAGATAAAGCCGTAATTTGGGATGTGAATAGCGGTAAAGAGCTACACGTTCTGAGCAACATAAAAGATCTACTGCAAAAACGAGTAAGCTATCTAAGCGCACGCTTTTCTCCAGATAACTCTAAGTTATTAACCGGTACCGCAGCGGGGTTAGTACAGCTTTGGGATGTTAAAACCGGTGCAGAACTTCGCACATGGCGAATTCATAAGCGAGACCCCTACGGGCCAGTGCATGCCGGTGTATACGCAGTGGCATTTGGTCAGGGTAAATATTATGCAATTGGCTCAAACGGCATCATGAACGAGCTGAAATAAACGTACTAAAAAGTGATTAAATAAAAAAGGCCGATGCTGTGAAGCATCGGCCTTTTTAAGTCAAACCTTGCTAAGAAGTGATTACTTCTGCTCAGCTTCAGCAGCGTCTTCCGCACCTGGGTTAATTTCCAGAAGCTCAACTTCAAAAATTAGTGTTTCGTTTGGACCAATTGCATTGCCCATACCACCTGGACCGTACGCTAGATCAGCAGGGATAACCAAACGCGCTTTACCGCCTTCTTTGATCATCTGTAGACCTTCAGTCCAACCTGGAATTACACCGTTCAACGGGAAAGATACAGGTTCGTTACGAGAGAACGAGCTATCAAATTCTTCACCGTTAATAAGCGTACCACGGTAGTGTACTTTTACTGTGTCTGCAGCTGTTGGAGACTTACCTTTACCAGCTGTTAGCTCTTCGTACTGAAGGCCAGACTCAGTTGTTGTAACGCCTTTCTTCTTACCATTTTCAGCTAGGTATTTTTTACCTGCTTCAAGGTTGTCAGAACTTAATTGATCGTGTTTTTTCTTCTGCTCTTCCATCTGTTTCTTCTGGAAAGCAGTCATCACTTCGCGTACCTGATCAGGTGACAGCTTTGGCTCTTTATCGCCATAAGTTGTTTTAGCAGCTTCAAGGAACGCATCAAAATCAACATTAGGGATCGTCTTAAGCTGTTCACCAACCATCAGACCAACACTGTAGCTAACTTTCTGCTCTTCAGTTTTTAGTTCCACTGCGGAAACCATTGGAGATACCATCGCGGCACCTAGAGCAACCGCCAGCAAAGTTTGTTTCATGCTAAATATCCTTGTTTGTAATTCTTTGGAATCAGCGCGCCTTTTGCGGCAGCTATCCTATCAATTGAGATAAACCTACAAGTTACAACAGGCCTTATTAGTCCCTGATTAAACAGCAAAGTTCAGCGGGGCACCACCTATTCCTTATGATTCGTGCTTAAGTAGGTGTTAGCCGCCTGTAACAGGGGATTCAATGCGCCTAATATCTCTTTATCTATAGGCACTTTTTTAGATTTCAAATAGCTATGCAGGTTTTCTTCAATTATTTCTAAAGATGGTTGTGTTTGCTTTGCCTTTTGGCCCTGTTGATAGAGCAAAGCGAGCTCTATCTGCTCACAAGCCAATTCAGCCTGACGCAACTTCTGATAACAAGCATCATATTCCGATTCTTGCTGCTTACGTTCGCGCACTTTATAACGAACACCACGCAGTGGATGGGTCATCTCCTGCTGCCAGTGATCCGCCTCATCACAAGTAATCGATTCGAGCGCATAGCCCTGTATCCCGCCCCAACAAGCAAAGATCAGACGGTTAATGCTCAACCCAAACTCGTTTTGTAACTCTAAACAGCTCTGCTCTATGCCCGGCTGTTGATAAAAGTTGAGCGCAAAGTCCCAAAGGTCATTTTTCAATTGCATCTCTATGTTAAAATCCGCCGCCATGATTCAATTTCAGCAAGTTAGCTTACAACGCGGCCACAACATATTGCTAGAACAAGCCGATCTGACCCTGCATTCGGGGTGGAAAGTCGGTTTAGTTGGTGCAAATGGTGCGGGTAAATCCTCTCTGTTTAAACTGCTACTCGGAGAGCTTCACTGTGATAACGGAGACCTCGAGCTACCGGGGGGACTGCGTATCTCTCATATGGCGCAGGAGGTTCCGACCTCTGATCGCTCAGCACTCGACTACGTCTTAGACGGTGATTACAAGCTCCGCTCTATCCAGCAAGAGCTTGCGAAAGCAGAAGCCGATCATGATATGAATCGCTTAGGCGAGCTGCATGCCGAGCTAGATAACCACAACGGTTATAGCGCTGAGTCTCGTGCAGCCCAGCTTCTCGCCGGTTTAGGCTTTAGCCATAACGATATCACCCGTTCAGTCAAAGAGTTCTCAGGCGGCTGGAGAATCCGTCTTAACCTAGCTCAAGCATTGATGTGCCCATCTGACCTGTTACTTCTGGATGAGCCAACCAACCACTTGGATCTGGATGCAACGATCTGGCTGGAACAATGGCTGCGCCAATACCCGGGCATGTTGATTCTGATCTCCCATGACCGTGATTTCCTCGATAACGTGGTAAGCCATATCACTCATATCGAGCGTAACAAGCTGAATCTATACAAGGGCGGTTACTCAGCCTTTGAAATACAGCGGGCGGATCGTCTGGCACAGCAACAATCTGCATTTGAGAAACAGCAACAGCGTATTGGTGAAATTGAAAACTTTGTCCGCCGTTTCCGTGCTAAAGCCACTAAGGCAAAACAAGCGCAAAGCCGTATCAAAGAGCTGGAGCGCATGGAGAAAATTGCGCCTGCGCACATTGATAGTCCGTTCAGCTTTAAATTTTGCTCTGCAGACAAGATGTCATCGCCATTGCTGACTTTGTACGATGCACAGTGCGGCTATGACGATAGCGTTATTCTGGATAAAACTTCTTTGACCCTTACGCCCGGTGCGCGTATCGGTCTTCTTGGCCCAAACGGTGCTGGTAAATCAACGCTAGTTAAGTCACTCGTGGGCGATTTGGATCTCTGCAATGGCGAACGCCACGAAAGTGACAACTTGCAGATCGGTTATTTTGCTCAACATCAGCTTGAAGCACTCGATATGGCGGCTTCACCGCTTTTACATATCAAACGCATTAGTCCAAATGCCTCCGAACAAGAGATCCGTGATTTCTTAGGTTCCTTCGGGTTTATCGGTGATCGTGCATTAGAGCCTGTGGATAACTTTTCTGGTGGTGAAAAAGCCCGCGTTGCACTGTCTATGATCGCTTGGCAGAAACCAAATCTGCTATTGATGGACGAACCAACCAACCACTTGGACCTGGAAGTACGTCACGCACTGACCCTTGCTCTACAATCGTTCGAAGGCGTATTGATTCTAGTCTCCCATGACCGTCACCTGCTGCGTAATACCGTAGATGAGTTCCTTCTGGTTGCGAATGGCAAAGTTGAAGAGTTTAAAGGTGATCTAGATGACTACCAAAACTGGTTGTTAGAACAGAAGCGCCTCGAACAAAAAGCCGAAGCTGAAGCCTTTGCCCCTGCAGCGACAGAAGAAAAAAAGACGCTCTCTGCAGCAGAACGTAAGGAACAGAAACGTTTAGCAGCCGAACGTCGTAACCAGCTACGTCCACTGAAAAAGCAGTTGGAAAAGCTAGAAAAAGCGATGGAAAAGCAGCACGAACAGCTAGATGAGATCGAAACAGCACTTAGTGATAGTTCGATCTACGAAGAGCAAAACAAGGACAAGCTCAAAACCTTGCTACAACAACAAGCGGAGTTGAAACAGCAAGCGGAGCAAACCGAAGAAGAGTGGATGGAGCAGCAAGAAGCTCTGGAAGCCCTTGAGGAAGAACTGGGTGACGTTTAGTCACCCAGTAACGCTGTTAACTCTTTAATATCTTCGTCATTACGCATTAAACGGCGAAGCATTTTAGCTACATCAGGCTCTTTTAAGCCAAGCTCTGCATACATCTCTTCTGGAACTTCTTCCAAAGGACCGTCACTCAAACCCTGCTGACGCAGCAGACGGTTTGCCATATAGAGCACTTTGACATAGTTACTATGTTCGCCGGCATAATCAGGTTCATTCTGATGACGAATCGCTGTCGTTACCTCAGCTGGCAATTCCCAACTCGATAGCAACCAACTACCAATCTGTTCACGGGTAACACTCAATACCTGTTGTTCTACCGAATCTAAAGCAAAGTGTGGGTTTGCCTCGATATAACGGGACAATAGTGTGAAGTGTGGCGGGAACAGGTGTGCCAACACGAGATAACCAAAGTTATGTAGCAAAGAAGACAGGTAGATCAAACCCGGTTTAGGCTGATCTTCATTTTCTGGCATAGCACGGCATAGCTGCTCAGCAAACGCAGCGTTATAAACCGACTGCAACCAGTAAGGCGTCGCACCACGTGGGCCATCTTCTGGTACACGTAGCATCTCACCCATCGCCGTACCTAGCGCCATATTGATCACGAGATCAAAACCAAGGACACGGATAACCGCATCATCAATCGAGCTGACTTTACCTGGAGCCGCATAATACGGAGATGCAGCCCAGCTCATCACTTGAGCAGAAAGGCTAGGATCAATCCGCACGACCGGTACGAGCTCACTCACACCTGCTTCTGGATCAGAGCGAAGCTCGATAATTTTTTTAATCGTTGGAGATAGAGAAGGCAGACCTAAAGTATCTTCAAGGCGTTGCTTGATTCGCAACTCAGTAAAGCGCTCAACCGCCTGAGTGATAACAACGCGGTCATCACCTTTCGGCTGCACAGCTTCGATCTGCTCTGTGGTAAGCGCTAAGTTACAGCTACTCGCTTTCTCGATCTGTTTAGCACTCACGCCAAAACACAGCTCAGCGTGCGGTTCGATCAGTTCGACTCGATCGTGCTGCAAAATTTCAGGAGATACCAACAGCTTGAGAGATAAAAGTTTTTTCTGTCCTTCAGGATGCCTTAAGGCATCTTGGCTAAAATAGCGTTTCGCATCTTCGCCACGAACAGGCTGTAGCTGTCGACCTGTCTCTTTCCAGACAGAAACTAAATTGAGTAATGACGCCGCAGGAAGCAGAGCCAGCACCTTACCTTCAGCATCATGCAATAACACCAAGCGAAACTGCGGTAATTCACCACTGTTTTCCAGAACTCGTACGCCGACTGACAATTTACTCTCTCCAAACCTAGTCTTGGTTTAATCTAAAGGGTAGATTATTAGCAACAATTAGGGAAAGCAAAGTTCTTGGTCAAAAATTCACGATTTAAATCAGTTTAAATGAGAAAAATGTCGATAATTCTCCAAATTAGCCAAGCATTGCTGATCATCTTTTCACTGCTCGGTCTTTCCGCTCACGCAGTGGAAGAGGATCTTGCTCCCGAATCATCTACCGGGCTCTATCAAAGCGAAGCGATCGCCACCCAACAATCCTTAGTAGTCACAGCACACCCTCTTGCTACTCAGGCTGGCCTAAGCATTCTGCAACAAGGCGGTACAGCCGCAGATGCTGCCGTAGCCATTCAAGCCATGCTGACCTTAGTTGAGCCACAATCCTCTGGTATTGGTGGCGGCGCATTTATGCTCTATTGGGATCAGGAGCAGCAAACGCTGAAGGCTTATGATGGCCGCGAGACAGCACCGGCGAAAGCAGACTACCGATTGTTCCAAAAAAATAAAAAGCCGATGCCATGGGTAGAAGCTATGGTCGGTGGGCGCTCTGTTGGCACACCCGGTGTCTTAAAAATGCTGGAAATGGCGCAAGAAAAGCACGGTAAACTGGCTTGGCAAGATCTGTTTGACGATGCTATTCAACAATCTAGAGAAGGCTTTCCGATAGGCCCACGCTTACACAAGTTGATCGCCAGCGGTATCAACCCGGGGCTTAACCGCTATAAAGAAGCGAGAGACTATTTTTATAACCCTGATGGCTCCCCTCTGCCGGTCGGTTTTATCAGAACTAACCCCGAATTAGCCGACAGTTTGCAGTTAATTGCTGATAACGGCACCCAAGCGTTTTATCTAGGCCCTATTGCAACCGCAATCGCGGATAAGGTGCAATCCATTAAGGACAATCCGGGTTTACTCGATAAAAGTGACCTAGCTAGTTACCAAGCTAAAGAACGCGCTCCGATCTGTCTGCCATACAAAGAGTATCGAGTGTGCGGTTTCCCACCGCCAACATCTGGCGGTGTCACTGTACTGCAGATACTAAAACTGCTTGAGCAACATGATCTAGCAACCTTTGCCCCAGAGAGCTTGGAGTTTAACCATCTCTTCACCCAAGCATCACGCCTCGCTTTTGCGGATCGTGGCCGTTATCTAGCCGATAGCGATTTTGTCGATGTGCCTGTACAAGGATTACTCGACCCTAACTACCTAAATGAGCGCTCCAAACTAATCTCACTAGATAAAGACTTAGGCCAAGCCAAGGCAGGTAAACCTCCACACGCTATGGCTAACTTAGTTGATGCGCAATCCCCAGAACGCCCCTCCACTACTCACTTTGTGGTGGTCGACCGTTGGGGCAATGCGGTGTCGATGACCAGCAGTATCGAAATGGCGTTTGGCTCAACGCTGATGGCAGGAGGTTTTCTGCTGAACAATCAGCTAACGGACTTCTCTTTCAAAGGTATTAGCAAAGGGCAGATTGTCGCCAACCGCGTGCAACCGGGCAAACGCCCACGCAGCTCGATGTCGCCGTTTATGATATTCGACGCAGATGGAAATTTGCATGCAGCCATTGGTTCTCCTGGCGGAAGCCGAATCATCAACTATGTAGCGCAAAGCCTGCTGCTGATGTTCAACTCTGACCTCAGTATGCAGGAGATCGTTAATCAGCCACATATCAGCAACCGTAACGGGCTAACCGAGCTTGAGGCGGACACACCTATTGATCAGCTACAGCAGCCGTTAGAGGCGATGGGGCATCAGATAAAGGTAAGAGATCTGAATAGTGGCCTACACGGATTCCGTCGTCTGCCATCAAACGAATGGGAAAGTGCAGTAGATAATCGAAGGGAAGGTTTAGCACTAGGGGAATAACTAGTGCTAACTTTTGCGAAAACGAAATCAGTCGCGGGTAATACGGTTCACACTCTTCAAGCGACGCAGTTTCTTCATCACGCGTGCCAAATGGATACGGTCAGTCACTGTCACTTCCATATGGACATTCGCTAGCTGACCTTCGTGCTCACTAATATCAATCGCAACAACATCCGCACCTATGCTCGAAGTGGTCGTAGCAAGCTCAGCAATAATGCCGCGATGGGACTCAACCTGGACGGTCAGATTAACGCTGAACTCTTCGTCCAAGTTGTCTGACCATTCCAGATAGATACATTTCTCTGGATCATCACGCAGGTAGCCTATATTACGGCAATCGGTCTGATGGATAACTAAACCGCGGCCAGTACTGATATGACCAATAATCGAGTCACCCGGGATAGGTAAACAGCATTTCGCATATTGCAGCACCATACCCTCAGTACCTTTAATCGACATCGGTTTCTGGCGGCGGTTTGTTTCACTATCATCCCCCGACTGAGCACCCTCTTCCGGACGCAGCCTGCGCGCAACGACATACGCCATGCGATTACCCAAGCCGATATCTTCTAGCAAGTCTTCCATGCTATCCAATTCAGCTTCTTGCAGCAGCTCACGCAGTTTGAACGGATCGATATCGTTTAAGGTCGCACCATAATTGGCGAGGAACTGATTTAACAAACGCTGACCAAGCTCTACAGACTCGTGACGCTGTTGATTCTTCAAGTAGTGGCGAATCGCTGTACGCGCTTTACCTGTGACAACAAAGTTGAGCCATGCCATATTTGGCTGAGCGCTTGGCGTTGTAATAATTTCGACAGTTTGGCCATTTTCTAACGGCTGAGACAGCGGCGCCAATCGGCGGTTTATACGGCAAGAGACACAAGAGTTACCGACATCGGTATGAACGGCATAAGCAAAGTCTACCGCTGTCGCACCACTTGGTAGCTCCATAATTTTACCCAGCGGCGTAAAGACGTACACCTCATCAGGGAACAGATCGGTCTTAACGCTGTCGATAAACTCCATGGAGTTACCTGCGCGCTGATGCATCTCTAACAAGCCCTGCACCCACTTACGGGCACGCTTATAACTGCCTAATGCGCTATCAGATGCATCCAATTCTTCTTCGTTCTTGTAGTGGCTATGTTCAGCAATACCCTGATTGGCTACTGCATCCATCTCATGGGTACGAATCTGCACCTCGATGGTGATGTCTCTAGCACCGAAAAGATCAGTATGTAGTGACTGATAGCCGTTGGCTTTAGGGATCGCGATATAGTCTTTAAAGCGGTCGTGCACCGGTTTATACAAATTATGCACGGCACCAAGTGTACGGTAACAGTCATCAACTGAGTCGGTCACGATACGGAAAGCAAATACGTCCATGATCTCAGAGAAGGACTTACGCTGCGCCTTCATCTTGGAGTAGATGCTGTAAAGGTGTTTCTCTCGACCGGTAACTGTACCGCTCAAACCCTCTTTCTGGAGGCGTTTTTCGATCGTTTCCTGAATCGAGCTAATCACATCTTTACGCTGACCACGCGCTTGAACGACTGCTCGACGAATATGCTTGGCGCGCATTGGGTAATGCGCTTGGAACGCCAGATCTTCCAGCTCCACCTGCACATCACGCATGCCTAGTCGAGCTGCAATCGGTGCGTAGATATCCAGCGTTTCACGAGCGATGCGTCGCTGCTTATGCCCCGGCATCGCACCCAAGGTACGCATATTGTGCAGACGGTCCGCCAGTTTCACCAAAATCACGCGAATATCTTCCGCCATCGCCAACACCATCTTCTGGAAGTTGCTGGCTTGAGCTTCGGCTTTGGTTTCAAACTCTAGGTGGGTCAGTTTAGATACACCGTCAACGATATCGGCAACGGCTTTACCAAACTGGGATTCGATCCCTTCGTAGGCGATCTCGGTATCTTCGATAACATCGTGCAGCATGGCTGCCATCAGGCTCTGATGGTCCATACGCAGTTCTGCAAGAATATTTGCCGCGGCAAGGGGGTGTGTTACATAAGGTTCACCACTTTTACGCTTCTGGCCATCATGGGCCTGTTCGGCATAAAAATAGGAACGACGCACCTGCTGAATCTGTTCCAGATCCAGGTAATCATTCAGGCGTTGAGAAAGTGCGTCAATGGTCGGCATTACCCCTCCAGTGCTACAAACAAATAAATGCACATTACATCTGATGATGCCGCATTCATTCTGCTAGGAAAAGACCTAAACAAGGAATTACTAACGAATTTACCAACAAGTATAAACACAAACGCCCCGCATGATAGCGAGGCGTCTGATAAAGCAGTGTGCTTAGGGCTTAGTCTTGCTCGACTTCGTCCAGAACAGTACGGTCAGTGTGACCTTCTGCAATTTCACGTAGAGCAACAACGGTTGGCTTGTCGTTTTCCCACTCTACTTTTGGTTCTTTACCGCCAGTAGCAAGCTGACGTGCGCGCTTAGCGGCAACCATAACCAACTGAAAACGGTTATCTACGTTTTCTAGGCAATCTTCAACGGTAACTCGTGCCATGGGGGTAACCTCAGAATTCGGTACATTAAAAAGACCGCGCAGTTTACCTGCATATTTGGCTTATGACAATAGAGAACTCAACAGATCACGGCAACGTTCTTGCTGCTGGGCGATCTGCATACGCTGCGACAGGAATACGCCGTGTAGTTCACGCAGTGCCTGATCAAAATCATCGTTGATCACAAGGTAATCGTACTCGCCGTAATGACTCATTTCGCTCGCCGCTTCAGACATACGTAGGTTGATCACCTCGTCACTGTCCTGACCACGGTTAGTCAGACGCTCTTGGAGCGCTTCACGGGACGGCGGAAGAATGAAAATAGACAGGCATTCAGGCATCAAACGACGAATCTGCTGAGCACCCTGCCAATCGATCTCTAGAATAACATCTTTACCCTGCTCTAGCTGATCCTCAACCCAACGCTGAGAGGTGCCGTATTTATTGGTAAATACTTCAGCAAACTCTAGGAAATCAGATGCTTCAATCATCTGATTGAACTCATCCATAGACACGAAATTGTAGTCCACACCGTTTGTTTCGCCCGGACGCATATCCCGCGTGGTGTGGGATACTGATACGACAATATCATTATCCTGTTTTAGCATCGCCTTAACGAGACTGGTTTTACCCGCTCCCGAAGGAGCCGAAACAACATATAACGTGCCTTTAGCCATGTGAATTCTCATACTCAAATTGAAGCAGCAAACCGTCTTGCTGCAGGGCTATTATAAGATCTTTCCCCTTTTTCACCATGAAAACAGACTAAATAAGCCATTTAAAACTACGAATCCTGAGGAAATACGGGCCTTTCAGCGATAAATACTATATGATCGAAAGTACTTATGACTCAAACTTTGTACGACGGTTTACTTTGATGCGCTGGATTTCAGCCTCAGCAGGTTTTGTAACAGCTTTACCTAAGCGCCACCAGCGCGCACTTATAGCCTTAGCAGCAATGCTTCTAGTGGCGGCTTTTCTACCCTCTGGCGATCGCCCTCATTCGTCCACACCTTTATCTCTAGAACACCTTGTGGACACCGATGCGCCGATCTTTGAGCAACCGAAGTTTAGCATTCGCCAGCTAAAAGCCCCTTGGACTTTTGACAGCGTACCCGCCGCAGAAACCCTGTTAGTTCCAGATACAGGCACTAATGGTTACCAATACATCGTTCGTAAAGGCGATACCTTAGGTAAAATCTTTGAGCGCTTACACCTGCCTCAAAAAACCATGTATCAGCTGCTCGAAACTGACGTTAACGTTCTAGCATTAGATAACCTAATGCCGGGGCACACTTTAGTTTTTGAAAAACAAAATCAAAAACTACAGCGTCTAGAACTGCAATTTAGCCTTGCGCACAAAGTTGTGTATACGCGAAAAGCAGATAGTTTTGAGTTTGAAGAGATTCGTATCGAAGGTGATTGGCAAGAGAAGCTAATCCAAGGCGAGATCCTCTATAGTTTTACTGGTTCGGGCAAAAAAGCTGGTCTAACTCAAGCTGAGGCGCAATCGATTACCCAAGTACTCAAGCAGCGCGTGGACTTCCGTCGTGATATCCAACGTGGTGATAAGTTTGAAGTGCTCGTTTCTCGCCAATATGTTGATGGCGAAGCAACCGGCAACACTAAAGTTGAGGCAATCCGAATCAAGAACCGCCACAATATCAGCGCTTTCCTGTTTGAAGATAACTACTACGACGAGAAAGGCCGTAATCTAGAGAAAGCCTTCCAGCGCTATCCGTTTAACGGTAAATACCGTCTATCTTCACACTTTAATCCACGCCGTAAACACCCTGTAACCGGGCTGATTCGCCCACACAACGGCACCGACTTCGCCATGCGCATCGGCACACCAGTAGTATCAACCGGTGATGGTGTCGTAACCCGTGTGGTTCGCCATAAATACGCGGGGCTCTATATCGAGATCAAACACGGTCAGAGCTACAAAACCCGTTACCTACACTTGCATAGATCTTATGTAGTTAAAGGCCAACGCGTGAAACGCGGCCAAAAGATCGCCCTGTCCGGCAACTCAGGCCGCTCAACCGGCGCTCACCTACACTTCGAACTACATAAAAATGGCCGCCCGGTGAACGCAATGAAAGCCAAAATCCCAATTGCGGTATCACTCACAGGTAAGAAGAAAAACGCGTTCGAACGCCAGCTTAAAGATTATATTGCTCGCTTAGATCAACCTAAGAATGAGCAACAACTAGCTTTGAGTAATAAAGGCGAGAAAAGCGCACAGAGTACGCTTTAAGTAAGGCTTGAAGAACACCCTACTCGAGTCCGAGTAGGGATCTGATGATTCTAGATTGAATCACTCAATATTCTGGATCTGCTCACGCATCTGTTCGATTAGCACTTTCAGCTCAACCGCACATTGAGTCGTGCTCGCAACAATCGATTTAGAAGATAGGGTATTCGCTTCGCGGTTTAGCTCCTGCATTAGGAAGTCTAAACGGCGGCCGATTGGGCCTTTTTGTTTTAGGACACGGCGCACTTCTTGTACGTGGGTGTCTAGGCGGTCCATCTCTTCATCGACGTCGGCTTTTTGCGCTAGCAGCGCAATCTCTTGTTCAACGCGGCCTTCATCTAGCTCTACTTTTAGTTCTGCTAAACGCTGATGCAGGTTATCGCGCTGGTTTTGCAGAATCTGCGGCATTTTTTCGCGAACTTCCTTCACGATTTCGCTAATTGCATCTAGGCGCTGGTTGATCAGTGTTGCGAGTTCAACACCTTCACGGCCGCGACCTTCGATTAGGTCTTTAAGTGCAGTACCGAAAAGATCTTTAGCCGATTTTTTGACTAGA
Organism: Neptuniibacter sp. QD48_11; assembly: GCF_047778095.1. GTDB lineage: Bacteria > Pseudomonadota > Gammaproteobacteria > Pseudomonadales > Balneatricaceae > Neptuniibacter. The sequence goes on from NZ_CP180551.1 coordinate 3,497,322, forward strand.
TCCATATCCAGCTTGGTGTCTTGCAATACACCAGGCCAGCGCAGTAGTTCTAGTGGATCAAGCGCTTGGTGCTCTTTCAGCATGCCTTGGATCTGTTCGGCTGCTTGTACAACCTCTTGCGCGTAGGCAGGGTTCACCACCAGCTGTTGAACTTTGGCTTCTGGGTTGAAGCGCAGAGTACATTCAACTTTACCGCGACTTAGATTTTTACGTAGCTGTTCACGTAGAAAACCTTCTAGCTCTTTTAGGTTTTCCGGTAAACGCAGGTGAGGTTCCAGATAACGATGGTTAACGGAACGGATCTCCCAACTTAGAGATCCCCATTCGTGCTCGGCTTCCTGTCGAGCAAAAGCTGTCATGCTACGTGTCATATTGTTCATTCTCGATTAAAATGCATCATTAATTCGCATTGTAACAGCCTAGCTCGGCAGTGCCACGCTATGGCAGACCAGAATATTGATAAAGGACAGGCATGAGTTCATCTATTTCAGAACAGCTGCAAACTCTTGGTATTAAGAAGCACCGCCCAAGCGGACGTGAAAATGATCAGATGCGTGAAGTTAAGATAACTCGTAACTTTACTATGCACGCTGAAGGCTCCGTTTTAGTTGAGTTTGGTAATACAAAGGTGCTTTGTACTGCAACTGTAGAACGCGGTGTACCTCGCTTTTTGCGCGGTTCTGGCCAAGGCTGGATTACTGCTGAGTACGGCATGCTGCCTCGCTCTACAACGTCTCGTAACGGTCGTGAAGCGGCTAAAGGTAAACAAGGCGGTCGTACTGTAGAGATCCAACGGTTAATTGGTCGCTCTCTTCGTGCTGCGCTTAACCTTAAAAAACTAGGCGAAAACACGATCACTCTAGACTGCGACGTTCTGCAGGCGGATGGCGGTACACGTACAGCGTCCATCACTGGTGCTTATGTTGCCCTTCAAGATGCAATTAATGTGCTTAAGCAAGATAAGAACGGCGCTATGAAAGGCGACCCTATGGTGCAGAAGATCGCAGCAGTGTCTGTAGGTATCTATGAAGGTGAGCCTGTTCTCGATTTGGATTATGCTGAAGACAGCAAAGCTGAAACTGATATGAACGTGATCATGACTGGCGACGGTGGCTTTATCGAAGTGCAAGGTACTGCCGAAGGCGCGCCTTATACTCAGGACGAGCTGAATGCGATGTTGGATCTAGCACGCAAAGGTATCTCTGAGCTGATCGATCTGCAGCAAAAAGCTTTGGCTGAATAAACCTTCAGCCCATTAAAAAAGGAGCCTATTGGCTCCTTTTTTGTTTTCTAAATCAACTTAATCAAAATCGTAATCGATGATGATTGGCGCGTGTTCACTGAACATCTGATCACGATAGATCTGCGCATTTTTAACCGTCTTACGCAGACTTGCTGAAGTAATCTGGTAATCCAAGCGTGCACCTTCGTTCAACTTACGGGCACGGTTGTAATCAGGCCACCAGCTGAATTGACGTTCTGCTTTGTTGATCTGACGGAAAGCGTCGATATAGCCCATCTCATCAAAGATCTCAGCCATCCACTCACGCTCTTGCGGCAAAAAGCCAGAAACCGTTTGGTTAGCGTACCAGTTACTCAGATCGACTGGCTTGTGCGCAATGTTAGTCGTGCCACAGAAGATAAACTCTCTACGCTTACGTAGGGTTTTATTTAGGTGACCGATAAAGTCGACCATAAAGGCTTCTTTCTGCTGCTGTGCTTCTTCGCTCTTCAAACCAGAAGGCAGGCAGAACGACCCAACACTGACATCATCAAAGTCCGCTTGGATAAAACGGCCGTGCTGGTCACACAACTCGAACCCCAAACCGGTCATGATCGCTTTAGGAATGGTACGGCTGTATATAGCTACACCACTGTAGCCATCTTCCCAGGCATCAAAGAAATATGAGTGATAACCTTCGGGGTGGTAGCGTTCGTCATCAAGTTGATATTCTTTCGCCCGCAGATCCTGCAAGCAAACAACATCAGCATCTTGACGGACCATCCAGTCAAAAAAACCGTTTTCAGTAGCTTGTTCAATACCTTGAGCATTGAATGTGATGACGCGCATAGAAGGTGTTCCTGTCCGTTATCAGACTTATCTATTATTTTTAGCGATTGGTCGAATTGTATAGGGAAGTTAAGCAAAATGAAATTTTTTGAGTGTTCGTTGAACAATGGAGACTCAAGGCTTCCACTGGTAGAATAGCCGCAAATTTTTTACCCCTTTCCCAGCGGAGTTTGCCATGCAAGATTACCAGCGCGAGTTTATTGAGTTTGCTATCGAACAGAACGTACTACGTTTTGGCGAGTTCACGCTTAAATCTGGCCGTACTAGCCCTTACTTTTTCAATGCAGGTCTTTTCAACACAGGTACTGCGCTAGCTAAGCTTGGCCGCTTTTACGCTCAGGCGATCAAAGATTCTGGCGTTAACTACGACGTACTGCTTGGCCCTGCATATAAAGGTATTCCACTAGCTGCAACAACAGCGGTAGCCCTATCTGATCAGCACGGTGATGACGTTCCTTACGTATTCAACCGTAAAGAAGCAAAAACTCACGGTGAAGGCGGCAGCCTAGTAGGTGCACCTCTAGAAGGCGGCGTGATGATCATCGATGATGTAATCACAGCAGGCACTGCGATTCGTGAAGTAATGGAGATCATCGATCAAGCGGGTGCAAAACCTGCTGGCGTTGTAATTGCCCTTAACCGTCAAGAGAAAGGTAAAGGCGAGCTATCTGCGATTCAGGAAGTAGAACGCGACTACAACATGCCTGTTATCAGCATCGTTAGCCTTGGTGATCTGATTGATTACTTGACTGAAAAAGGCGATATGGCGACTGAACTTGAAGCGATTCGTAAATACCGCGACGAATACGGTATCTAAGTTTTGCTTACCGGAGCTGCTCTTTACTGGGCAGCTCTGATGATTACCTTCCTCGAAGCTCCATCCAAGCCACTACCACCACAGTAGCCCGTACTCTCGATTGTCCAGAAATCACCTTCTGGCGATGTCACTGTCCGATAAAACACTTCCGATCGGCACCCTTGAAGACCGCTGATATTAAAGGTGTCGCTAGCGGCTGGCCCTGGCCAATAATCAACTTGTGCAGGCGGGCTTCCAACTGCAGCCGAAGCAACACAGCCAGACGCACCATTGCCTAAACAGGTTAACTCTAGCTCTATCCCAGTTTGCGCTGCTGTAATCGCCCTAGCGCCAAGAAACTCTTGAGCGGTCACATCTTGGCTAAGTGCAAAGAAACGGCTCATACCGGCAATGATGACCGCTAATACGGTGATCACAAAGATAGCCGAGATAAGGCCCAGCCCCCGCTGTTTAGATCTCAGTGCGACTACAGGTAACTTATGGGACATTTCTCACCTGCACCTCAAATTGAACTCGGATACTTTCTCGCGTTGTATCCCTGCTGGTTAGTACCTGATCCTCTACAAACAGATCAAACAGGACAATACCATTTCGAAGTAATGTCGCTTCACTGTAGGTAAAGGCATCGTTATCCGCAGGGCTTACGACATCACTGGCTAACAACGCTTCCTGTGGCTCTGATAGATTCGCAAATAAAGTAGCGCCCGTAGGCTGGGTAATCGCATAAGTGTAAGCACTGCCGCTTACCCCCTGAAAACGATAGAGATCACTCCCAACAACACAAAAGCTAACCGGCTCATCAACAATAAAGTAACGTTTTGAAGGTGAATCTGCGGGGAAACGATGGGTAGCGTCTAATAAAACATCCACAGTGCCTGACCCTGACGCCAAAGCACTACTGGCACTGATCATAGGTGAGATAATCGACCAGCTATCCAAATCGTAGATTGGATTTTGTCCTGCAGGTCTAGCAGGTTCATCCACTGTATTGGTATCAATCGGGTATACAGCCACACGACCAAGATCAGGTGATGTAGCAAAAGGCACGGAACTAAATGCTGACGATGCCGAAACAACCGTTAGCGGCACAGAAATATAGCGAGAGGCCGCTAAGGCAGGTATAAACTCTAAGCAATTTCCTGAATCACCAACACGGATACTATTAGGCAGGGCGTTTCTGATCTCACGCGTCATACGCTCAACAGCCACACGTGCCGCAGATGAAAGTTGATCACGCCTTGTCAGATCCGCATAGCCTTGCATGGTTGAAGTAATAAAGCCTACGGTTACTAGAGAGATAATCCCCAACAACGTAATAACGACAATTAATTCAACCAGTGTAAAGCCGCTTTGACGACGCATCAGTAGTTACCCCGCAAAGCACTGAATACCACGGGGCTCTGCCCCGTATTTGCTGGAGGCGTAACGGTAACGATAACTTGTTTGACTAACTCAGAGTCAGAACCAGAGAAATAGGTGCTTCCGACATAAGTCACCTGAACAGAGACCTCATAACCTTGGTAAGATTGAATACCACCCGGCGTCACAAGCGCATTGAATAAACCAACCGCGCTCTCTGTTAAGCCATGATAGTCATCGACATCATCAAACTCTTCCCGAGATTCACCATCTTTACTGGTAATCGGCGCACTAGCATTCACGCCAAATTGTGCTTCGGGTGTACAAGGGTCACAAGGTGGGCTGCCGCCTAAAGGGGTCAGTTCATCGTATCGGCGCGACAAAATCTCTTCGAGGTAAGCCTGTCCAAGATAGGATACTTTGGTTTGCCACATGACATCAGCACTATGGCGGGCAATGGTGCCCCAACCTGCTATCGCTGCTGTGAGAGCGATAGCAATAATCACAATGGTGATGACTACTTCAACTAGCGAGAAGCCTCGTTCAGCGACAGGTCGTTTCATAAGTATACCCAGTCAGTGAAAGGCAGTAATCGCCATTGTCATCGGTAAATTGCAGACTGCTATCAACCTCTTGACTGTCATCAGGAAAACTCGCAGCCGAACTCAAAACCACATTGTTATCAACGCGGATCATATCGCCCAGTTGGTTATACATCACCACTAGGTTTTGCCCCGAAGATAAACTACCTGACTCAGTGCCCGATACGAGGGACGCAGTGTAGGATAAAACCGTATCTGCTGTGATCTCAGCATTGAGCTGAGGAGGTGTAATGCTTGTAGGCGGCGTTGCATCTGAAGTGTCAGCGTCTATCAACAAAGCGATCTGCCATTGTGTATCAGACGAGCGCTCTAACACCCAATAAACGGAAGATGCATGCTGCGCTAAAGCAGCCTTTTGCGCTAAACGTAACGACCCCATAATGGCACTGCGAAGCGCAAGCTCATCGTAGCGAGCAACATTACCAATTCGAGGGATAGCTACAGCTGAGAGAATACCCAGCAGGATGATTACAACGATAATCTCGACCAGCGTAAAGCCACGCTGGCGAGATTTAGAGCAGCATTGCCTATATAGATCAGGACCGTTACTGCTCATAGAGAATAACTAATTACTCGTCTGCACCAGCAACTGACACATTACCCGAATCTGCTTCGTAAGTAATCAATCGGCTAGCACCTGAAGGCGCATTCACACGGTAAGTGAATGTACAAGTTTCAGTATCTACCGCTGCAGCCACATAATCCACACCATTAGCGGTAGCAGTTGATGCTGCAGGTCGGCTACCCTGCAAAACATTATCCCAAACGCCAATACACTCTGTTGCGCTATTAATTGTGGCGCCCGCTCCTGAAGCTCCCGTTGGATAACCAAATCCATTTACAGCAACTGCAGCATCGCCATCAAGAGATACATTAGCTCCTGATGCAGCATTTTCTACCACGGCTTTCGCTTTAGCCAGAGCGACACCGGCAGCAAAACCTCCCGCAGCGCCTTTAACCGCAGCATTGTGAGCATCATCAGTAACATTAATAAAACGCGGTAGAGCTACCGCAGCCAAAATACCTAGTAGAGCAATTACTACAACTAATTCAATGATTGTAAAACCTGCTTGCTTTTTCATGGAACTCTTTGCCCTTGGGTTTAAGTTTGCAATTATTTGATTTCTAACAAATTAGCTCACCTTTGTATAGCTAATCTGCTTGCCAATAAAATTTATATAACGGCTTTAGCTTCGCTTCTATTGCTAGACCTTCAGCCGCTCTACTATTCTGAAGACCCAACTCGATCTTAAAAGGGATCAAATCAGCCTGCATAAATTCGTTGTCTAAATTGTCTATCCGCTTAGCCTTGTAAACCAACCAACGTTTATCAGTCACAAAGTACCAATGTTCTCCAGCAGCATGTTGCAATTCACTAAACGAAAGCTCGCCTGCATAATTTGATGGTTTATGTTGTATCAAATCCACAGGATTTTGGTTAGCTATCTTCTCTGGAGAAACAGCCTGTTGCTCAGCAAACCAATAAGCTACTTTGAGCGTTATCTGCGCCTGGATATTATCTCGACTACCTTCAAAAGATACTCGCTCTACATCTTCGATCAGTAATTCCAATCGTTGCAGTGCAAATGCCATCAGCACTGTTATGATAAAAATTGAAATGGTTAGTTCCAATAACGAAAAACCACTACATCTCCGTTGCAATTTTTATCCTCCCTAACCATTAATGGTCGTGCTTAACTCCCACAATGGCAGGAACACACCTAAGGCCAACACCAGCACCATTGCCCCTATAGCAATAATCAAAATAGGCTCAATAGCGCTGGTTAAGTTCTTAAGATCGTACTCTACTTCCTGTTCGTAAAACCCAGCAGCCTCTTCAAGCATCTGGTCTACTCGACCGGTCTCTTCACCAACCGCCAACATCTGCATCACTAGAGGGCTGAACATCTCGGTCTGATGAGCGGTTTGGGTAAAAGATTCCCCTCGCTCAATACCTAAACGCATACCAGCCACTTTTTTGCCTATATGGCGATTACCAACAGCGTTAGCAACGATCGACAAGCCTTGTTCAATAGGCACACCTGCTTTCAATACGATACTAAAGGTACGAGAAAATCTCCCTAGTATGACTCTGTAGAATATCGGCCCAACAATGGGAAACTTCAGTTTTCTTCGATCCCAAGTCATGTGGCCTTTTTCAGTTTTCTTCCACCGGTAGAAGGTAAATACACTCAAAACGATGCCGATCAGAATGGCATACCACCAATCCACCGTAAAATCAGAAAGCGTAATCAACGCTTGAGTCTGCCAAGGAATTTCACCACCGAAGCTTTCGAATACAGATTTAAAAGCAGGAATAACAAAGATATTGATAATGGCAACAGCCGCTGTGATAGCAATCAAGACAAACAAAGGATAACGAGTCGCTTGTTTAATATTTTTAACTGTCTGCCTTTCTAACTCGAGGTAAGCAGCCATCTGCCTAAATGCATCATCCAACTGACCGGTATTTTCACCTACATGGATCATGCTGATATACAGTTCGTTAAAGACCTTAGGGTGTTTGGCTAAGGCAGAAGACAGCGCATGGCCCTTTTCAAGATCATCAGCTAACTGCGAAAGGGTTTCTGTTAGCAATGGGTTCGTTACTGTATTAGCCAAACCACGCATTGCTCGGGTAATTGGTACACCAGCTTTGGTTAAGCTATACATCTGCCGACTAAACATGATCAATTCATCCAAAGAGATCTTCTGGAACAGTTTGATCTGAATATCTTTGCTGCCCTTTTTCTCAGCAACCTTTTCAGCGACTTGAATCGTTATTGGGATAATGCCATCGGCACTTAACTGAGATGCAGCCAAAGCCGATGTACCCGCTTCAAGCTGGCCATTCACTTCAACCCCTTCACGGTTTCGTCCTCGATAACTATAGATCGCCATAGGTTTATCTCGCTCGCTTATTCCAGTTCAAAACCGGAACTAGGTTGTGCAGATGCTTCTTCTGCAGATGGAGCATCAAGATACATTGATTCATCCAACTGCTCTGTCACACGGAACACTTCCTCTAGGGAAGTAACACCCGCTATAGCCAAATCTAATGCACTATATACGAGCGGTTTATAGTGAGGATCAGTTTTTGCCGCTATGGTGAAAGCAGCACTGTCGTCACGTCGTAATGCATCCGCCATGGCATCATTGATCTCTAAAAGCTCAAAAATACCTGTTCGGCCTTTGTAACCGGTATTATTACAGTAGGTACAACCACGGCCCTTTTTCAATTCAATATCATCTAAGCCTAACTCTTCTTGACGCTCGTTTAGCCAAAGCTGTTCCTGACCAGTTGGATTGTAGTGCTGACTACAGTTTTCACAGATTTTTCGTACTAGGCGCTGCGCTAGGATGCCATTTAACGCAGACGCTGCTAGGTAGCCCTCAATACCAATATCAGTCAAACGCATGGCACTGGATACCGCATCATTGGTGTGTAGGGTCGACAGTACAAAGTGACCTGTCATCGCAGCTCGCAATGCAATCTCTGCGGTCTCTTTATCTCGAATCTCACCTACCAGAAGAATATCAGGGTCCTGACGCAAGGTTGCACGCAATACAGTGGAGAAATCCAAACCTATATTCGGCTGCACCTGCACCTGATTAATACGTGGCAAGCGGTACTCGACCGGATCTTCTACGGTAATGATCTTTTTCTGATGGCTGTTTAGTTCATTCAATGCGCCGTAAAGCGTGGTTGTCTTACCACTACCTGTAGGGCCAGTTACCAATAAGATGCCATGAGGCTCATTTATCATTTTACGTAAACGCGGCAGCATATGATCAGGCAAGCCAACTTTATCTAGACCGATAATTCCGCCCGATTGGTCAAGTAGACGCATTACTACCGACTCGCCGAACTGAATTGGTAACGTCGAGATACGTACATCAACACTATGACCGGAGACATTGATGTTGAAGCGACCATCTTGCGGTAGACGCTTCTCCGAAATATTCAGAGACGCCATTAGCTTTAATCGGAGTACCAATGCAGAAGAGATACGCTTCTCTTTCATTACGTGCTCATGCAAAACGCCATCAACACGCTGACGGATACGCAATACGCTTTCGTCCGGCTCAATATGAATATCGGAAGCACCAACCTGCACGGCATCTTCAAATAGACTTTTCAGAAGTTTCACAACCGGAACATCTACTTCATCAGTTGCGGTAAGCGCAGCAAGATCGAAAGCATCATCGGCGATCTCTTCGTTTAACTGATCAGCTAGGTCTTCAATATCGCTGGTTTTACGATAAAGCAGATCCATCGATTGCAGTAACTGAGCTTCTGATACCACCGCCTGTTCAATAGGCTTAGGCAGAGCTCTTTGCAACTCGTCAAACGCGAATATGTCCATAGGGTCGGACATACCCACTAAAAAATGATCAACATCCTCTTTCAAGACTAAAGCTCTGAATCGACGTGCCTGCGTTTCCGGCAGGCGCAGAACATCGTCCTGGTTAAAGGAGTAATGAGTTAGATCAACCAGAGGAATATTAAGCTGCTGCGATAAAAACTCCAGAAACTGCTGTTCCTGAACATATCCCATGGTAACTAGCGTTTTACCCAGCTTCTGGCGCGTTTCTTTTTGGCGGCCTAAAGCTTCCATCAACTGCGGTTCGGTAATAACACCATTCTGAACTAGCAAGTCACCAATTCGGATTTTCATTTTAGGTGCAGCCATGCAGCCCCTTCCTCCTAGCGCCCAGACAGCGCTTGAACACGCTGTTGTGCATATTGTTTCAAACTACTGTCGATCGACGGAATCTTCGCTGCGCTTCGATACGCATTAAGCGCATCGTGGAAACGCTGTGACTGCTCAAACGCATAACCTAGCCCAACCCACCAACGAGGAACCTGATTATTCAATTGCAAAAGCTGATAATAGTTTTGAGCTGATTTTGTATAGTTACCACTCTGTTGGTACGCACTCGCCAATAACTCATAGAACTCTGTATCTTGCTTCATTGCAGGCTTATCTTTTTCCAGTAAGGAAACCGCTTGAATCTGCTGATCTGAGGTTAGCCAAATACGAGCCTGCAGCTTGCGTAAAGCAGTATCTGATGGGAATAGCACCAAGCTATCAGACAATACGCGCTCAGCTTTTTGTTGATTACCCGTCGACAGATACAACGTCGCTAATAAACGTCTAGAAGCCAAAGAGTTAGATACCTGCTCCGCTATACTTTTCAGCAGCAACGTTTCAGCATCAGCCAACTTACCTTGATTTATCAAACGCCTCGCCCGATCAGCTGACTGCTGATCTGACAATTTAGCCGTTACTTTAGTTACAGGTTTACTTGGTCGACTCTTTTCAGCCATGACATCATTTGGGTGCGCAACTTGTAACTCTTTTCCTGACTTAATCGCGTTAGTCTTTTTAATAATCTCTTCTATTTTTTCAGTTGTTTCTACCCCCTCTTCTAAAGAGTGGTTTTCAGAAACAACTTGAGGCACATGCTCAACAGCTTCAACATTGGATTCTTTGGCAATTACACCCAAAATTAGCGTGGTTGGTGCTTGTTGAACACGGAAGGCAAACTGACTGTCTCTTAGGGTTGTAACTGTCAGCAAAGCACGATCAGATTCGGTATTTAAATCGACGCTTTTCACCAACCCATTACTAATACTAGGCAACGCTGACTGCAAAATCGCATCATCAAAAGCGATAACAATCACATTTGCATTTTGGCTAACCACTTGCACATCAGCAGCGCCATCTAGACGAACGACAAGATCTCCACCTTGGTCCGTTCCAGCCCACTTTATCTCAGTAATAACAGTTCGACTTGGCTCAACAGGTTCTACTTTAGACTCCACAACGACAGGCACAGCTGGAGTTGGCGCAACCTCAGGTGTTACAGGCTGATCTGTCATTCCCTTAGAAGATAGAGCTGGTTGAACCTCTTTATTTCCTACAGCAGACGAGGAAGACTGATCTTGCCAAAGAAGCCAGGCAGTCATTAATAAAGCACTGAACCCGATAAACCACAGTATCAATCGCGGTAAGCTATTGGGCTTCTCCACCTCCACAGTTTGAGCAGCTTTAATACTCGACTGATTTCCATCCATACTTACTGGGCGCTCATTGCGCTGCTCCAAATCTCGGAGCATGTCATTGACCAGACTCACTTAAGGATACCTAAATAAACAAAGATGATTGTTACAGTGAACAGCAAGCCTATACTTCCCCAAATTAACGGCAGTGGGTTGCTTGGAATGGAAATCCCCTCGGTATCCTCAATCGCCCTGAAAACATGGTCTCCATCTACTTTAAGGTCACCTTTCCCATAAGCAGCCATTAATGCTTTATGGCTTAATATATTTATCAACCTAGGAGTACCACCCGAGGCTTGAGCGATTTTTCGAGCTGCGTCGCGTTTAAATAACGACATCCCTTGAAAGCCTGCCCGCTGAATACGTTGATTTATATAATGTTCAACTGCCTCATTATCTAGGTGGCTGAGTTGATAGCTGAAAGTAATACGCTGCAACAGTTGCCTCAAGGACTTCTTACTGAGTAATTCATCCAATTCAGGCTGCCCGAATAGGACAACTTGGAATAGCTTAGCTGATTCCGTTTCTAGATTGGTTAGCAATCTCAGAGCTTCGACTGTCTCTTCTGGAATTGCTTGAGCTTCGTCCACCAATAAAACAACTTTAAGTTTCGCTTGTGCTAACTCAATTAGTTTGTGGTTAATCGCATCTAATAACTCGAAGTGTTCTAAATCTGCGACCTCAAGGCCTATCTCTTTAGCAAAACTTTTTCGAAACTCATCAGGGCTTAAATAGGGGTTAGGAATATAAGCGGTGACATATTCGTCACCTTCCAACGCATTCAACAACTTACGACAAAGTAGGGTTTTGCCAGTTCCGACTTCGCCAACAACTTTCACAAAGCCATCGCCCCCGGCAAGAGCTACCATAATTAAGTTCAACGCTTCATGATGCGTTGGCATATTTAAAAAGAAATGCGTGTTTGGTGTCAAAGTGAAGGGCAGTTCACTCAAACCAAAATGTTCAGTGTACATCCAGCACCCCTATCACATTGCTGGTGTAGATTGCAGACTCTGGAAAGATCGCAAACTGCGCTTTAGCTCATTCTGCAGATTATCGTGGTTAGCTAATACAGGCCGCAACATAATCACAAGTTCAGTTTTACTACCCGCTTGGCGCTTTTGCTTAAACAAGTTACCCACACCCGGAAGATCTCCTAAACCTGGAGTTTTAGCACGTAGATCACTATCTGTAGACTTCATCAAACCGCCAATTACGATCACTTGACCACTCTCTGCACGAACAATACTGTCCGACTCTCGAATAGAGCTTAGTGCCAACGGAATATTGAAATCATCAGTACCTACACTGATCTGTTTCTGCTGATCTACCACTTCAGAAACGGTTGGGTGAATATGTAAAACGATATCGCCACTGGCGCTGATCTGTGGTGTGACATCCAACGCAATACCCGAGAAGAAAGGTGTCAGCTCAATACTCGGTGACGAAGTGGTGCTCGTACCTGTCGTTGTGGTGTTTTCAACTTCAGTAACAAAGAACTCATCTGTACCCACTTTTATTACAGCTTTCTGATTATTCACGGTAGATACGCGTGGGCTAGACAACACCTGCACATCACCCTGACTGCCTAACAGTTCAATTACCGCTGTGAAATCACCAATACTAAGATCAGCTTTGAAGATACCACCAATACCATCATCATTATTCAGATCAACTGAAGACTGACTAAATAGAGCAGTATTACCTTGACCCGGCTTGCCTAATACAGACCAGTTAACACCTGCCTGGAAACCATTATTCAGCGTTACTTCTAAAATTTTTGCTTCAATCACTACCTGACGATGCAGGATAAGTTCAGCTTGTGCCAAATATTCACGTACAGTGGAAAGTTCGCTTGGTAGTGCACGTACTACAACAACACCTGTCTGCGGGGTTACAACTACTTTGCGTCCTTCACCAGCAACAATAGTGTCTAGGGTACTTTTTAAGTTACCCCAAAAATTTGTCGACGTTTTAGTACTGATACGAGTACCAATTACTTCCTCTGCACTCGAGTTTTCACCTGAAGTACTCACTGAACCTGCGCTCACTTGAGTATCAGATGTGCCATCACGCTGAATGTCTAAGTAATTAATCTGGAACAGTTCAGTTTGTAAGGAAGCTGGCAATACTTGATATAGGTTACCAGTACGTTCGAATTCATAACCGTAGACACGCTGCACTGCTTGCATAACTTCAGCGACACTTACATTTTTTAATTCAAGTGAGATGCTACCGCCAACCGCTTCATGAACGATCATGTTATACGGTGTACCTTGTACCAACCCCATGAAGAAATCTTTTGCAGGCAATGCTTCCGCCGTAATATCAAAACGTTCTTCATTTGTAGTCTGGCTGTTTTGTAACTCAAGGGGAGGTAAAAGCGCAGGAACAAGAGGCGGTGGAGGGGGCGCTGCAGTAACCGCTTTCAGATTCTCTTCAATCGCTGCTTCAATTGCGGACTCACCTACTTGCTTAGTGGTCGTCCCAGCAACAGGAGGAAGAGCCTGACAGCCACTTAAGACAAGAACACTGCCCATCGCAATAGTACTGAAAATACGTTTCATCATTATTTCTAGCCTATTTCCCACTCTTAACTTTGCTAAAACCCTTTCGTTCAGCTAAAGAGATCATCTGATATTCACTTCCAGTGTTCAACTTAACTCCTGTACGGTTGATTTCGACCACTTCGGCACCATCAACCAGATCACCCTTCTGCACACGTTGACCATTAATAATCGCAGAAGGGATTCGCTTACCCACAATTAGAGAACTGAGAACATACCCCTGCTCAGGCTTTTTGATATCGCCGACTGAAACATATGTAGCCAAAGGCTTTGTAGGATCAGCTGGTAAGCGCTCGGCGTAAATGCAACTACTGCCAAGTAATGTAATTAACAAAATGACTAATTTAGGCACCTAACCACCCCGCTTCAGAGCTTAAGGTATGAACTTTAATCTTCACTTTTGCAGCAGGATACTCGTCAACTTTGTATTCCAAAGCATCCCAAAAGAACACACCATCCAGCTGTTCTATTTTCTGCAAATAGTCATATAAACCCTGATAAGTCCCTTCCAGCTCTAATTCAAATGGATGAATAAAAATTACAGCTTGCGGACCCATAGGCTTGGTATCTTTATCAACATCAACTGGCTTATCATTTAACTGTTTAGCTACAACAGGTAGGCTTTTGGCACTCACAAGCGCAATGCCTTGTTCGTTGGCTAATACTGATCTTAACAAAGTCAGCATCTGATCAGGCGAAACTAGGTTGGTAGCAGCACGCTTAATATCCTGATTAGCTTCAGATAACTGACTACGCAAACGTTTTAGCTCAGCTCTTGCCTCGACGTTAGGATCTTTAGGTTCCTGACTCTTTAGCAACTGTAAAACTCGATCTTGAGCATCGATGCTGGTTTGCATAGCTTCGATTTTACTTGGCACCTTTTGCAATACGATCATTGCAGGCTCGATTAAGAACACAAAGGTCAATGCTAAAGGAGCTACTAAGCCAACTACAAGCAACATGATACGTTCACGTGCCGTTAGCTCATTCCATTTACTGTCCCACTCCTGCCAACGTTTATTCATAACTGCGCAACTCCGCTAAAGCCTCAAAGCGCACACCACTACCTTCAGCGTTTACAGTTAGCGTATTAACATTCATACCTTGGAATTCTTCAGTACTAGCAATCGATTCAATCATGGAAGCAACTGACGGGCCATCGACAGCACCACCACCCAAAGCAAAACTGCGGTTATTATTATCAAGTACAAATTGACTTAACCAGCTTTCCGTTAATGAAGCATCAGCCAAGGCATAGAGATAAGACGAGAAATTAACACTCTGAGCTGGTTGCACTTTATGCAATAAACTTTGTAACGCTTTCCGTGCAGCAATCTCATCTTTTAAGCGTTGCTGTTCAGCCAAAATTTCTGGCTGTACTTGAAGATTACTAAAGCGCGCTTGCTCTGTAGCGACTGCTTCGTCGATCTTAACTTTGTCCTGTTGCAGTTTAGCGAACGTGCTTTCCTGTTCAGATGCATACCACTTCAAACCGAGTCCACATAACAGAACAACCGCAATCGCTGCTATAGCAACTGTGACGCTCCCTTGCAGGCTTAAAAGTTCGAATTTCTTTTTTGATTTATGAGGGTTATAGAGGTTAATTCGTTGTTTCACTTAACCACCTCAGTTATAGCAAATTCAGTGCGTAACGCCGCAGCAATAGCGACAGTAGCCTGATTTTGGAGAGACTCAGTAAGGTCTATATCGGATGAAATAAGGTTATTAAGATCTAATGAGTGAATATCAAGCGCTAGGCTATATCGTAATTCGTTCATTAGCGGCGATTCATCCGCTTGCATGGGCATCACAAGTAAGCGCACACAAGGTGGTTTACCTACTTGGCTTTCGTAATAATCAAGAGAGCGCTGAAGTTCAAGTACAGCAGCTGATGCGTTTTCAGGAGCTGATGCATGGCAATAGCTAAGATTACGAGTGAAATATAAAGCGCTATCAGAGAGAAGATTAATCGAACTGCCCTCTTCACCAATATTGAATACAGCTAAACCAGATTCACTATCAGCAAGGTCTTCCGTTAAGTTAAGCAAAGCTAACTCAGGCACATCGACAGCAGCTATATCCAAACCTATTTCACTGCACCAATCAACCCATAGATCTACCTTGGCCTGTTCGGCAGCTATTGCATAAACCATACGGCTGCGGCTTCGATAGGCGTCCTCTGGTAGGTCAATATAATCAATTACGGCTTGTTCGACATCAAAGGTAATCAAATCTTTGATACGCCAACGCAAAGCTTCAGTAAGCTCTTCGTCTGGTACTTCAGGGCGCTCTACAAGATGGATCTGATAGCTAGATTCCGGCAAAACTAATGAAGTTTTCGAACCCAAAAGGTTATTCGCTTCTATCAAATCCCTGAAACGTTTGGGCTCAACTAAAGGATTAGTGGATGCGCTGTACTCACAGCAGACAAGTTCTGGCTGAGTATGACCATCTCGAACATGTGCAAAAGAAACACCTCCCTTATTGATAACGAGGGAAGTTAAACCGTTTACCGCAGACTTTTTCTTAAGAAATGAAAGCAAGCGTTAACTCCTGCACTGTTCGCTTAATTCTCTTACAACAAATCTACCGAGCTTAAACGATCGTTTCAATCGAAAAACCCAAGATTAATGATTAAGTAAAAATTCAGTAACCGTGTCGGCCATATAAGGAATAACTTAACAGAATCTATATGAATAAGCTGCCCTACCGCATTGTTTTATCAGATATAAGAGAGAAAAAAGTTACTTTATAACACCATAGTTTATTGATCATTCATTCATCAATAGAACTAAAGCCATAAACAAGAAGCTCCGTCTAGCTGCACATGTAAGCACAGCTAGACGGAATAAGATCAACCTACAATACAAACACCATGGTCAACGTAATGGATTTGGCCCGTTACACCCTCAGAGAGCGGTGACATAAAGTAGAGGCAAGAGTTACCTACTTCTTCGATTGTTGGTAATTTACCATCACAAGCCATCTCTTCATTATGCTGTAGCATGGCATCAAAGTCTTTAATTCCTCCGGCAGCACGCGTCGCTATAGTTCCTGGTGAAATAGAGTTCACACGAACCCCCTGAGGTCCAAGGTCACGTGCTAAATAACGAGTTGCGGCCTCTAAAGCGGCTTTAGCACAACCCATAATGTTGTAATCACCTGTAGCCAAGGCACTACCGAGGTAAGAGAAGTTAATTAGCGAACCACCATTTTTCATAAGCCCTTTAGCACGCGCTGCCATATCAATAAATGAATAGCAAGAAATGTCCATAGCCTGTAAGAAACCGGTACGTGAACATTCAGAAATAGGGGCATGTAGATCCTCTAACGGACAGAAAGCTAAAGAGTGAATCACACCGTCTAACTCTCCCCATTTAGACTCTATCTCGGAGAACACAGCATCCATCTGTTCAGGTACGGAAACATCTAGAGGCATAAATATATCCGCCTCAAGCTCCTCTGCTAAAGGGCGCACGAAGCGCTCAGCTTTATCATTAAGATAAGTAATGGCCAACTCAGCACCCTGGGCTTTCAAAACCTTCGCGCAGCCATAAGCGATACTTTTATCATTAGCGATACCAACAACAAGTACTTTCTTCCCAGCCATTAACAAGTTAGACATTCCTTAAACCCTTATAAATAATCGAAACTGATTCCTATTTTACGCATACGCACAATACAAATATATGACGGTACCGGTAAAGGGGTCGGTAAGAAATAAGATGTTGATCTGAGGCAATGAAGGACAGCGAAAGACAGCGAAGGATAGCGAAGGATAGCGAAGGATAGTGTTTAGTTTAGTATTAGGTTTAATTAAGACAACTCATCCGTGCGCGCTTATCTGCTTTTACCCGATTTTATCCGCTTCAAGCAGCACCTATCTGCTCTTAACCATATTTTATTGCCCACAACGAAAAAACCCCGATCACAGCGTGACCGGGGTTTTCTCTTAATTAAATGCTTGGCGATGACCTACTCTCACATGGGGAAGCCCCACACTACCATCGGCGATGTTGCGTTTCACGTCTGAGTTCGGGATGGATTCAGGTGGTTCCACAACTCTATGGTCGCCAAGCAAAACTGTTACAACTTAGATCTGATTCTTCTTTTATTTGATCTAGATAGTTTATCGACTGTAGCTTAACTACGCGCTAATTCGTTACTCTCTATCGTCTTACATATCTTACAAGTCACTTACCAAACGCCTTGGGCGTTATATGGTCAAGCCTCACGGGCAATTAGTATTGGTTAGCTCAACGCCTCACAGCGCTTCCACACCCAACCTATCAACGTCGTAGTCTTCAACGGCCCTTTAGGGGAATCAAGTTCCCAGTGAGATCTCATCTTGAAGGAGGCTTCCCGCTTAGATGCTTTCAGCGGTTATCCCGTCCGAACGTAGCTACCCGGCAATGCAATTGGCATCACAACCGGTACACCAGAGGTTCGTTCACTCCGGTCCTCTCGTACTAGGAGCAACTCTTCTCAAATCTCAAACGCCCACGGCAGATAGGGACCGAACTGTCTCACGACGTTCTAAACCCAGCTCGCGTACCACTTTAAATGGCGAACAGCCATACCCTTGGGACCGGCTTCAGCCCCAGGATGTGATGAGCCGACATCGAGGTGCCAAACACCGCCGTCGATGTGAACTCTTGGGCGGTATCAGCCTGTTATCCCCGGAGTACCTTTTATCCGTTGAGCGATGGCCCTTCCATACAGAACCACCGGATCACTAGAACCTACTTTCGTACCTGCTCGACGTGTCTGTCTCGCAGTCAAGCACCCTTCTACTCTTGCGCTCATTGCATGATTTCCGACCATGCTGAGGGTACCTTCGTGCTCCTCCGTTACTCTTTGGGAGGAGACCGCCCCAGTCAAACTACCCACCACACAATGTCCCCGATCCCGCTTAGGGAACTGGGTTAGAACCTCAACATTACCAGGCTGGTATTTCAAAGGTGGCTCCACCTGAACTGGCGTCCAAGTTTCAAAGCCTCCCAGCTATTCTACACAAGTAATGTCAAAGTCCACTGTGAAGCTGTAGTAAAGGTTCACGGGGTCTTTCCGTCTAGCCGCGGGTAAACTGCATCTTAACAGCTATTTCAATTTCACTGAGTCTCGGGTGGAGACAGTGTGGCCATCGTTACGCCATTCGTGCAGGTCGGAACTTACCCGACAAGGAATTTCGCTACCTTAGGACCGTTATAGTTACGGCCGCCGTTTACCGGGGCTTCGATCAAGAGCTTCGCATACGCTAACCCCATCAATTAACCTTCCGGCACCGGGCAGGCGTCACACCCTATACGTCCTCTTTCGAGTTTGCAGAGTGCTATGTTTTTAATAAACAGTCGCAGCCACCTGGTATCTTCGACCGCCAACAGCTTAGAGAGCAAGTCTCATCACCGTCAGCGGCGCACCTTCTCCCGAAGTTACGGTGCCATTTTGCCTAGTTCCTTCACCCGAGTTTTCTCATACGCCTTAGTATTCTCTACCTGACCACCTGTGTCGGTTTAGGGTACGGTTAGTCATAACCTGAAGCTTAGAGGATTTTCCTGGAAGCATGGCATCAACTACTTCAGTCCATAAAGGACCTCGTCATCGGTTCTCGGTCTTAAGGACCCGGATTTGCCTAAGTCCTCAACCTACTACCTTAAACGCGGACAACCAACGCCGCGCTAGCCTAGCCTTCTCCGTCCCCCCATCGCAGTTATGAGCAGTACAGGAATATTAACCTGTTTCCCATCGGATACGCTCTTCAGCCTCTCCTTAGGGGCCGACTCACCCTACCTCGAATAGCGTTGGATAGGAACCCTTGGTCTTCCGGCGGGGAGGGTTTTCACCTCCCTTATCGTTACTCATGTCAGCATTCGCACTTCTGATACCTCCACGGTGCCTTACAGCTTCCGCTTCAACAGCTTACAGAACGCTCCTCTACCATGCACAAAGTGCATCCGTAGCTTCGGTGTTATGCTTAGCCCCGTTATATCTTCCGCGCGGGCCGACTCGACTAGTGAGCTATTACGCTTTCTTTAAAGGGTGGCTGCTTCTAAGCCAACCTCCTAGCTGTCTAAGCCTTCCCACATCGTTTCCCACTTAGCATAAACTTTGGGACCTTAGCTGACGGTCTGGGTTGTTTCCCTTTCCACGACGGACGTTAGCACCCGCCGTGTGTCTCCCGTGATTGAACTCATGGGTATTCGGAGTTTGCATCGGGTTGGTAAGTCGGGATGACCCCCTAGCCGAAACAGTGCTCTACCCCCCATGGTTAGACACGAGGCACTACCTAAATAGTTTTCGAGGAGAACCAGCTATCTCCGAGTTTGATTAGCCTTTCACTCCTATCCACAAGTCATCCGCTGGCTTTTCAACGACAGTCGGTTCGGTCCTCCAATGCATGTTACTGCATCTTCAACCTGCCCATGGATAGATCACTCGGTTTCGGGTCTACTCCTAGCGACTGGACGCCCTATTAAGACTCGGTTTCCCTACGGCTCCGCAAATGCTTAACCTTGCCACTAAAAGTAAGTCGCTGACCCATTATACAAAAGGTACGCAGTCACCGTCCGAAAACGGCTCCCACTGCTTGTACGTACACGGTTTCAGGGTCTATTTCACTCCCCTCACAGGGGTTCTTTTCGCCTTTCCCTCACGGTACTGGTTCACTATCGGTCAGTCAGGAGTATTTAGCCTTGGAGGATGGTCCCCCCATATTCAGACAGCGTTTCACGTGTGCCGTCCTACTCGATTTCACTTTAAAAGACCTTTCACATACGGGGCTATCACCCACTATGGCCACACTTTCCAGAGTGTTCTGTTAAATCTAATAAAGCTTAAGGGCTGGTCCCCGTTCGCTCGCCGCTACTTAGGGAATCTCGGTTGATTTCTTTTCCTCTGGGTACTTAGATGTTTCAGTTCCCCAGGTTCGCCTCTAATAACCTATGTATTCAGTTAAAAGATACCTATAAATAGGTGGGTTTCCCCATTCGGAAATGTCCGGATCAAAGGTTGTTTACCACCTCCCCGAACCTTATCGCAGGTTACAACGTCCTTCATCGCCTCTGACTGCCAAGGCATCCACCGTGCACGCTTAGTCACTTGACCATATAACCCGAAGGCGTCTGGAATCACAGTAACTTGTATTGCTAGTAACGATAGATTTCGCCGAATTGGCGCATGCAGTAAAACTACATGTCTTAAATCTAAATCAAATGAATCAAATCCAAATTGTTAAAGAGCGTTTAAAGCAAAAAAGCTTTAAAAGATAATGTCTTAACCGACAATATGTTTTAAAACTCTTCCTTCTCATCCTTAGGATGATGGTGGAGCTATGCGGGATCGAACCGCAGACCTCCTGCGTGCAAAGCAGGCGCTCTCCCAGCTGAGCTATAGCCCCAAAGAAAACAGTAAGGCTATTATTGGTAGGCCTGAGTGGACTTGAACCACCGACCTCACCCTTATCAGGGGTGCGCTCTAACCAGCTGAGCTACAAGCCTACACCGTTGCTCTTAACTTCTCTGATCAGATAATTCGTGTGAACGCTTGCCGAGAATCGGCTTTCGTTTAAGGAGGTGATCCAGCCCCAGGTTCCCCTAGGGCTACCTTGTTACGACTTCACCCCAGTCATGAACCACACCGTGGTAACCGCCCTCCCGAAGGTTAAGCTAGCTACTTCTGGTGCAATCCACTCCCATGGTGTGACGGGCGGTGTGTACAAGGCCCGGGAACGTATTCACCGCGACATTCTGATTCGCGATTACTAGCGATTCCGACTTCATGGAGTCGAGTTGCAGACTCCAATCCGGACTACGACCGGTTTTCTGAGATTAGCTTACCCTCGCAGGTTCGCGGCCCTCTGTACCGGCCATTGTAGCACGTGTGTAGCCCAACTCGTAAGGGCCATGATGACTTGACGTCGTCCCCACCTTCCTCCGGTTTGTCACCGGCAGTCTCCTTAGAGTTCCCACCCGAAGTGCTGGCAAATAAGGACAAGGGTTGCGCTCGTTACGGGACTTAACCCAACATTTCACAACACGAGCTGACGACAGCCATGCAGCACCTGTCTCAGAGTTCCCGAAGGCACGAAACTATCTCTAGTAACTTCTCTGGATGTCAAGAGTTGGTAAGGTTCTTCGCGTTGCGTCGAATTAAACCACATGCTCCACCGCTTGTGCGGGCCCCCGTCAATTCATTTGAGTTTTAACCTTGCGGCCGTACTCCCCAGGCGGTCTACTTATCGCGTTAGCTGCGCCACTAAAAGATCAAGTCTCCCAACGGCTAGTAGACATCGTTTACGGCGTGGACTACCAGGGTATCTAATCCTGTTTGCTCCCCACGCTTTCGCACCTCAGTGTCAGTATCGGTCCAGGTAGTCGCCTTCGCCACTGGTGTTCCTTCCTATATCTACGCATTTCACCGCTACACAGGAAATTCCACTACCCTCTACCGTACTCTAGATTGGCAGTATCAGGTGCAGTTCCAAGGTTGAGCCCTGGGCTTTCACATCTGACTGACCAATCCACCTACGCGCGCTTTACGCCCAGTAATTCCGATTAACGCTCGCACCCTCCGTATTACCGCGGCTGCTGGCACGGAGTTAGCCGGTGCTTCTTCTGCAGTTAACGTCACAGCTAGCAGGTATTAACTACTAACCTTTCCTCACTGCTGAAAGTGCTTTACAACCCTAGGGCCTTCTTCACACACGCGGCATGGCTGCATCAGGCTTGCGCCCATTGTGCAATATTCCCCACTGCTGCCTCCCGTAGGAGTCTGGACCGTGTCTCAGTTCCAGTGTGGCTGATCATCCTCTCAGACCAGCTAGAGATCGTCGCCTTGGTGAGCCATTACCTCACCAACTAGCTAATCTCACGCAGGCTCATCCAATAGTGCAAGGTCCGAAGATCCCCTGCTTTCCCCCGTAGGGCGTATGCGGTATTAGACCAAATTTCTCTGGCTTATCCCCCGCTACTGGGTAGATTCCTACGCGTTACTCACCCGTCCGCCACTCGTCATCAACTAGCAAGCTAGTCATGTTACCGTTCGACTTGCATGTGTTAGGCCTGCCGCCAGCGTTCAATCTGAGCCATGATCAAACTCTTCAGTTTAAATCATTTGTGTTACCAGGAATGTGGTAACGGGCTCTAGTACTAAACAACCGGATAACATTCTTAAGAACGTTAAACCTTTGTAAATCGCTTTAAATGAATTCACTTGGTTGCTTGTCTAGAAAAAGTTTGCTTCTTCTCAACAAGCGCCCACACGAATTATCTGATCAAATTGTTAAAGAGCGTTGCTTTTTTGACTCTCCGCTGACTCAGCGTTTCGTCTCAAGCGAGGCGCATATTCTACTGTGCGCTCATTCAAAGTCAACCGTTTATTTTGCAATTTTGTAAAAAGCTTTTACTCAGCAACCGGACTTTGAATCCTGCTCCGTAAGAAATCTTAAAAACCAATGTTTTCAATCACTTACTAAGCACCTCACTCAGCTCTGCAGCCCCTTTAAAAGCGGCCTCCCTAAGCAAGGACGGCGAATTCTACAGACATCTGAAAAAGGGTCAACACCCAATCTTAAAAAAAGCGCAAAAAGTGAATAAATATTCAATATTGTTTATTAGTTATACAGCGTTGATCGCTAAATACTCTACGGACATAAAAAAACGGTGCTTACCTCTCAATAAACACCGTTTTTATAATAACTATCTAGCTCTCAACTACTATTTACTATTTACTATTTTCTTCTTGCTCTTCTTCTGCAGCAGCGAATTCATCAGACAGTTCTTCATCATCAGTATTCTTTCTTACAAAGATCACACCTAAGATGATGCCCGTTTCAAACAGCAGCCACATTGGCACAGCCAACAAGCTTTGTGAAATCACATCTGGCGGCGTTAACAACATCCCTAAGACGAAACAACCAACGATTACATATGCACGCTTTTGTCTCAGACCAGCAACAGTTGCAGCACCAGACCAAATCAGTAGCAGAGTAGCAATCGGTATTTCAAAAACGATACCAAATGCAAAGAAAAGCTTTAGTACGAAATTCAGGTAGCTGCTGATATCCGTCATTACCGCAACATTTTCTGGCCCAACGCTGGTAAAGAAACCAAAGATAAGCGGAAACACAACAAAGTAGGCAAATGCGATACCGGCATAAAATAGAAAGATACTCGATATTAACAATGGTATCGCAAAGCGCTTTTCATGCTTATATAGGCCTGGCGCGATAAAGCCCCATATTTGGTGCAATACAAATGGCATCGCCAAAAAGATTGCGGCGAAAAGCGTTAGCTTAAAGGGCGCAAAGAATGGAGAAGTTACATCTGTCGCAATCATGCTTGTGCCCGATGGCAACAATGCAGTTAATGGCGATGAAAGATAGGTATACAGATCATTGGCAAAATAAAATAAGCCAAGAAAGAAACCCAAAATAATAAGTAGGATAAACATTAGCCTCTGGCGTAACTCAACCAGATGGCTAATTAATGGCTGTTCCTGATCGTGTTCAGGCTGCGGATTGCTCATGCTTTTCCTGTACTGCTATTGTCATCAGCCTTGCTAGGCTCATTCGCAGATTGAGGCTTTTCTTCTGTTGCTTCTGGCGGAACAATCTTAGAGCTAACTGGAACTTCTTCTTTTAATGCATCGTTGAACGGCTGACGCATCTCATTAAGTTCTTTTTCTAACTCGTGTTTCTGAATAGCCGTTGTACGTTTTAACTCTTCTACTCTTAGCTCTTCGCTAATTTCCGTCTGTATAGATGAGACAGTACGCTTTATACGCCCCATCCACATTCCGACGGTCCTTACAGCAGTAGGCAATTTATCTGGTCCAAGAACAACCAATGCAACCACTGCAACAATGAGCAGCTCGGTAAAACCGATATCAAACATAGTTAAAGCCTGTTATTTGTCAGACTTCTGTTCAGCTTTTACGTCGTCAGCTTTTTTAGCCTCAGTAAAATCAGCGTCTTCCTGTTTGATCTGTTTGTTTTCAGCTTCTTCTTTGGCTTTTTCTTCTTCTGTCATGGCTTTTTTGAAGCCTTTAACAGCACCACCTAGATCGCTCCCGATGTTTTTGAATTTTTTAGTACCAAAAATCAGAATAATAATGGCCAAAATAATCAATAGCTGCCAAATACTGATACCACCTAAACCCATTTTTACTCTCCGCTATCACATAGCAGCTCTTTTAACTGCCATCATAGAAATCTGTTGGAATGATCCACGTTACACGTTTTGAGAACGCCTTAGGATCTGTATTTATTTTTTAGTGCGAGACGCTTTTTCTTCTAGGCCCGATAGATCGAATCTACGTGCCAATTCATCTAAGACTGCCTGCGGTTCTTCACCTAGGTGCGACAATGCAACTAAGCTGTGAAACCAAAGATCGGCTGTTTCATAAATGACATCTTTATTGTCACCGCTGGTCTGCGCGTCTTTAGCAGCCAGAATTGTTTCTGTTGCTTCTTCACCGACCTTCTCTAAGATCTTATTCAAGCCCTTAGCGTGTAAGCTAGATACATATGAACTATCTGGGGCTGCTGATTTACGCTGTTCCAGAACTTCACCCAGCTGAGTTAATACGTCACTCATTTATTCACTCACTTTCAATTAAGACTAACTTACGTGCGGAAGCATACCCGATCAATATTGCTTCCACCATCCCCTCCTAAAGGAGGATCATGAACGTTTCAACAATAGTACTATTCCGACACCTGCCAAAATCCAACTACTGGTAGGCAAATCGCATAGCCATTCCATTACATCTGGATTAGCAACAGCTATAGCACCCGCAATGAGTATCAACCCTAGATTTCGTCTTCTAGAAGCTTTGCTTTCTAAGGTTTCTTTTGCTTGTTGATAAGCTCTAATATCGCGCTGACGTGCGCTATCTAAATTCCGGATCTGGTTTAGAGAATCAAAAATTAGTTGCGGCATATGCGGCATTTTCTCTAGCCAATCAGGTGCTTGCTGTTTAATCGAACGATAAACACCTTTTGGCCCCATCCGCTCTTTCATCCAATTCTCTAAAAACGGCTTACCTGTTTCCCACAAATCTAGATCTGGATACAGCTGTCGACCTAAGCCTTCGATATTTAGAAGCGTTTTCTGTAGAAGTACTAGTTGTGGCTGCACTTCCATATTGAAACGACGCGCAGTTTGGAACAAACCTAAAAGCACCTGTCCGAAAGAGATATCTTTTAACGGCTTTTCAAAGATCGGCTCACACACACTACGAATAGCCGTTTCAAATGCATCAACATTTGTGTCTGCAGGCACCCAGCCTGAATCAACGTGTAATTGCGCTACCATTCGGTAGTCACGTTTGAAGAAAGCAAGAAAGTTGCGGGCTAGATAGCTTTGATCTTCCGGGGTAAGCGAGCCAATAATCCCAAAATCTACCGCGATATATTGTGGTGAACTTGGGTTATTGCGAGAGACAAAGATATTACCTGGGTGCATATCCGCATGAAAAAAACTGTCTCGGAATACCTGAGTAAAGAAGATCTCTACGCCGCGTTCTGCCAGCGCTTTCATATCGGTATTCTGTTCATTCAACTGATCAACTTCAGCAACCGGAATACCGTGAATGCGTTCCATTACGAGTACATTAGAACGCGTGTAATCCCAGTAAATTTCCGGGATATAAAGAATATCGCTGTTTTCAAAGTTACGTCTTAACTGCGAGCCATTAGCCGCCTCTTTCCGAAGATCCAACTCGTCGAAGATTGTCTGCTCATACTCAGAAACCACCTCTACTGGGCGCAGGCGGCGTCCCTCTTCCCAAACCACATGAACAAGGCGCGCCAAGCTGAAGAGAAGGTCCACATCCTTACGGATAGTCTTACCAATGCCCGGTCGAATAACTTTAACGACCACTTCGCTGCCATCAAGCATGGTCGCTTTGTGAACCTGAGCAACCGAAGCAGACGCCATAGGCTCTACCTCAAACTCAGCAAATAGCTCTAAAACTGGCTTTTCCAGTGCTTTTTCAATCAATCCTTGTGCTTGCGGTCCAGAGAACGGCGGCACACGATCTTGCAGTTTTTTCAGTTCTTCTGCCAGATCATCCGGCAATAGATCTCGGCGGGTGGATAACATCTGACCGAATTTAACAAAAACTGGACCCAATGCTTCTAACGCTAAACGAACACGTACCGCTTGCGGTTGCTTTGCTGGAATAAATAAACGCCAAGGCAATAACCAAAACAGGCATCGAACATACCAAGGAAGGGCTAAACCCAAAAATAGAGTATCCAATCGATACCGAGCAAAAACCTGAACAATCTTCAGAATTCGCGATAGACGTTTCACAGCAGGGAAACCTTGTTGCTAAAAATTAATAGATAAGTAGTGACGTTACTTAGTTCTGACTAAGTTACGGCCATCTTCTTTGGCTTGATACAATGCTTCATCAGCACGGGTAAAGACATCATCAAGAGAATCACCCTCTTTGATTTCTGTTACGCCGAACGACATTGTAATCCCCACGGGCTTGCCATGGAAATTAAATGGGCTGCTGGCTAAAGATTCTCGCAATTTTTCCATTGCCTGCGAGGCCTCTTCTGCGCCAGTAGAAGGAAGGATAATAATAAACTCTTCACCACCGTAACGACCAACAAAGTCAGTTACGCGGATATTCTTAGTGATAACTTTTGCTACCAAACGTAGTACTTTATCACCGGCTAAATGCCCGTAGGTATCGTTGATTTTCTTAAAGAAATCCAAGTCGCCGACAACTACAGAGAATAATGTACGGTAACGCGACCAACGCTCATATTCCTGATCAATGTGTTCATCATAGGCAGCGCGGTTTGGTAAGCCTGTAAGAGGGTCTGTGCGTGCACGTAAGCGCTCCTCTTCCATATGCGCTTTGACCTTACGTGTTTCCTGCTCCATCAATTCAACTTTATCGATCAGGTCTTCATAACGACCTTGCAATCGCTGTTCGCGCTCTTCTTCTTTCTTTTTGAAGCTATCCATAGCACGAACTAGACCTGAAAGTTGCAGTGAAACCGCCTTTTTCAGGTCTGTAATATCATTGGTATTCTTGACCGTGTGGTGCAGCTTTTTAACGTCACGTCGAACTTGGATATCAAGATCACGTTGGTTCTGACCTATCTCTTGCTGCTCCTGGCGGCTATCAACCACAAAAGTTTGAACCTCAGTTAAGCGCGTGCTGAGTTCCAACAGGTAGTTCTCGAAATCTTCACTGGTATTGCTGGTTGATTTGATAACCAGCTGCACAACTTGATGAACGATCTCCGGCAGATGCGGTAACTCAAAGCCATCTTCGATGCGTTTCACCAACTTACGCGCATTGGGGTTTTCCTCTTTAGGCACGTACAAGCCGCTAATCAGCTCTAAAAGCTCAGCGCCAATACGTTTTAAGAGTAATTTAACTTCATCGCCCAGCGCATCTGTTGAAGCAGTCGTGTCTAGAGAGAAGTCGCTGTCACTGATCTCTGCACTCTCTTCTGTTCCCGTTTCGATATGGCTTTGTAGCTCAATCAGATCAGCTAGAACAGCAGGTAGTTCGTAACCTTTCGCTTCAACTTCATTACTGCGACGCTCTAGGGAATCCAGCAGGTTTTGTGAACCGCTATTTTGCACTTGAGTGCGTAGCATGCGAATCCACTTAAGAAGGGCAGCAACTGTTTGCTTGGCAGTTTTTCCGCGAAGGTCTTCACGATGTTGAACTTGTTTTTCAATACGGCGACTGATTTTTTGTAAAAAGCCGAGATGCTCTGTGCACTGCTCATGAAGTAGTGGTTTCAATGCTGCGAGTTCAGCATCAAATTGTGGATTATCACCTTCTAAACCGATAGACATATAACCGGCTAACTGGCGTAACTGCTGTTCAGTATCAACACTTTTTCGCTCAAACCGCTCAAATTCTAGAGTCAGCTCTCGGTATTTTTTCTTCCAGTCTACCTGTTCTTCTGCCACACCAGTTCCTCGGAGTACACAACATCAACATCAGTCAGACTTCATGTTAGTCGAACTCTGTTCTTCGCACTAGGTCTGATATCAATCAGATATAAAAAAACGCCCTCTAGAGGGCGTTTTTCTTTGCATATTTTATTTACTTCGCAGCGGAGCGCTCTTTCTCAACAAGGAAATCAACGACTTCAAGCATCTTCTTATGGCCACCCGCCATACCTGCTGTGACATGATATTTACCATTCACAACCATCGCAGGCACACCTTTGATACCGTAGTTTTCTAGCTGCTTACGGCCTTGGCGGATCTTAGTTTCTACCGCAAAGGAGTTGAATAAGCTTTGGAATTTACCTGTATCAACGCCTAGGTTACCGTAATAATCAGCAAAATCGTCTTTATCTATAAAACGACGACGTTCTACATGAATCGCGTGAAAAGTCGCTTCGTGAGTTTTATCCAGCGTTTTCATAAATTCAGACGCATAAAACGCACGCGCCATTTGTTCCCAACGAGGATTCCACGCAACTGGGGTACGAACAAATTTCACGTCTTCACTTTTGTTCTTTTCCCAATGCTTAATCAATGGCTCAAAGTTATTACAATGAGGGCATGGGTATCCGAACATTTCGATAACTTCAATTTTGCTCTTTTCCTGCATAGTGCTTGCTACAGGAACTTTGGCGTAGTGAACACCTTCTTTAAACTCTTCAGCCTGTGCCATAAACGGCAAAAGCAACGCCACTAACATCAACCCAAACTTTTTCATTATTCTTTGCTCCGAAAACAATAGGACCGGGTGGTAGACAATAAAATAAAACCTAAGTTCCTACCACGTACAAAAAAGGCAGCCTAAGCTGCCTTTATTGAATCCAAGCTGAACTTACTTGCCCAGACCTTGAATGTAGCTAGAAACCGCTTTGATTTCGTCATCGCTAAGCTTCGCCGCAATATCCTGCATCATCTGCTGTGGATCGTTGTTACGTGCGCCTTTAGCAAAATCTTTTAGCTGCTTTTCAGTGTATGCAGCGTGCTGGCCGCCGATACCTGGGAAGCCTGCTTGGCTGTTACCTTCACCTGTTGGTGCGTGACAAGCTGTACAAGCAGCAACACCTTTATCTGCGATACCTGCTCGGTAGATTTTCTGACCCTGTTCAACAAGATCTTTAGCAGCGTGGCCTACAGTACCAGTCTGCTTAGCAAAGTAAGCAGAGATATCAGCAATGTCCTGGTCGCTGTAAGAGTTTAGAAGACCAGTCATTTCTACAACTGTACGCTTACCAGATTTGATATCTTGAAGCTGTTTGATCAGATATTTTTCGTTCTGACCTGCTAGCTTAGGGAAGTTTGCGATTGCACTGTTACCGTCAGCACCGTGACAAGCAGCACACATTGCAGTCATTCCTTTACCTTTAGCAGCATCACCCGCTGCGTGAGCTACACCAGTGATACCAACGGTCACCAGCAAGCTAATCAGTAGTTTATTCATCGATGAACCCAGACTCTTGCTATTAAAATTAGACGGCCATAGGCGTAATGATGAGTCATTAAGCGTTGACCGATGTTATCCTCACTTCCCTGCAGACTAGAGCTTAGGCCTGTTCGCAGGTAAAATTGGCGCAATTATAAACCAATATCCACACAAACTGGAACGGCAATCTCTGTTCCTTTAGTAGCGATTTCTTAAAAAGCGACTTAAAAATATGTCTTCAGATCAAAAAACCGTTCACTACAACACCGCAAAATTTAATAAGAGTGCGGCAAAATTACACCAGTGTCCGGCGGATATAGGCGCAGAAGTCGCTTTCGCAGGCCGCTCAAATGCAGGTAAATCCAGTGCGATCAATACGCTGACCAATAACAACAAATTGGCACGTACATCGAAAACGCCAGGCCGTACCCAATTGATTAACTTCTTCGATCTAAATATCGAAGACGTGCGTATTGTCGATTTGCCAGGTTATGGCTACGCCAAAGTACCTGTCGCAATGAAACAGCATTGGCAGCAGCACTTGGAAGAGTACCTACAAAAGCGCCAATGCTTACAAGGCGTTGTGCTGGTAATGGATATTCGTCATCCAATGAAAGAGTTCGATCAGATGATGGTTGATTGGTGCCTCAGTACTGAGATGCCGCTACATGTACTGTTAACCAAATCCGACAAGCTGAAAAAAGGCCCAGCTCAGTCGACTATGTTGAAGATTCGTAAGGAACTAACTGCCGTTCTAGGCGATCTGGTGACTGTACAAACCTTCTCTGCACTGAAGAAACAAAATGTCGATCAGCTGCGACAGCGTTTGGATCTATGGCTACTGCCGGAAGATGATTTCGAAGAGGAATTTGAAGGCGAATAACAAAAGAAAGCCCTGGGAAACTTAGGAAGGGGAACTGTCAATTTCTCAGGGCTTTAACGCATGCTTGTTGTAAAGAGCCACAGCCATGGCACGATGTATGTGTAAGTGACTCTTAAAGCTGTTGACTCTCTATATTTTGAAAAGTTCCCTTTTGTTCAAAAAACATTCAAAAATATTTTCTGAACTTAGTGAGCCTGTTCCCAGTTCTCACCGACACCGGCTTCAACTAGCAGCGGCACATCCAGATCAGCCGCACCCGCCATCTGTTCTTTCACCTCAGCAACAAAGGCGTCTACCTGATCTTCACGTACTTCAAAGACCAATTCATCGTGTACCTGCATGATCATACGGACATCAAAATCGGACTCGGCTAACCAAGCATCTACCGCCACCATCGCGCGCTTAATAATATCTGCAGCTGTACCCTGCATTGGCGCATTGATCGCAGTACGTTCAGCAGCCTGACGGCGCATCGCGTTTTTCGCTTTAATCTCTGGCAGGTACAAACGGCGACCGAACAGAGTTTCAACGTAACCCTGCTCCTGTGCTTTTGTACGAATATCATCCATATAGTGCTGCACGCCAGGATAGGTCTCGAAATAGTGTTCGATATACTGCGCTGCATCTTTACGGGCGATACCTAACTGCTTCGCTAGACCAAACGCAGACATACCATAAATCAAACCGAAGTTGATCG
This sequence comes from Neptuniibacter sp. QD48_11, assembly GCF_047778095.1. Lineage (GTDB taxonomy): Bacteria > Pseudomonadota > Gammaproteobacteria > Pseudomonadales > Balneatricaceae > Neptuniibacter. The sequence continues at coordinate 3,528,798 of NZ_CP180551.1, forward strand.
CTTTAGCACTGCGACGCTGATCATCCGATACCTGATCGAGTTCAACTTTGAAAACTTCTGCCGCTGTCGCACGGTGGATATCGGCACCTTTAGAGAAAGCATCCAGTAAACCCTGATCCTGAGAAAGGTGCGCCATAATACGCAGTTCGATCTGCGAGTAATCGGCAGCTACAACCTTGTAGCCTTCTGGGGCGATGAAGGCGTGACGAATACGACGGCCTTCCTGGGTACGTACCGGAATGTTCTGCAGGTTCGGATCTGTCGAAGATAGACGGCCCGTCGCTGTCACCGCTTGATGGTAAGAGGTATGAATGCGCCCAGTACTTGGACTGATCATTAGCGGAAGCTTATCGGTGTAAGTAGATTTAAGCTTGCTCAAGCTACGGTGTTCAAGAATCAACTTAGGCAGAGGATATTCTAGTGCCAACTCTTGAAGCACTTCCTCGGCAGTCGATGGTGCACCTTTTGGTGTCTTCTTAATCACCGGGATACTAAGCTCTTCAAATAGAATCTGCTGCAGCTGCTTTGGTGACGCCAGATTAAACTCTTTCCCAGCAATATCGTAAGCTTCGCGCTCTAGTTCCACCATACGTGCAGCCAGTTCGATACTTTGTTCACCGAGCATTGATGCATCAACCAAAGCACCGTTACGCTCGATACGTGACAGTACTGGAATCAACGGTTTTTCGATCTCATTGAAAACTTTGCTTAGCGTTTCATCTTGGCTTAGCTGACTATCGATCGCTTGATGTAGACGCAGGGTGATATCAGCATCTTCCGCAGCATAAGGCGCTGCTTGTTCTAGTTCGATCTGGTTGAAGGTCAGCTGTTTTTTACCTTTACCGGCGATCTCTTCGAACTTAACCGTTTTCACACCTAAATAACGATCAGCCAAGCTGTCCATATCGTGACGCGTTGCCGTGGAGTTCAGCACGTAGGACTCCAGCATAGTATCGAACGCCACACCTTTTAGATCGATATCGTAACGAGCCAACACGTTCATATCGTATTTAATATGCTGACCGATCTTTTTGTGATCTTCACTTTCTAACAGTGGTTTCAGCTTAGTCAAAAGAACATCACGGCTGATTTGCTCTGGCGCGCCCATGTAATCATGCGCAACAGGCACATAAGCAGCTTTGCCCGGCTCTACCGCAAAGGAAACACCCACCAGCTCAGCTTCCATATAGTTGAGACTGGTCGTTTCTGTATCGAAGGCAAAAAGTTCGGCTGTGGATAACTTTTCAATCCAGCCATCTAGATCGGATTCTGTAAGCACTGTTGTGTATTCAACATCTTTAGGTGCTTCTGGAGTAGATGGCTCCGATGGATCAGCAGCGATTGCAGCACCGCTCTCACCAGATTCCAGCTCACGCACCCAAGTCTTGAATTCAAATTCTTTGTATAACTCAATTAACTGATCTTTATTTGGCTCTGGCTTAACGATCTCTTCGACTTTTTCATGCAGCTCAACGTCGGTTTTAATCGTTGCCAGTAGGTAAGATAGATCCGCTTCTTCGCGGTTATCTTCTAGTTTCTTCGCCATAGTTTTCGAACCACGGAAACCAAGATCAGCAATTTTATCTAGGTTTTCGTATAGATCTTTAATACCGCCGATACCTTGCAGCAAAGCCAAAGCCGTTTTTTCACCCACGCCCGGAACGCCTGGGATGTTATCGACCTTATCGCCCATCAATGCCAAGTAATCGATGATCAGCTCTGGCGGAATACCAAACTTCTCTTTTACACCTTCAATATCCATGATGGTGTCAGTCATAGTGTTGATCAGCGTTACGTGTTGATCCACCAGCTGCGCCATATCCTTATCGCCTGTGGAGATCAGGGTATCGATCCCTTGAGCGCTGGCTTCACGCGCCATCGTACCGATGACATCATCCGCTTCTACACCCGGTTCTACGATAAGCGGCATACCCAAAGCTTTGACGATGTTGTGGATCGGCTCTACCTGACTACGTAAATCATCCGGCATCGGTGGACGCTGGGCTTTATAATCGCTGTAGATCTCATCACGGAATGTTTTACCTTTAGCATCAAAGATCACCGCAATAGGGCTTTCTGGATACTGTTTGATCAAGCTTTTCAGCATTGAAGTAACAACTCGGATCGCTCCTGTTGGGATTCCCGCAGAATTTCGCAGGTCAGCCTGTTGTGAAGCAAAAAAAGCACGGTATAAATAAGAGGAACCGTCGACTAAAATTAAAGGAGAGGAGTTGGCTTGCTGCTGTTCGCTCATCAGGAAATCCGGGTTGGTTATTCTTCAAAAACCCGATCATAGTCGATATGCTCATTTGCCAAAAGAAATCTTGCCATGAAAGAGGAAAGAATAATGAAAAAGCTACTATTAGCAGCACTACTTGCAGTGACACCTGTAGCTTATGCCGAAGTCCCACCGCTGGTTGATGAGAACGAACCACAGATCACAATCTTCCACGAAGAAGATAAAACCTATTACGAGTACCGCGTAAATGGTCAGCTTCAGGAAATTAAGGTCGTGCCTAAAAACGGTAAAGAATACTATCTGGTTCCAGCGCCAGGTGAAGGCTCATTTATTCGCCATGAAGAATCACAAATGCTGATCCCTAAATGGGTACTGTTCCGTTGGTAAATCCGCTGGAACAAACGAATTCAAATTTACGAAGTGAGTAAAGCGCTTGGCTGTATATACGCAACTTAATGACACTGACCTAACTGCATTCCTTAAAGATTATGATCTGGGAGAGTTAGTCAGTTACAAAGGTATTGATGGTGGTATCGAAAATACCAACTACTTTGTCACCCTGAAAAATGAAGGGATTGAGACGGAGTATGTACTCACTTTGTTTGAAGAGCTTAGCTACGAAGAGCTTCCCTACTTTGTCGAGCTATGCCAATGGCTATCACAGCGAGATATCGCTGTACCTTTTGCTATTCAGGATCGAAACGGAATCGGCCTAAAACAACTGAAAAAGAAACCTGCTGCGCTACAACCAAGGTTCTTTGGTGAGCATGTGGGTCAGCAAGAACTCACACCTGAGCACTGTGCTGCCATAGGCAAAGTGTTAGGCGAGTTCCACGTTGCAACAGAAGACTTCTATCTTGAGCGCCAAGCACACCGAGGTGTGTTTTGGTGGCGTAGAGAAAGCGAACTCATTCGTAGTAAGTTATCTGAAAATGATCAGACTCTGCTACAGGAAGAAGTAGCGCGTTTTGATCAACTTCGAGAACAGCCGGGCGATATCAAAGCAGGCACAATTCATGGTGATCTATTCCACGATAATGTGCTGTTCCAAGGAACTGAAGTCAGCGCGGTTTTAGATCTTTATAACGCCGCAACCGCTTATCTGCTGTTTGATCTGGCGATCGTGGCTAATGATTGGTGTTGCCGTCCTGATGGCTCGATTGATAGCAAACGAGAGCAGGCACTGCTTAAAGCCTACGCAAAAGCGCGACCTTTCACTCAGGATGAATACAAAGCTTGGCCTGTGCTGACTTGCAGTGCCGCGATGCGCTTCTGGCTATCACGTTTAATCCCATGGTTGGATGAAAACAGCGAGCAGAAGCTGAAAGATCCAGAAGAGCTAAAACAGATCCTGATCTATCGGCGTAACAATCCTAGTCAGCTACCTTAATCGCTGATTTCCGATACGAAGACCCCCAGACATAGGGTCTTCGTAAATCAACACTGCCCTCTTTTGCTAACACCCGCTATAATCAGCCACTGATTATTTATACAGTGAACAGAAAGCCGCTATGGACGTAACTCACATTATCGATTCTCTGAACGATGCCCAACGCAATGCTGTAACCGCTCCGGTACAAAACTTACTGGTTTTAGCCGGCGCTGGCTCTGGTAAAACCCGCGTATTGGTACACCGAATTGCTTGGTTGATTCAGACAGAGGGAATGTCGCCCTACTCTATTATGGCGGTTACGTTCACCAATAAAGCGGCGAAAGAGATGCGTGGCCGTATTGAGGAGCTGTTAGGTATCAACCCTCAAGGCATGTGGGTCGGTACCTTCCACGGTTTAGCCCACCGTATACTGCGTGCTCACTGGCAGGATGCTGGCTTACCTGAAAACTTCCAGATTATGGACAGCGATGATCAGCTGCGTCTGATTAAACGTTTAGCCAAAGAGATGAATCTGGATGATAAGCGTTGGCCGGCTCGCCAATTCCAGTGGTACATCAACGATAAGAAAGATAATGGCCTACGCGCTAAACATATCGAACCACGCCATGATCTAAATGATCGGCAGATGCTCGCGGTTTACGAAGCTTACGAGCAAGCCTGCGAACGTGGCGGCATGATCGACTTTGGCGAGCTTTTGCTACGTTCCCTAGAGCTGTTCCGCGATAAGAACCCAGCACTACTAGAGCACTACCAAGAGCGCTTCCGCTACATTCTGGTGGACGAGTTCCAAGATACCAACACTATTCAATATGGTTGGCTGCAGCTGCTATGCGGTGGTCAGAAAAAACTAATGGCGGTGGGCGATGATGACCAGTCTATCTACGGCTGGCGTGGCGCTAAGATCGAGAATATTCAAAATCTTCCAGTGCACTTTCCCGGTACAGAGACGATCAAGCTAGAGCAGAATTACCGCTCCACCGAGACCATTCTTCGCGCAGCCAACGAGGTTATTCGCAATAACCAAGGCCGCTTAGGTAAAGAGTTACATACAGATTCCGGCGAAGGTGAGCCGATCTCACTATATGCAGCCTTTAACGAACAAGATGAAGCGCGTTTTATCGTCGATCAAATCGGTAAATGGGTACAAGAGGGCAACCTCCGTAAAGAGTGTGCGATTCTGTACCGCTCCAACGCCCAGTCCCGAGTACTCGAGGAAGCCTTGATTCGTAGTGGCGTACCCTACCGTATATACGGTGGCCAACGTTTCTATGAACGCCTTGAGATCAAAAATGCGCTGTCCTATATGCGCCTGCTAAGCAACCGCGACGATGACACCTCGATGGAGCGTGTAATCAATGTACCAACACGCGGTATAGGCACACGTACCATCGAAATTATCCGTGAGCATGCTCGTAGCCAAGCGATCTCTATGTGGCGCGCATCCAACGAAATTGTGGAACTGAAAAAGCTACCAGCGCGTGCATCTAATGCCCTGCAAGCTTTCTTGGATCTGATCAATCAGATGGCACAAGATACCGAAGACACTCTGCTACACGAACAGACTGAGCACGTTATACAACACTCAGGCCTGATCGAGCACCACAAAAAAGAGAAAGGCGAAAAAGCTCAATCCCGTATAGAAAACTTGGAAGAACTGGTCACTGCAGCGAAGCAGTTTAACAGCCAATGGGATGAGTTTCTGGATGAGGAATTTAACTCCCCACTTGCGGCATTCTTAGACCAGGCAGCGCTGGATGCCGGTGATGCGCAAGCAGATGATTACCAAGACAGTGTGCAGCTAATGACCCTTCACTCTGCAAAAGGTCTGGAATTCCCTCAGGTGTTCCTAGCCGGTGTAGAAGAAGGCTTGTTTCCGCATAAGATGTCTGTGGAAGAGCCGGGCCGTTTAGAGGAAGAACGTCGCCTCTGCTATGTAGGTATCACCCGTGCGATGCAGAAGCTGTTTATCACTTACGCTGAATCCCGTCGTCTGCATGGACAAGATAACTACAACCGACCATCGCGCTTTATTGGTGAAATTCCAAACGACTTGATGGAAGAGGTTCGCCTTAACGCTAGCGTTAGCCGCCCCATGACCAGCCGCCATAACGATAACCAAGGCAGTAGCTTATTTGGTAGTAGCTCTCTTAGCAGCAGCGATGTACCAGAAACCAACCTTGCCCTGGGTCAACGTGTTATGCACAGCAAATTTGGTGATGGCACTGTACTTAACTTTGAAGGTTCGGGGCCTAAGGCCAGAGTACAGGTTAATTTCGATTACGAAGGTAGTAAGTGGCTGGTGGTTGGCTTTGCCAATCTAACGCCGTTATAAGCACCAATGATTTCCAAGCCTATTTCCTAGGCAAAGAAGGCCAATTCCCAAAAGTCACCTTATACTTAAACCGTTCAGATTTTTAAGGTGACGGAGGGGATATGTATAAACTCTGGAGTGTCTTCGCTGCCCTAATCATATCTTGCACCTTTGCTAAAGCAGCTGAAGTAATCACAGTGCCTATCTATGATCAGGATCGTTCACCCTTATCAATCATCAAGAATGGCCAAGCCCACGGAATATATCCTGACCTATTCAGAGAAATACTAATAGGGGCAGGTCTAAAACCTCAGCTATTACCAGTACCTCCTATGCGACGCCGCATAGGTTTTGAAAATCAGCTCTATCATTTAGCTTGCTGTGCAAACCCCGCTTGGCGTGCACGCCCGAGAGAGCAAGAGGTCCAAGTTTTTAGTAAACAATTTTACTGGACCAAAGACATGTTTATTTTTCCTAAAGGCAAGTCCTTTGAGATAAACAAGCTTTCGCAGCTATCCGATAAACTTATCGCCACTGTCCGAGGCTTCGATTATCGAGGATCTGAACATTTTGGAGAAAAGGTCAACTTTCAGAATGAAGCAACCTTGATGCGCGCCCTGGCTTTAGGCCGAGCTGACGTTGGCATAGTTAACGAGGATATTTTTAATGCCTCAGCGCAAAAAAAATACTTAGAAGCAGGCCCTATACATGATGAAGCGAGTTTACACATCCGTATACATCGTGCTCGTATAGACTTGGTAAAACCAATCAATAAATCGATTGATAATCTGATTAGTAGTGGCCGCCGTGATCAAATTGTGAAGAAATATTTAAACCAACATAACGCTATTAGCGCCGCAGTTCCGAACGCCGCTCCCTGAATAATTGCGGCGTAACGCCCACCATGCGGCGAAAGAATTTTACAAAGTTAGTAGCTTCACTAAAGCCTAACCAGTAACCTACCTCTGCAACAGAAGCTGAGCTATGCACCAACATACGTCTGGCTTCCAAAGCGACACGACGATCAATCACCACCTTAGCGCTATAACCCTCCACCTGAATGCAAGCGCGACTTAAAGTGCTCTGGGCGTAACCGAGCTTTTCAGCGTAGAAACGCAGGCTATGCTCGGTCCGGTACTCTTGCTCCAATAGATCGATAAACAATTGATAGGTTTTGCGGGATCGGCTTGTAACCTGATCGGTAACTCTGACCTTCTTTTGCCAACGCGCTAAGCGGAGTAGCAGGTTCAATAGTTCATTTCGCAGAAGTGAGATATCTAACTCTGAACCATCAAACCCTTCAAAATCACGCTTTAAGCGTGAAATCGATTGTAGAATATCCTCCTGTAAAAGCTCGGTTAGTAGCGTGCAATTTTGCCAATCTTGCAAAGCCAACAGATCCACGCCTTTAGATTTTACCCGCTCATCATTCGGTAGAGCTGCGGGATCAATCAGCACGACCTCTGCCTGTAAATCACAGTAATCCTGCCATTCCTGAACCTGACCAGGCCGCACAAACAACAAAGTGCCCGGCCTCAAGTCATAATCGATAAAGTCGATGCAATGCTGTCCATGCCCCTTGGTCACTAGAATCAGCATATAAAACTCTAAACGCTCAGGCACAGTCGGCAACTTCTGGTAGAGATCTGAGAACGAAATCGGCTCAATCCCAAGAGCAGCTAGGCGCTTGTTCTCAAAAAAGGTGTGTTTAATCTTTTGCATCTAAACCAGCCTAAAGCATCCATCGGCAATCGAGTTTAAGTTCGTCGAATTTAAACAAGGACTGCTAGCTTAACAATTCCCATGCAACAAAAGTATTGGTCACTTTTTCACCATGTAGTATTCAGCTAATACCTATCCCAAACCAAGCCCTGTTACCTTGATAAGTATTGAGCAGCCATTCAAATAAAAAGCCCAAACAAGGGAGCCCAATACAATGCAAAGCAAAAAGATTCTGATGATTACCGGTGATTTCACCGAAGATTATGAAACGATGGTGCCGTTCCAAACCCTATTAACGGTTGGCCATCATGTGGATGCGGTATGCCCAGAGAAAGTAAGCGGCGATACGGTTGCAACAGCGATTCACGACTTCGAAGGTGACCAAACCTACACTGAAAAACGCGGCCACAACTTCACTCTAAACGCGACGTTCGCAGATATTAATGTTGAAGATTATGACGCACTGGTAATCCCAGGTGGTCGAGCACCAGAATATCTACGTTTAAACCAAGAAGTGATCGAGATGGTGCGCCACTTCTTCAAAGAGAACAAGCCCGTCGCTGCAATCTGCCACGGTGCGCAATTGCTATCTGCTGCGGGCGTTCTAGAAGGTAAGTCTTGCTCTGCATACCCGGCATGCGCGCCAGAGATCAATCAATCTGGTGGCACATACACAGATATTCCTCTGGATGCAGCCGTGACTGATGGCAATCTAGTCACTGCCCCTGCATGGCCAGCACACCCTGCTTGGTTAGCACAGTTTATGGTTTTGCTAACTATGTAATAGAATTAGCGCAAGCTGCTTTCTCCCCAAACCTGAACCCGAAAGCAGTTTGTCGCTACCTATATAGTCAAATCAGTGGAGAGAGCTATGTGCAAACTGTTTATTAATGCCGAACCAGAACTTTGGAAAAGCAGCACCCGCTCAATCCGTATTGACGGTATGGTTACCAGCGTACGTCTGGAAAACTATTTTTGGACGACCCTGACAGCGATCGCAGAACGGGATGATCTAAATATTCCGCAGATGCTGACCCGCCTCTATCACGAATCGATCGATGCCGGTCATGACTTAGGTAACTTCACTTCATTTCTACGAGTTTGTTGTATGCGCTACCTGGCGTTGCAACTGTCAGGCGATATCCCAACGAATGAAACGGTGGCGATCAGCTCTTTGGATGCTGATGCGATTTTAAGGAACGAAATCGAAAAGCGTCACTAAACCTGTATGACTGTCGGATTCGGCACTCAAGGGTTTGAGATCGCGATCTATATAGCCAATCGACCAACGATTGAGCCTTACCCCACTCTCGATCATCTTCGCCCACTTACCTCGGGTGAGATCAAACATATTGCGGATCAAACCGGTAATCATTGGCGCAAAATTTTTAATGTCAGCGCTAAGTTTCTGTTTGAGCTACAAAGCGACGTAGAGTTTAAGACTTGGCAGATGTTGCGCGATCAGTCGCTGTATCAGGCAGAAAGCCCAATGGCCTTGCTGTTTTCAAAGCCAAATCTATCAGAGCCAAATCGTATCCATATCATTGCCGGTAAAACCTATGCCCAAGAACTCGGTCTAGAAAACTTGCTTTGGTTAGATCCGTACTTTGCGATAGATACAGACAACAAAGTGATCGTCTGCCCTTATTTGGATTATCGTCAACTGAGCAATGCCAGAATCAGCCAGTTGGTTGGGTTGGTAAAAAACCTAAGTCCTTAAAACGATCAAAGCGCTTAAAACGATTAAAGCCCTGAATAATCAGGGCTTATTATCTCGCAGAACTAAGACATAACTTAATTCAGAGTCGGATTCTGAATCTTTTCCCAATTCATATTAAATGTTTGCTGATTAGCACCCGCAGCGGTTGGGTTATCTTCAGTCATACGATTGATCTCAGCCGCTTGCTGAAGCGATGCAGGTAAAATCACTGTGTCGATCACGTGGATAATACCGTTGCTTGCATCCACATCAGCCGCAACTACAGTCGCCTGATTGATCATCACATTACCGCCAGCTAAGCTAATCGCGATATTTTCACCTTGTAGGGATGGCGCTGCACTTAAACCCATAGCCGTTTTTGCATCCACTTTGCCGGCTACTACGTGGTAGGTAAGTACCGCTTGTAGGTCTTTTTTGTTCTCAGGCTTTAGCAGGTTAGCCAAAGTTTCTTCCGGCAGTTTGGCGAACGCTTCATTAGTCGGCGCAAATACAGTATAGGGGCCATCACCTTGGAGGGCACCGACTAGATCAGCAGCTTTCAGCGCCGTCACTAAGGTAGAGAAACTCTCATTACCCGCAGCGACATCGACAATATCTTTCTTCATTGAGTAGGAACCTGCGGTCGCCATTAATGGTATAGCTAGTAGAAAGCAGGCCAGTGTTTTTATAATTTTCATTGTTCTTCTCCTCGCGTTTATTCCTTAAGCAGGCCCTCTACTGCCTTAATGAGATTTTGCTTAAGTGCATCGTAATCAGTGCTACGGAGGTTCTTGAAGGACAGATCAAAAAATGTACAACAAAATTTTCTTTTTCTGTTTTTATGCCTGTGAATAGAATATTCTTGTTTTTAATGGTTCCACTTAACTCCCTGATATTGCGATAAATTTAAAAAGGTTTTTATGCTTCATCGCATCTGGCTAAGTTTTTTTCTAATCGCTTTTAGCGCAGCCCTCTATCAGTGGCTCTGGCTAGATGATTCCGCAGTATTCCAGCGTTTGGTTCAGTCCACCTTTGATATGTCGAAGCTATCGGTAGAGTTATCCATCGGTTTGATCGGTACCCTCGCCTTTTGGCTGGGCATCATGAAGCTGGCGGAAAGTTCTGGCCTTGTGGATAAGTTTGCACGGGGGATAAGTCCACTTTTCTGCCGTTTGATGCCAGAAGTGCCAAAAGGTCACCCAGCTATGGGCTCTATGACTATGAACCTCTCGGCCAATGTTCTAGGTTTAGATAACGCCGCTACGCCTCTAGGTTTGAAGGCAATGCGTGATCTGCAGAGCTTAAATCCACATAAAGATACCGCGACTAATGCCCAGATTTTGTTTCTGGTACTGAACACCTCCTCGGTAACGCTATTCCCGATCACCGTGTTTCTCTATCGATCGCAACAAGGGGCAAGTGACCCTACGTCGGTCTTTATCCCTATTCTAATTGCGACCTGTTGCTCGACACTTGCTGGCTTATTGGCGGTGAGTTTTGTGCAGAAGATCCGTTTATGGGAAAGAGTCACTCTGCTCTATATCGGCGGATTTGTTGCACTATTACTCGCTTTTATCGGCTATTTCACGACACTAACGATCGATGAGCTACAACGGCAATCATCGCTGGTGGGTAACTTAATGATCTTCTCAGCGATTATTGGCTTTCTCTGTATCGCCCACTTTAAAGGGGTGAATATCTACGAAACCTTTATTGATGGCGCCAAAGAGGGATTTGAAGTCGCGATTAAAATTATCCCTTATCTGCTCGCCATGCTGGTGGCGATTGGCGTACTCAGGGAAAGTGGCGCGTTAGAGGGGTTTATCTGGTTACTACGTGAAGGCTTTGCCAGCGTTGGCGCCGATACCCGCTTTGTTGATGCACTGCCCACTGCGATTATGAAGCCATTTTCCGGCTCTGGCGCACGCGCCATGATGTTGGAAACCATGAGCACCCATGGTGTTGATTCTTTCGCAGCTTACCTAGCCTCGGTTGTCCAAGGTTCAACTGAAACGACCTTCTATGTACTGGCAGTTTATTTTGGTGCGGTTGGTATTCGCCATACCCGTCATGCTATCGCTTGTGGTCTTACTGCAGATCTAGCCGGGATTATTGCCGCAATTACTGTGGGTTACTGGTTCTTCGGCTAAATAAAACCATTAACAAAGTGCTACAAAGAAGCACCATCAATCAGTTCGTAAGGTAGTGCCAACACATCTACACCATCGACACAGCCTAGATGCACTCTGTAATGACCAGGTTTACGCAAGGTTTGATGGAAAGTGTAGATACCGCATTGCTTACAAAAATGATGTTTGGCGATATGGGTCGCGAACTCGTAAGTTGCCAAGGAATCATCCGATACCTGAATATCGATGTCGCTAGGGTCGACTACAAAGTTACCCATCATTGCGCCTTTCTTCTGGCAGATAGAGCAGTTACAACGCACACCTTCAACAATCTCTGGGGCATGAAAACTGAATCTAACATTGCCGCAATGACAACTGCCTTGATATACCGGCATAGCACTCACCTCCACTTGGTTTAAGCAAAGGCCCGATTGATACTAGCTCTCGTCTATTAAAAGGCTACCATCCGGTTCTGTCTGACCTATGCCGTTATAAATAACATCATGACTCATGGCATCAATATCAAAGGCTTGCAACGTTGCCGGAGCAGAAGTACCTGCATACCCGACCGCTTCAGCAGCAACCGTTTCACCAAAGACTAAAGATAAAACGGTAAAGCCAAAGGCCTGCTTTTCTGAGGTCGACAGTTGCGGCCAAGCGCTGTGATAAGCCTGCCAAATGGCTGGCGCCTGACTTAAACCTTGCTGTGTACCCAACGAAAACTCCGCGAAGTGTCGAGCGATATAGCGCTCAACTGCGTGCATCGAGTCCTGATCCAGTAAGTTAGGTAAGTGCAACTCTGCTAAGCAGAATTTTAACGCCGCTTCATACGCGTCTAGGCAAGATCGGCGAAAAGCAAAATCATTTGCCTGCACAATCACACTGTCAGTGTTAGATAGTTGTTCGTATATAGGTAATGGATCTGCGTGAGCCATATTTAACATCCTTGTTGTTATGGTTGATCTTAGAGGTAACTATAGCCGCTTATATGGCAACCGCCAGATCACGGATATGGCCGTGGCCATCAATGGCTACTTGCACACATTCGGTTTCGGTCACTTTTCGTAGTTCGGTGCCATCGGGGCAACAGCCCCAAGCCTCTACGTGGATACGCAAAGAACTGCGGCCACTTTCAATTAATTGAGTGTAGAAGGACATAATAGTTCCCTCTAGCACTGGTGATAGAAATGCCATCTGCCCGACCGATACGGTAGAAACTCGGCCTTTAGATAATTTAGCCGCATAAATTTCGGCTGCCTGTACGATTTTGGCGGACACCCAACCACCATAAACATCGCCAAACATATTGGTGGCATCGCTTGAAGCCGGCAGAAGTAGGCTTAATTCACCTGCTGGCTGGTGGCTATTTTCCTCGACATGCTCCATGGGATTTCCCCTCCTTTACTGCCATCCCCACTCCTTAGGGTAATGATAGAAACTGTGAATTTTGTATTTATTAGTAAGCTTACTCTAATACAAAAGGCTAATACCCTGAATATGTACAACGTAAAAATTCTTTTCTAAGTGTCACACTTTTGTCATTTAAGAAAATTATAGTGTTCGCATCTTAACTCATATATCTAATTTTAAGACTCTTTGGAGCCTATACATGAAACCAATGAAAAAGCTGCTTGCTGCTGTTGCTATCTCTGCAACTTGTGTAGCTGCAAACGCATCTGACCTGCTAGACAAGAACCTACCAGTTTACTCTAAGGCTTCTGGTGTTTCTGGTAACCTTTCTTCTGTAGGTTCCGACACACTAGCTAACCTAATGACGCTTTGGGCTGAAGAGTTCAAACGTAACTACCCGAACGTTAACATTCAGATTCAAGCGGCTGGTTCTTCTACTGCGCCACCAGCGCTAACTGAAGGTACTTCTAACATCGGTCCTATGTCTCGTAAGATGAAGGACAAAGAGATCGCTGCATTCGAGAAGAAGTTTGGTTACAAGCCAACGCCTGTTGCTGTAGCAATCGATGCGCTAGCAGTATTCGTACACAAAGATAACCCAGTTGAAGGTCTATCTATCAGCCAGGTTGACGCTATCTTCTCTTCTACTCGTAAGTGTGGCGCTGCTGCAGACGCTAAAACTTGGGGTGATGTTGGTGTAGCAGGTTCCCTATCTGACAAGAGCATCCAGTTGTTCGGTCGTAACTCAGTATCTGGTACTTACGGCTACTTCAAGAAGAAAGCTCTATGTAAAGGCGACTTCAAAAACAACGTAAACGAGCAGCCAGGTTCTGCATCTGTAGTACAGTCTGTATCTACTTCTCTTAATGCACTAGGTTACTCTGGTATCGGTTACAAAACTGCATCTGTACGTGCACTACCTCTTACTAAGAAAGATGGCGGCGCATTCGTAGAAGCAACTCCAGAAAACGCGCTAAACGGCAAGTACCCACTAGCTCGTTCTCTATACGTATACGTAAACAAGAAGCCAGGTCAGCCTCTAGCTCCTCTAGAGAAAGAGTTCCTGAAAATGGTTATGTCTAAAGTAGGTCAGGAAGTAGTAGTTAAAGACGGCTACATCCCACTACCAGCGGCAGTTGTAGAGAAGCAGATGAAAGCGCTAGGCATGTAATATGTCTTGATCATCTGATCTTAGGAAAAAGGGGGCCATTTTGGCCCCCTTTTTTCGTTTATGACAGTCACTGTAATACAGATGTAACAAACTTTTCATATTGTATGCGCCGTCTTCTTAGTAAACTTCCGAGACCTATGTGCCATGAGTACAGAAAACACTGCAACGTCCGACCTGGATTTTAATACCGCGTCGGCCAAGCGACACAGAAACATACGTGCGTTGAAGGATAAACTTGCTTCAGGTGGTATCGCATTTGGTGGTATCAGCGTTATTGTTGCAATCCTTCTGATCTTCTTTTATCTACTTTATGAAGTAGCACCGCTGTTCGAATCTGCCAGCATTGAACCTTGGCAGAAAAATGGACAGGAAATTGCCCCTTACACTGTTCCCGGTGACGGCAAGACACTTTATCTGACAATGGAAGAACAAACAGAGATCGCTCTGCGTGTTACCGACCTAGGTCAGCTGGTGTTCTTTAACAGCCGCAACGGTGACGTAATCAAAACAGAAACTGCCAATATTCCAGAAGGTGCAACTGTAAGCAGCTTTGCTCTAGCTTCTGAATATAGCGGTATTTTCGCTTTGGGTTACAGCAACGGTCAGGCGCAGGTCTTCAAACACAAATACCGTTCTACTTACCCTGATGGCGTACGTGTTATCACGCCAGAAGTGGAATACCCACTGGGTTCTGAACTGATTCAGGTAAGCGATTCACCACTTGAGCTACTTGCAATCAATGGTGAAGAGGAAGAATGGACACTTATCGGTGGTCAGGCAGCAAACATCGCTGCGACTGAAGTTTCCCTTACCGAGAACCTGATTACTGAGGAAGTAGAAGCGGACACTAACCGCATTACGCTTCCTAATATGAATATCCCAGCGGAGAAACTACTGCTGATGCCAGATCGTCGTTGGATGATGATCTCTGGTGAAGGCGGCAAGTTGGGCATCGTTGATATGCAAGCAGACGGTGGCCCTAAAGTTACTCAGCTAATCGAGACGACCAAAAACAAGATCACCTCTTTTGAGCTACTGATCGGTGGTAACTCCCTACTTATCTCTGATGATAAAGGTGTGACTTCACAGTGGTTCTTGGTTCGTAACGAAAAAGGCGAATGGCTAATGCGCCAGATTCGCAGCTTCGAAAACGGCACTTCACCTATCAGCAGCATCTCTATTGAGCACCGCCGCAAAGGTTTTGTAACGGTTTCGGACCAAGGCGTTATCGATTTCTACAGCACAACAGCATCACGTAATTCACTTACTGCTGCCGTTGCTCAAGGCAATGTAGATATGATCGCTCTATCACCTCGTTCTAACGCATTGTTGGTTGAACAGGATGGTAAGTTAGCGCTTTGGGCGGTTCACAACGAACACCCAGAGATCTCTTGGAGCGCACTGTGGGAGAAAGTTTGGTACGAAGGTTACCAAGAGCCAGAGTACACATGGCAGTCTTCCGCTTCTACCAACGACTTCGAGCCTAAATACAGCTTGATGCCACTAGCATTCGGTACGTTAAAAGCAGCGTTCTACGCAATGCTTCTAGGTACGCCGCTGGCGATCTGTGGTGCGATCTACACAGCTTACTTCATGGTGCCGTCAATGCGCCGTAAGGTAAAACCTTTCATCGAATTGATGGAAGCTCTACCGACGGTAATTTTGGGCTTCCTAGCAGGTCTGTGGTTAGCGCCATTTATGGAGGTAAACCTAGCGGGGATATTTGTAACCCTACTGGTCGTACCTGCGGCTATTATCGCGTTCGCTTATGCATGGGCATGTGCACCTAAAACACTACGCTACTTAGTGCCAGATGGCTGGGACGCAGCGCTACTGATCCCTGTTGTAATCATCGCAACAATGTTCAGCTTCTGGGTCGCTCCAGGATTAGAGCAAGCGTTGTTCGGTACTGAGATGCGTTACTGGGTAACTCAAGAGCTAGGCATTCCTTACGACCAGCGTAACGCGCTAGTAGTAGGTATCGCGATGGGCTTTGCGGTTATCCCAACGATCTTCTCTATCACTGAAGATGCGATCTTCGCCGTACCAAAACACCTGTCTTACGGTTCCTTAGCACTGGGGGCTACACCATGGCAAACACTGGTACGCGTAGTAATGCCAACAGCGAGTCCAGGTATTTTCTCTGCAGTGATGATCGGTATGGGCCGTGCTGTAGGTGAAACTATGATCGTACTGATGGCAACTGGTAACACGCCAATCATGGACGTGAATATCTTTGAGGGTATGCGAACTCTGGCTGCAAACATTGCAGTAGAGATGCCGGAATCTGAAGTTGGTAGTACCCACTTCCGTATTCTATTCCTAGCAGCGTTCGTACTGTTCTTGTTCACTTTCTTCGTAAACACCGTGGCGGAAGTTGTACGTCAGCGTTTACGTAAGAAGTACGGCTCTCTGTAATTTGTGCCTGATTGAGGAAATATAGTAATGCGACAGTCTTTTACTGAATGGTCAAAATCCGGCGCACCTTGGGTATGGCTTAATGCCGGTGCCGTAGCGATCTGTTTGATCATGGTTGTAGGTCTACTGACTCTTATCGCAATTCGCGGTTTGGGTCACTTCTGGCCTGCAGATGTTATCCAAGCGACTTATGTTGATAAGGGAAACAGCGTTACCCTGATCGGTGAAAAAGTCCAAACTGAAGATGTGCCTGCAGCTCAACTACGCGATAGTGGCGTAGCGGTACCGGAAGGTGTTGAGAGCATGAAGCGCAACCTGATGAAAGTAGGTAACCGTGACCACGGTGGTACTGACTTCATCTGGGTTCTGGAAGACTTCATTAAAGATCCTTCTAAACCAGAAATGCTATTCACTGCTGAGCGTCGTGAATGGGGTAACTTCTACGGTTACCTACGTGGCATCAAAGAAGATGGTAAACTGGTTTCTAGCTACGAAGGCTACGAAAAAACTGACGAGTACCTAGCTCTTTGGGCAGTACTTGAAAGTCGTATCGAACGAGCACTAGATATCCACAGTGATATCGAAGATATCGAGAAAGACCGTATTGGCTCGATCAACTACAAGTTGGAGCGTCTGCGTCTGCAAGAGCGTTCTCTACAGCTGAAAAATGTAACTGACCCAGCTCAGTACAAAGAGATTGAAGAGAAGCGTGCTGCACTAGATGCAGAGTACGAAGGTCTACAAGGAGATTTACTCGCTCTTTACGAGAAATTTAACCGTGACACTGTGGTTGCTGAGATCGCAAACGGCAAAATCGTAGAGTTCAAAGTTGCACACGTTGTGCGTGCTTTCCTACCAAACGATATGGGCCTAGGCGGCAAGATCCTTCACTACTTCTCTAAGATCTGGGAATTCGTAAGTACAGATCCACGTGAAGCGAACACTGAAGGCGGTATCTTCCCAGCAATCTTCGGTACAGTACTGATGGTTATCATCATGTCTGTGATCGTAACGCCATTCGGTGTTGTTGCTGCGGTTTACCTACGTGAATACGCGAAACAAGGTTTTGTAACGCGCGTTATCCGTATCGCTGTAAACAACTTGGCGGGTGTACCGTCGATCGTATACGGTGTATTCGGTCTAGGTTTCTTCGTTTACTTCTTGGGTGGTCACATAGATGACGCGTTCTTCCCAGAAGCGAAACCAGCACCAACCTTTGGTACGCCAGGTCTAATGTGGGCTTCTATCACACTTGCACTGCTAACAGTTCCAGTTGTGATTGTAGCGACAGAAGAAGGCCTAACACGTATCCCCCGTGCGGTTCGTGAAGGTTCTTTGGCACTAGGTGCGACGAAGTTCGAAACCCTAATGAAAATTGTAATCCCAATGGCTAGCCCAGCGATTATGACCGGTGTAATCCTAGCGATTGCCCGAGCAGCAGGTGAAGTAGCACCGCTGATGCTGGTAGGTGTAGTTAAGCTAGCACCAAGTCTGCCATTGGATATGAACTACCCGTTCCTACACTTGGATCAGAAATTTATGCACTTGGGCTTCCACATCTACGATGTTGGTTTCCAAAGCCCGAACGTTGAAGCGGCACGTCCGCTGGTATACGCAACAGCGTTTTTGTTGGTGGCAGTAATCGCGGCACTTAACTTGTCTGCAATCGCGATTCGTAACCACCTACGTGAAAAATACAAAGCGCTTGAAATGTAATAGAATTTTTAAAGGTTGCTACAATGACTAGCGAAGCTAAAACACACGCAATTGATATCTCTACAATGCAACGAGATAACCGTATTTTGAACCTTGAAGAAGAAACAATGGCTCTTGAGGTTAAAGACCTTAAATTGAGCTACGGCGATAACGAAGCGCTTCACGGTATCGATATGCACATCCCTAAGAACCGCGTTACTGCGTTTATCGGTCCTTCTGGTTGTGGTAAATCAACACTTCTACGCTGCTTCAACCGTATGAACGATCTAGTAGATGATTGCAGCATCACAGGTGAGATCCTGCTGGATGATAACAACATCTACGACCGCAGCGTTGATATCGCAGAACTACGTCGTCGCGTGGGTATGGTATTCCAGAAGCCAAACCCATTCCCGAAATCTATCTACGAAAACGTTGCTTACGGCCTGCGTATTCAGGGTGTAACTAAAAAGCGCGTTATCGATGAAACAGTTGAGTGGGCACTAAAATCTGCTGCGCTTTGGGACGAAGTTAAAGACCGTCTACACGAGAGTGCTCTAGGCATGTCCGGTGGTCAGCAGCAGCGTTTGGTTATCGCACGTACGATTGCGGTAAAACCAGAAGTTCTGCTGTTGGACGAACCAGCATCTGCACTTGATCCAATCTCTACATTGAAGATTGAAGAACTGATCCACGAACTGAAGAAAGACTTCACGATCGTGATCGTAACCCACAACATGCAACAGGCTGCGCGTGTATCTGATTACACTGCCTTTATGTATATGGGTGATCTTATCGAGTTTGGTGTAACAGATACGTTGTTCACTAACCCGGCTAAGAAACAAACTGAAGACTACATTACTGGCCGTTACGGTTAATTGGGGAAGGAATTAGATCATGGAACTAAATACAGAAAACTATTCCACGCATATTTCGGCTCAGTTTAACGAAGAGCTAGAGCAAATCCGTACCCAACTGCTAACTATGGGCGGCATTGTTGAGCGTCAGGTACACGACTGTATCGATGCGCTACTCAACAGCGATGCAGACCTGGCGGAACAGTCTCGCAAGGTCGATAAGCAGACTAACGATATGGAAGTGATGATCGATGAGCAATGCACAAAGATCATCGCACGTCGTCAGCCAGCGGCAAGTGACCTTCGTTTGATCATCGCTGTATCTAAAGCGGTATCTGACCTTGAAGGCATGGGCGATGAAGCAGCACGCATCTGCCGTCACGCGATTGAATTGGTAGACGAAGGCGAATCTCCACGTGGTTATCAGGAAGTTCGTCACATCGGTAACCTTGTACGCGAAATGGTAAAAGACGTATTAACTGCGTTTGCTCGTAACGATACTGAACTTGCTTACCGCGTAGCGAAAATGGACAAATCTGTAGACCAGGAATACCGCTCTGCGATGCGTTCTCTAGCAACGTTCATGATGGAAGATCCACGTTCTATCTCTAGTGTGATGAACGTAATCTGGGTTCTACGTAGCCTTGAGCGTATCTCTGAACATGCACGTGCAATGGCTGCTCACCTGATCTACCTCGTGAGCGGTACTGATGTTCGTCACGGTAGCCTTAAGCAGATTAAAAAAGCCGTTAAACCAGGCGACGAAGATTAATCTAAGCTCCTGTTTAGTAAGCTTTATCACTATAAAAAGCAGCCTAATTAGGCTGCTTTTTTTGTATTTATCGCCAAAGTTATTCGAATATTGGTCGATACTTATATGACTCATCTATCAACTAGGGCTCCCATGCTGCAATACACTGTATACGCCGACCTCAACTGCCCCTTCTGCTATGCCTTGCATGAGCAGTTGCATCAGTTTGGTCTTTTGCAGCAAGTAGATTGGCGCTTAGTTGAGCACGCGCCTGATATCGCGATTTTTAATAAAACAGCTGAAAGTCAGGCCGAACTCGCCAGTGAAGTATTCGTTGTTCGAAGCCGTGTCCCTAATATCGAAGTCGCGCTGCCTAAAGCACGAAGCGATAGTCACTTTGCCAGCCTTTGTGTAATCGAAGCGGCTGAGCATGATGTTGAAAAGTCGATCCATCTTCGTCGCCTACTCTACCGTGCTCTTTGGGTCGAAGGTAAAGATATAGCGGATGTTTCGGTTATCTACGACTGCTTGATTGAAGCTGGCTTACCGACCGAGCTGGATATCGAAGAGCCACAAGAAAACAAACTGATCGAATGGCAAACCGCGTGGGAGCAAGGTGATTTTAACCTGCGCATTCCGGTGATCTGTGCTGATGATGGTCGTATCTCGCTAGGGTTGCCTAGCCCTGAAGATCTTAAAGCCTTCTTTAAAGGTAAAGAGATCGAATCCCAAGAGCAGCTACGAGAGAGCTGCCCACGGACAGAGCAACAAACTATCGCCATATACTGTGACCACAGTATCGAGATCGTTTGGCCGGTAATCGCTATCTTGCGTAACGATTACAACATCTTACTACCGGCTAACCTGACAGAGCTAAAAAACTTACTGCAGGAAGATGCACCAGATCTGCTACTACTCGGCACGGAGAATCAGTGGTCTGATATGTTTGCTCTGTGTGAAGAGGTGAACAAAAACAAAGATGAGTTTCCGCTGCCGATTGCGTTCCTTAGCCAACAGGTCGAGGATCAGCTAGAGCTGGATGCTTATCAAGCAGGAGCTGCAGATTTCCTCGCGCTCAACCGCGCACCTGCCGTTATTCAGTCGCGCATTAAGATTCTGATGCAGCTAAAACAGTCTCAGGATCAACTGGCACGCTCGGCTCGTGTTGATGGTCTAACTCAGGTGAATAACCGCCGTGAGTTTGAACGCAATATTGAAACGGAATGGCGACGTGCACAGCGCTCTAAGCGCAACCTTTCTCTTATCATGATCGACATCGACCATTTCAAACTGTTCAACGATGGCTATGGACATTTAGCGGGCGATGGCTGCTTACGTACCATCGCGCAAACTATAAAAGCCTCTATTCAACGGGCGCAAGATATGGTCTGTCGCTATGGCGGTGAAGAGTTTGCCGTGATTCTGCCAGAAACAGATATTGATGGTGCACAACTAATTGCTGATAGAATCCGATCTGCAGTTGCCGAGCTGAAGATTGAACATAAGTTTTCTAGCAGCGGCAATACCGCAACTGTAAGTGCCGGCGTAGCCTCGATTGATCCGTCTAAAGGAGGCTCGCCGCATGAACTGATCGAGCTAGCCGACCAAGCCCTCTATCAATCCAAAGAGAATGGCCGTAACAGAGTCACTCTAGGTTAGAAATACTCTAAGCTAGAATTACTCTAGGCCAGACATCGAAATAAAACCTGGCAGCGCTTTAATGCGATCGATCCACTGACCAATCTGTGGATAATCTTCCAACTTAATGCCACCTTCCCATGCCAAGCCTACATAAGGCATCACTGCACAATCAGCAATCGTCGGACGATCTAGTGCTAGCCAGTCGTTATTAGAAAGATGGGATTCTAGAAGCCCTAGAATTCTGTCAGCCACCGCCAGCGTCGCGTCTTTATTCAGTTCATAACCAAATTTATCAACGAGTCGAGCTGCACCCGGACCATTTTGTATTTCATTTGCCGAAGTCGATAACCACTGCTGAATCTCAGCTTGCTCCTCTGGAGAGTTGCCATACCACTCTGGTGTTGCGTACTTCTGCGCTAGATACACCAAGATTGCATGGGAATCGCGTAGTACCGTGTCACCATCCTCCAGCACCGGTACCTCACCCCACGGATTCAGATCGATTACCGGTGACTGCTTATGCATGCCCGCCAAGAAATCCACGGGAACAAGTTCTAGCGGGATATTGGTTAGCGATGCAAACAATCTTGCTTTGTAACAGTTACCTGAAGGTTCCAAATCATACAGTTTCATTCTTATGCTCCTTAAATTTAATCCCGCGCCCACTCAGTTTCTGTGAACCTAGGGGTAATATGCTTGGAACAATTCCAGTCAAACGCTTCCAGTTTAATATGAATAAACGATTCCGCTTTGGCCGAACTTTCCATCTGATCTGCATAGAGTTTTAAATGTTCTTCAACCGAGAGTAGCTTGACCCGGCCTAAGATTTTTAAGCGCCGACGATGGGGATAATCCATTAAAAATAGCGCTACTTTATCGTTCTTGGAGAAATGGCCTAGGCTCTGATACTGACCATTCCCGCTAAGATTTCCAAAAGCTAAGGTTTCTTCATCCAACACCTTTAGAAAGCCAACCTCACCACCGCGGTGTTGAATATAAGGCCAGCTATCTTCGCCCACTGACGCCATATAAAAACTGTCCCGCGCTTGGATAAAATCGGCTTCACGCTCGGTGAAACGATCAAAATCAGGCATTCGTTGGCGTACCACAGCAGACTTCTCATAACTGCCGAAACGCTGCTGCATCGCCAATACAGACTCGGTAAAGGTTATGTCGCTAAAACGATGGGCCATGAGAACACCTTGCTTAAACATTGATCATGTCATTCATTATGTGAAAAACAGATAACGCAATAAATAGAGCAAACTAGATTTCAATAATGCACTTTATGCATTAATCTGCAGAAATGAATAAACTCAAAGCAATGGCGGTTTTTGTCAAAATCGTCGACTGCGGCAGTCTAAGTGCAGCAGCAGAAAAGTTATCCATGTCACAATCCTCGGTGGTCCGAACGCTGGCGGCACTAGAGAAAGAGCTCGGTGCTCAGTTGCTCTATCGCACCACCCGTAGTCTCAGCCTAACCGAGGAAGGCGATGACTACTGTCAGCGCTGCCGACAGATATTGCTGGAGGTAGAAGATGCAGAAAATGCCCTCAGCCAGCAGCAAACGATCCCTAAAGGGGTGATTCGGATCACTGCGCCACAAACCTTTGGCCGCCTGCATCTAAGCCCTGTGATTAATGAGTTTTTAGATACCTACCCAGAAATGGAGGTGGAACTACTGCTGTTGGATCGTGTGGTCGATTTGATCGAGGAAGGGATGGATATCGCCCTGCGTATCGGCCCCCTTCCCGACTCTACCTTGATCGCGAAACAGGTCGGCGAGGTAAAATATAAAGTCTGTGCAAGCCCAGCCCATATTGCAGAACACGGAGTGCCGAATCACCCAGATGAATTAGAGCAGCTCGACTGTATTCACCTCACCGCGCTTAGATCTCACGCCACTTGGGGGTTTACTGAGGGTAACCAGCAATACAGAATCAATGTGCAGGGCAGCTTTAAAACTAACCATGTAGAAACAGCCGTGGATGCGTGTCGAGAGGGTCGCGGTTTCGGTCAGTTTTTAAGTTATCAGGTGAATCCGCATATCAGAACAGGGCAATTGACCCCGGTTCTCGAACAGTTTGAAAGTCCATCGATTCCGGTCAATCTGGTCTATCCACACTCGCGCCGCCTCTCATCCAGAAGCCGCGCCTTTATTGAGTGGGCGCGACCACGATTGCAGCAACGCTTAGAGAACGATTAAGACTCTGCAGGCCAGTATTGAGCTAGGGGTGGGAAGCGCTCGACTAAGCCTGTACGCCCCATAGTTTCCATCAATGCCATATTGCGCTCTGGAATCTCATCTGGGTTCTTATAGTGCACCAACACTCGGCTCATCTGTCCTTCACGGATAATGTGAATGGTTGGAAACGGCGCACGGTTGGTCCAGTTGGTAATGTCATCCGCTTCAACCCCAGAGAAACAGTAATCAGGGTGGAAGCTCGCCAGTTGGAATACACCGGCTAGGCCTGCACGTTCAAGCATAGTTTGGCAAAGATCTAACAGATCCAGAAACGACTCAAAATCCACCGCTGTCTCGGTAAACGCGACTAAGGTTGTGGATAACTCTTCTTCAGGCGAGTCCTGAATTTTCGCAAGCTCAGCTAGGAAATCCTGCGCTGCATCGGTCATCACACTGGCATGAGATACCGCGTAACGGATGCTCTGATTGCGAACTTCAGGTGCCGCAAAGGGACATAGATTTAGGCCAACCACAATCGCTTCAACCCATTGTTGAGTTAACTGTTCTGCCTGTGCTGCTGGAAAAGAGAATTTATCAGTCGTCATAGCCGCTATTTTACCCCAGCTGCCCCGTCAATGCTCCCTTTTGGTGCCTATGATGCAGACCACCCTTTCTGCTAATATAGCGCCACTCATCATTAGGAAGCTAAGTACCCCAGTGCCTATCAAGTCTGCTCTTACCACACAAAGTTTTGATACCCGTTGGTTGAAACTACGTCGACCACTCAAGACTGCTGTGCCTCGCGAATGGCAAAGCTGGTTGCTCGATAGCGGCTCCCTAACCCAGCGCCTGGTCAAACGCAGTCAGGGGAATTTCCGTGTTGAGGTAGTAAGCCAAGGTTGGATGCGTCCAACCCGCTCCGAGGCCAATGCCTTAGGCATAGATCAGCGCCAATGCGCTCTAGTTCGCGAAGTTCAGTTGATCGGTAACGATGTACCTTGGGTATTTGCCCGTTCGATTATCCCAGCACAAACCCTAACCGGCCGCGAACGGCAACTACGCATGTTAGGTAACCGCTCTTTGGGGAGTCTGCTATTTACCGATCCAACCATGCGCCGCGATCCTATCGAGATCAGTCGTCTGCAACTGCAAGATAAAACCGAGATCTGGGCACGCCGTTCGGTGTTTTTCCTGTCCAATAAACCCTTACTGGTTTCTGAAGCATTTTTGCCTGAGCTATTAGGCAAGTGATAATGCGGGAAATAGCCAGATGCGTTTACTTAGTTTACTGATAAAACAG
Organism: Neptuniibacter sp. QD48_11; assembly: GCF_047778095.1. GTDB lineage: Bacteria > Pseudomonadota > Gammaproteobacteria > Pseudomonadales > Balneatricaceae > Neptuniibacter. The sequence continues at coordinate 3,553,719 of NZ_CP180551.1, forward strand.
CCTTTATATTTACTCGTTTTATTCTTAATCTTTAGCGCAAAGAGCATCGCTGCCGACCCGAATTCACCCTTCGATGAACGTGACTTTGATGAAAGAAGCTACCCCCATGAAGGTGACTACTTCTCTACGATCGCTTCAGGCCATCTAGAAGCGATCCGAAAATCACCCGGTACGGTTAGCGTCATCACCGCTGCAGAAATAGAAGCTATGGGTGCAACGCATCTCGATGAGGTATTGGAAACGGTTGCAGGATTACATGTCCAGCGTTCAGATCTAAGCAGATTGGACCCGGTCTACAGTATTCGCGGGATTCAAAATGGCTTTTCCACTCAAGTGTTAGTTCTCTTTAATGGAATAGAGTTTAAAAACCCATTCAGTGGCGGCCTCCCTACAACATTTCGATTACCCCTCAACGCAATTGAACGCATTGAAGTGATCAAAGGCGCTAGCTCTGCGTTATATGGTGCAAATGCTTACTCAGGCGTAATCAATATCATGCCTAAACGCTCGCAAAATTTGGCCGAACCTATGTTTCAAGCCAGAGTAGGTAGCTTTGGCAGCCGTGATTTCACGGTACAGCACAGCGACTTTGATGGATTTGGCAAAGGCTATTTCTTTTCACTCGAACATCAACAGAGCGACGGTGATGATTCCAGAATTATTACTCAGGACTTCCAATCGCTTAATGACATATGGTTCAGTTCAAACGCATCATTAGCGCCCGGCCAGCTTAATAGAAATTACTCAGTCACCAATGCGATGTTAAATATCGATAGGGGTGACTGGAGCTGGAATAACTGGTTTTGGCATAACCATAAGGCAGGTAACGGCCAAGGCGGTGCTCGTGCCCTAGACAGCTCGGGTTATGAAGACACATACTCCTTCATGTCGCATCTGCAATACCGAGGCATTATCAACCCTCAATATTCCGTTGAGAACAACTATTCCTACCACTATCAAGAAGGTGAAAGCACCTTAACCCTGTTTCCAGCCAACAGTATTATTCCGATAGGCAGCGATGGAAACCCATATACTCCGGGAGGCAACTTAGTCCGTTTTACGGATGGAGTCATAGGCATTCCTTCCGCCAAAATGCATAAATCCTACGCTGATCTCGTTTTAAACTATGTTGGTTCACCCGACCATATTTGGCGCTTTCAGGTCGGGGGGCAGTTTAGTAATTTCCGCAGTGAAGAAAGAAAAAACTTTGGCCCAGGTGTCTTAGACGGCACCGAAACGGTTGTTGATGGCAACTTAACCGACGTGAGCGATCAGCCTTATGTATATTCAGAGGATAGTGAACGTCATAATGTGTTTTTAGCGATTCAAGACCAGTGGACGCTAAATGAAAAATGGACCCTCACCATCGGTGGGCGTTTAGATCATTACTCCGATTTTGGCCGAGTATTTAATCCAAGAATGGGCTTGGTTTGGGAGCCGAATCAAAAATTTACTGGAAAATTGCTCTACGGCAGGGCCTTCCGAGCGCCATCATTCAGCGAACTCTATTTAAAGAACAACCCCGGTGGACTAGGCTCGCCATCGCTTAAACCCGAAAAAATAGAAACACTGGAACTGGTTGCTGACATCAAACCCAAAGCAACGCTGCATCTACAAAACACACTCTTTTACTACCAAGCCGATGATTTGATTACCAACCAACTTAACGGTGCTGTATATCAATTCCAGAACTCAATGGAACAGAAAGGTTACGGCGTAGAGATCGAGGGAACCTGGGATATCAGTCATGCGTTAACACTGAAAACCCAATACAACTACCTAAGCACCAAAAACTCGATTACGGGTGGCAATGTTGCCGATATTCCAAACCACACCGGCTATCTAGCCGTAGATTACCGTCTCCCCAATCATTGGAAGCTACACCTGAATAACCATTGGATTGGCTCGAGTAACAGAGCTCCCAATGACACGCGGAAAAAACACAGCGGTTATTCATGGGCAAACCTGAAACTCTCTAAAGAGCACAAACTAGCTGGGCTCAGCACAGCCCTGATCATCAAAAACGTACTGGATAAGGATGCCACCACACCTGCGTCTGCAATCATCCCTAACGATTACCCTATTGAGGGTCGCAGCATCTTGGGAGAACTTACCTATCAGTTCTAGGTAAGTATTACGCTGGCTAAACACAATTAAGGTTTGGAATTGGTGTAATACGCTTTGCTATTACACCCTACTTGCTATCTTCAATGAGACCTTCTTCGTAAAGAAGTAGAAGGGAAGGCCTAAGATAAGCATCCAAAGGTAACCGATCTTTGTAACCAAAATCATTAAGAAGGCAATCATAAACAAAATGATTCCTAAGTAATCTATGGCTCCAAGTGAACAATTCTTAATTGATGAGCCAAATTTCGGGATAAAGACGAACAAAGTTATGAGGAAAACAATACCGTATGTGATTGCAGTCTCTGTCCAGCCTTCATGTATAGACCTTATACATAAGGTCATTGAGCAAACTAAAAAAACTACATGAGTATGGGCAAGCTGTTGCTTCTTGCTTTGGGCTGCGTTGTGATTTCCTTCAATCTCATCACCAGAAATATATGCAGATTCCCCACAAGATAGACATGCGTCAGAGCCAGCTTTATTGGCAGTGGAGCACTTCTTACATTTCCAGTCATAGTTGATCATCTATATCCCTTTAAAAGTCATCTATCGACACTTTGCAGACATTACTTAGTCTGTATGATTCCTTTTACTATGTGCTCAGGAGTGTCATTGAAATAAATTCCAATTTTCCCCTTATCCCCATGAACAAAATAATCACGACCTTCCTTCTCGAACCATTGAACACGGCTAAGAACCTGCTTAGCACCATGTGTCGTATTATCGTAGAGCTCACGGCTTATGGGGTAACAAAGGGACGAGAGTGTATTCAAAAATCGCTCTTTCTTCTCTCCGGTAACTGAAATGAAACCTATAACTCCATGGGAAGGTTCAAGTTTTTTATCAAACAAGGTTAGAGCGGTCTCAGTCCCATGTAATGATTTGGCCTTTTGCATATAAGGCTCTATAAGGCCAATACACTGACTATAAACAGGGGCATGAGTGACCTCAGAATCAGAACAACCGGTCAAACCAATGATAGTAAGAACGAAAACTAAATATGTGCGGTTTTTTTTCATACATTCCCTGTTGTGAATACTCATGTGTAAGATAATACCTGAAAGCTTATACATGTAAATCAGAGGCCCTGTCTGCTAATGGCACAAAACAGAAGCCACTACATCCCCACGCCTTTCCTCTAGGCGCAGCCGTCCTCTAGCAGCGTAGCTGCGCCCTAAAAGCGAAGCGATCTCTAGCCGCGCAGCGGCATCCTTGCCACTAGCATCTGTTTAAAGCAATAACATACGCAATCCTGTAATCAGCAGCACCACAGCAAACACTTTCTTCAGCTTGCCTGCATCCAACTTCGATGCGATGGATACGCCAATCGGGGCGAACAGTACGGTAAGTGGCACAATGCAGAAGAAACCGATCAAGTTAACTAAGCCAAATGTACCCGCTGGGGCATCGGCTGGTGTGTTACCCAGCAGCAACATAGTTACGGCACCTGGCAAGGAGATGATTAGACCGATAGCAGCAGCCGTACCTACCGCTTTATGCGCAGGGTAGTTGTATAGGGTCAGCAGCGGCACCGAGATTGTGCCGCCGCCGATACCGACCATTGAGCTGAAAAAGCCAATGGATGTGCCCATAGCCGTTTGCCCTGCTTTACCCGGTAACTGTTGGAACAACGCGGATTTACCGCTTCTAAATAACATGTTCAGCGCAGATAGCGTCGCGATCACGCCAAATAGCGCAGTGAGCCAAGTGCCATCGACCCGCGTTACCAGCCAACTGCCAATCAGTACACCGACAAAGATAAAAGCTGCCCAACGTTTTAGCAGATCAAAGTCGACATTGCCTTTGTTGTGATGGGAGCGAATCGAGCTGATAGAGGTAGGAACAATCGTCGCCAACGAGGTTGCAGTCGCCACAACCATGGCTGATTCTGGTGATACGCCAAAACTCTGAAAGAGGAAAAACAGCACCGGTACGATGACGATGCCGCCACCGACACCAAGTAAACCCGCTAAGATGCCAGCGAATGCACCTGTTGCCAGTAGCGCTAAAAAGGTAGGGATATTGTTGATAAAGAATTCAGTGATATTCATTGAGGGACTTTCTATACAGTGGCTCTACCCTGAGGTTTATAGCCATAAAGAGATGGGGCCAAAAGGCCCCAGTTTTTAAAAGAGTGTCGAGCTGAGTTGCTAAGACGGTCTTAAGCTGCCAGCTCTTTTCTAACCAGTTCTGCACCCGCGCGCAGGGCATTCAACTTGCCGCGTGCAATCTCGCGTGATAGAGGTGCCATACCGCAGTTGGTGCAAGGGTAGAGTTTGTCGGCATCAACATACTTGAGCGCACCGCGTAGTGTTTCGGCGACCTCTTCCGGCGTCTCGATGGTCTCTGTCGCGACATCAATCGCACCCACCATCACTTTCTTACCACGAATCAGCTCAAGTACTTCAAGCGGCACACGGCCGTTGTGGCATTCCAAAGAGATGATGTCGATATTGGATTTCTGTAGAGATGGGAACGTCTCTTCGTATTGACGCCATTCCGAGCCCAGCGTTTTTTTCCAATCGGTATTGGCTTTAATGCCGTAGCCGTAGCAGATATGCACGGCTGTTTCGCATTTAAGCCCTTCGATCGCGCGCTCTAGGCAAGCGATGCCCCATTCATTTACTTCTTCAAAGAAGACGTTAAATGCCGGCTCATCAAACTGGATAATATCCACACCAGCCGCTTCTAGCTCTTTCGCTTCTTCGTTGAGCGCTTTGGCAAACTCCCAAGCTAGATCTTTACGGCTCTTGTAGTGATCATCGTACAGGGTATCAACCATGGTCATTGGCCCTGGTAGAGCCCATTTAATCGGCTGATCCGTTTGTTTACGCAGGAATTTAGCGTCTTCAACAAACACAGGCTTTTGACGACTCACCGGACCAACAACCGTCGGTACGCTGGCATCGTAGCGGTTACGAATGCGAACGGTTTTGCGCTTTTCAAAATCAACGCCGCTCAGGTTCTCGATAAAGGTGGTAACAAAGTGCTGGCGTGTTTGCTCACCATCGCTAACGATATCGATACCGGCATTTTCTTGCTCTTGCAGGGTCACACGCAGTGCATCCTGTTTGCCGAACAGGAGTTCATCACCTTCTAGTTTCCAATCTGACCAAAGTTTCTCCGGTTCTGCTAGCCAAGAGGGTTTAGGTAAACTGCCAGCAGTTGAAGTAGGTAGTAAGTTTTTCATAATTTATACAGCTCTATATCTTGGCTTACGCGTAGTTAGCAGACCATTTTTCAAGAAGATCCCCATAGGGCTTAATAAAGTGCTCTTCCGCCCATCTGCCCTGCTCAACCGCTAAACGGCTGCGTTCTTCGCGGTCATACACAACTTGCGTTAGTGAATAATCTTGGTGCTTCAAACTTGGTTTAAACACTTCACCGGCAAAAGCATTGGCGTTATAAATCTCTGGACGATAGATCTTTTGGAACGTCTCCATCGTGCTAAGAGTGCTAATCAACTCAAGGTTGGTGTAATCGTTGAGCAGATCCCCGTAGAAATAAAACGCATACGGCGCCACGCTGTTTGGCGGCATGAAGTAACGCACTTCCATGCCCATCTTTTTGAAGTACTGTTCGGTCAATGACGGCTCGTTTGGCTCGTATTCCGTACCTAGAACTGGGTGAGTATTCGCCGTCTTATAATAAGTCTTGTTATCCGACACACTCAGGCAGATCACAGGCAGTTTGTTGAAGTTCTGCTTGTAGGCCTCTGAGTTCACAAAGTCTTTAAACATGTTGCCATGCAGCTCACCGTAGTTATCCGGAACGCTGAATTGCTCTTCACCTTTGTTGTGATTCAACAGCAGCACGCTGAAATCATAATCACGCACGTAAGAGGAGAAGTTGTTGCCAACAATGCCTTCAATACGGCGCTCAGTTTTGTGATCAAGGATGTACGTTTTTAAGATCTCAATCGTTGGGAAGTTATCGCCATTCCCTTGCACATCAATATCAACATGGATGATCTCTAGCTCTACCGAGTAACGATCATTGTTTGGGTTATCCCAAGTCGCCAGCGTATTAAAGCTGTTATCAATCATCTTGATCGCACGGCTCAAATTTTCTTTACGCTGTTCGCCACGGGCTAAATTGGCAAAGTTAGTTGTTAGGCGAGTATTGCCTGATGGCTCATAGTTTTCGTCGAAACTAATGCGCTCAATGCTGTATTCGAAACCGTTGCTCATAATCTTTATTCCGTAGAAATTAAGTCTGACTTTTCATCGCTCTCTGGACTGTTCACCTGCCTTAAATAACCAAGGGCCGATATTAGGAGCAGTCGTACTTCTGTTGAGCGTTCAGTTAAGTGCACTTTTTACAGGGACAGCTTTATGAAAAAAATTGATTAAAATTTATGGTTTGATGACCTTTGCTCATGAATTGATTAAGGCAACGTTTGGAATAGGCACTACGAGGTATTTTTTTGCTGGATGAGCGCCCAATTTACATAGGCTGCGTCGTCATCGGTGATGCTCAGGATCTGGTGCTCGGCAAGCGCAGCGAATAGACAATGTATGAGGGAAACTAATTGATCAGTGAAAATTAACCATTTCTACTCATGCAATAAGCTCTTTAAGCTGCTTGGCAATCAGTCACGAAAACAGAATATTTAGGTTTGTTTATGAGTAACGTTGCCACAACCTACCCAGTCGTTTCTTACCCTTGTCAGGTTGTTAAGTTTGCCCCTTTGAGAAACGGCTCTTTTGATACAGGAACCTTTGATATTGAGCTGCAATCGCCAGCAGGTACAGAGCTTAACTATCATGCAGGACAGTATCTGCAGATCGATTTAGATGTTAATGGCGATGGTCAGCTACAAACGCTCTCTTACACCATTGCCAGCAGCCCAGATTCAGAGACACCACGCCGCTTACAACTGTTTATCCAAAACGGCAGTGAGTTTGCTGATAAGGTTTTGAACTGCCTATCTCAACATGCAGAAAGCCAAACGCCCCTGAATGTAACGCTGGCCATGGGGAAAGCCTTTTTACAGACTGACCTTGCTCAGCCTCACCTGCTGATCGCTGCGGGCTCGGGCATATCCAAAATTAAAAGCATCACCGAAGAGATATTAAGACGTAAACCTGATGCTAAGGTGAATATTTACTGGTCGAACAAACAGAGCGCTGAGTTCTATCTGCTAGAGCAGTTCCAAGCTTGGGCGGATCAAAATGCGAACCTCAGCTTCACACCGATTCTCGAATCGCCAGACGCCAATTGGAACGGCCGCACTGGCTATATCTACGAAGTGGTAAGCAAAGACTGTGCTGCACTTGAGGGGACTCAAACCTACCTCTGCGGCTCACCCAATATGGTTTACGGCACAATCGATCAGTTGGAGTCAAATGGGCTTAAGGAAGAGAACTGCTACTCAGACGTGTTTGAGTTTGCACCAAGGGGGCAGAAATCAGCTAGTTGAAGAGCTAATTAAGCATCCCTAACAAACTGGAACAGTTCGTTCTGTGGTAGAGGTTTGCTGAACAGGTACCCCTGACCATAATCACAACCCAAGTCTTTAAGTAGTCGGCACTGCTCTTCTGTTTCAACACCCTCAGCTATAGTTTGCAAACCAAGGTTTTTAGCCATCTGGATAATAGTTTTCACCAGGAGATAATCTTCGCCCTGCTCTTTCATATCTCTGATAAAAGACTGGTCGATTTTCAGATAATCAAAAGGGTAATGCTTCAGGTAACTCAAAGATGAAAAGCCGGTACCAAAATCGTCAAGCGCCAATGAAAACCCTTGGTTTTTAATATGATTAAGCTGCTCTAATGCCTCATCCGGTGACTCAATCATCAAGTTTTCGGTTATTTCGATACAAACCAAGTCAGGACTCAAATCGTGTTGGGTTAGGGTTTCTGCGGTGGTAAGCATCTCTCCTTTGCTGAAGTTGAACTCACCCGGCGAGCGGTTAACCGTCACGCCTACAGGGTTCTTGTGCTCGCGACTCAATTCAGCATTCAACTGAGCAAAAACCTGAACTGAGCGGTTGAATATCAATTCCCCTAACTTCTGTATAAGCCCAGTAGACTCAGCTATTGGAATAAATTCTGCTGGGGAAACCTGACCTAACTGCTCATCCGTCCAGCGAGCCAGAGCTTCACAATGATGGACTGACATATCTTTTAGATTAATGATCGGCTGGAAATACGGCTCAATCACCCCTTCAGAAAGCGCTTTGTAGAGCCTGTTTTCTACTTTGTCATGGCGACGGGCCTGCTCTTCAAACTCCTGACTATAAAAACTATAGCCGCCACGGAAATGCTGTTTTGCAAAACGTAGAGCGGTTTGAGCATTGCGCATTAAAGCATCAAGATCTTCGGCATCCTCACCCAAGATACTAATACCGACAGAGCAAGAAGGAGAGATATCACCTGACTCAGTGTGAATAGTCTCTGTAAATAGCTGCAATGTGCGTTTAATTTGTTTTTCTAAGCGATGAAAGCTGTCGAAACCCGCCAGCAATGCAAAGTCATCACCTCCCAGGCGTGCCAATACATCACTGTCACGCGTCTGGCCTTTAAGCTTCTCACCAATGGTTTTTACAACCATGTCTCCAACGATATGCCCGTATGAAGAGTTCACCATATTCAGGTTATCAATATTCATACGAATCAAAGCAATATGCTGACTCGCCCGTTGAGCAACAGCAATCGCTTTAGTGGCATGGTCTTGGAACTCAAAGCTATTACTCAGTCCAGTCAGGTAGTCATGAGTAGCCTGATGATAGAGCTGCTCCTGCAACGCCTTCTCAGAACTGATATCTCTAAAGCTGGAGATAAAGTTGGATATTTCGCCCTGATCATTCTTTACCAGAGAGATTGAACTCCATACCGGATAAGTTTCACCATCCTTGCGTCGGTTCCACAACTCACCCTGCCAGATGCCTTTTGTGGAAAGGTCCTGCCACATCGCATCGTAAAAAGATTTCGGTTGTAGACCTGAATTGAGCATACTGGGGTTATTGCCAATCAGCTCTTCCCTGCTATAACCACACATCCTTTCAAATGCGGCGTTTACTTCAAGAATATTGTTGTTTTCATCAGAGACCAGAAGCCCCTCATTCGTATGTTCAAAAACTCGATGAGAAAGATCTAACTGCTGATTTTTCTTTTGTAGAAGAGAGATCTGTTTCTGCTGCTCCCTCTCCCAGAGAGTGCGCTCTAATTCAGCAGACGCACGTATGGCGAAAAGATCGAAAATACCCAAAACATCTTCGCAGGCCTGATCCTTTTGCTTAAACAATGCAACCAATAAACCTATAGGTTTACCCTCAGCATCTTTTAGGCTTTTGCCAACATAACCTTGCAAGCCAAAGTCATCCAGCATTTGGTCGCCAGGGAAAAGCGTTGCTATATCACGGGGATAAACACATATGCCGCCACTGTAAACTTTGTCACAAGGCGTCCCCTCCAGATCATAAGAAAGCTTTTCACCTAACTGCCCTTCGCACCATAAGGAGACAGTATTTGCTTGGTGGGAAACTAAATCTAGTTCACCAATCAGGACATAATCAGCATCAATCAGTTGAGCGAGACTAGTGACCAAGACATCAAAATACTGATGACCACTATGCTCATTTACCAGCTTAAGCGCTGCATCAACGGATTGATCAAATTTTAAACTCATACTACCAATATTCTTACTTAACTGAGTTCATTCCTGAGTGCTTTAAATTGCCCCATTCATCCTGATTGATGGCTTTGCTATAAAGGATAGACTTTGGCTGCAGTACATACGAATTAATGCTCACTTCTGGATCATATAAAGAAACAAAAAAAACGACTAATTCTGAGCTAAGCAGTTTGACACAAAAAAGCAGCCTAAAGGCTGCTTTCGCTCAATAAATCCGCTATTTACCCAACATTCCATTCAACTCTGGAATACAGGAGCCACAATTAGTACCGCATTTCAGCTTATTGCCTAATGCATCGAGAGAGTTACAGCCTTGTTGGATAGCATCTTCGATGGCGTGGCTGCCTACTTGGTAACAGCTACAGATGATCTCACCCGGATCTTCCAGTTCGCAGCCTGTAACGCTGAGTAGGAAGCGGCGTTGATCCATATTCACTTCGGTTTCGGCAAAGAGTTGCTCCAACCACAAGGTCGATGGGATCTGGCCGTAAGGCATACGGAAGAAGGCCCACTCAAGCTGCTCGCCATTGAGACCCGCTGCGCGGAAGCTATTTTGGTTGGCATCTTCCAACCAGATATCGATTTCACCAAACTGTTCCTGACACCAGCTACGCATATCTTCGATTTTGTTGCTGTCTGCCAGATAGTAGAGCGATGCACTCTCTTTGGGCACGCGCGACCAATATTCAACCGGTAACGCATTATCAAGGGGCTTGCGGGTAATCAGCCAACCTTCCCAAGCGGGGTTATACGGCTCGACATTGACCACCGCGTGTTTACCTTCTGGCTGACCCGAGAACGGATCGACCGCCGGTTGCACGAGAGCACCCATACGCGCCTTGGCACTGAACTGTTTGTTCCAGTGCATAGGCACAAAGATTTCACCGCGGCGCTGATCGGTATCAACGATACGGGCACGACCGATATATTCCGCCTGTATGTTTTTAAGTTTAACGAGCTCGGATTCTTTGATATTCAGTTTTTCCGCGTCCTCTCTGTTGAGCTCAACAAAGGGTTCTTCGCGGTGTTGAAAAAGGCGGCTGGTACGCCCTGTATGGGTCATTGTGTGCCACTGATCACGAATACGGCCGGTATTCATAACAAAAGGCATTTCGTCGCAAGGCTGCTGTAGCGGGTCGTGTGGATCGACCGTAATAAACTGTGCCTTACCCGATGGGGTAAAAAACTTACCGTCTGCAAATAAACGCGCAGTGCCATAAGGCGCAGCATCAGTTACCGGCCACTGTTGTGGTTTTAAAGCATCGTAGCTTTTCAGATCCAGATCTTGCAGCAGGCTGATATCAAAGGCGCGGCTACCGTTGTTTTCAAAACCCGATAACTCTGCATGTTCTTTAAAGATCTCGTAAGGGTGATCGTAGGTGAAGGCCTGCTCATAGCCCATACGCTTGGCCACTTCGCTGATAATCCACCAATCTGGTTTCGCTTCGCCTGATGGCGGCAGCAAGCTGCGCTGGCGGGAGATACGACGCTCAGAGTTAGTTACAGTACCGTTTTTCTCACTCCAGCCCGTCGCCGGCAGACAAACATTGGCAAGGGCAACCGTATCGGTATGCGCCATACAGTCAGATACCACCACCAGCGGGCATTGTTTCAAGCTGCGAACCACTTGATCGGCATTTGGCAAACTTACCGCAGGGTTGGTACCCATAATCCAGATCGCTTTTACTTTGCCCGCTTCAATCGCTTCGAACAGATCCACCGCTTTATAACCGGCGCTAGTCGCAACATGATCGCTGCCCCAGAAACGTCCTACACGGTCGACCGCCTCTGGCGAGTTTAGCTCCATATGTGCTGCAAGCTGATTCGCTAGGCCACCGACTTCGCGGCCACCCATTGCGTTTGGCTGCCCAGTAATAGAGAACGGTCCTGCACCCTCTCTACCTAGGCGACCCGTCGCAAGGTGACAGTTAATAATGGCATTAGAGTTATCGGTTCCACTAGCTGACTGGTTCACCCCTTGCGAATAGAAGGTCACAACTTTTTCAGTTTTGGCGTACCACTCAAAGAAGGTGCGCAACTGCATGATAGGCAGATCACAAGCTTTAGCCACGCTTTCAACATCTGGGAAAGTAAGCTCGGCATTAGCACGGGCATCAGCGAAGCCTTCAGTGAAGTTGGCGATATATTCGTAATCAAGATGATCATGACGCGCTAAGTAAGAAAGCAAACCAGTAAACAGAGAGCTATCGGTTTCGGCTTTGAGCTGAATATGCAGATCGGCGATATCACAAGTCGCGGTTCGACGAGGGTCTACCACTACTATTTTCAGATTAGGATTCTTAGCTTTTGCCGCTTTCATGCGTTGGAAAAGGATTGGATGGTTCCACGCAGCGTTTGAGCCGGTGATGATGATCAGCTCGGCTAGTTCTAGATCTTCATAGCAGCAAGGAACAGCATCGGCACCAAAAGCGCGCTTATAACCAGCTACGGCTGATGACATACAAAGGCGCGAGTTGGTATCGACATTGGCGGTGCCGACAAAGCCTTTCATCAGTTTGTTGGCAATATAGTAATCTTCGGTAAGGAGCTGGCCGGAGAGATAAAAGGCCACAGAATCGGGCCCGTGCTCCATTACGGTGCGCTTGAAACCTTCCGCGACTGTTTCAAGAGCACTGTCCCACTCAACAATTTCGCCATCGACGACTGGGTTGAGTAAGCGCCCTTCGGCCCCTAATACCTCGTTTAATGAGGAGCCTTTTACACATAATCTGCCAAAATTAGCGGGGTGTTCTTCGTTACCCTTTACTGCAACTACGCAATCGTCAGCAATTTCGGCCTTTACCCCGCAGCCCACGCCGCAGTAAGGACAGGTCGTTGTCGTTTGCATCTTTACCTCCAATAAAACTATCCAGGAGCAACGTAAATATTTGGCTTACTGGTCAGTTTTTTGGAATGCAGGCACCTGCATACCCTAAACTGAAGACAGAGTAAGCACGCACCGTTGCGCATCAAAATGTATTGCTCCTAGTACAGCAAAGCGCGTGCCATAAAGCGCCCGAATAACCATGGAACAAATATTGCTTTATGACAGGCTATCCAATTCCGGAACTGGATTAATGAGTAAAGTAAACTGTTTAAACGTGCTGTTGATCGATGACGAGCCCATTCGTGTGAATGCGCTTGAGAAGGCGTTAAATACGCTAGGGCACCATGTTGTCTGTCATCTACCTAACACCACTGATCTAAATAAGCATGTCGAGGAGAACCACCCCGACATAGTCATTATAGATATGGATTCACCTAACCGTGACACGCTGGAAAGTATGGCGACGATGAGCCAGAACAATCCACGCCCGATCGTTTTCTTTGCGGAACAACAGAACGACCGCAGGACGATGGCCGAAGCAATCAACGCCGGTGTCAGCGCTTATATAGCCGACGGCCTACAACCAGACCGCGTAAAAGCGATTATGGATACGGCGATTGCTCATTTCGATGCTCACAGTTTATTACGTGAAGAGTTGGAGAAAACCAGAAACCAACTGGCAGAACGCAAAACCATAGAGAAAGCCAAAGGCATGCTGATGAAGCATCAAGGCTGCGACGAAGAACAGGCATATCAAACCCTGCGTAAGCTTGCGATGGACCGAGGTCAGAAAATTCCCGATGTGGCACGAAATGTGATTGAAGTTTTACAACTGGCGAACGGCCTGAGTAAGTAAAAGAGATAGGAGCTGATATGTCAGAAGCACTGACACTAGAAAAAACTGACCTGAAACTAGGTTTTGTGGCACTGCTCGATTGTACCCCTTTGGTTGTTGCGCGCGAGAAAGGCTTTTTTAAGAAACATGGTTTGAATGTCATCCTGAGTAAAGAGTCCTCTTGGGCCTCTATTCGCGACAAAGTAAGTTTTGGATTATTTGATGCAGCCCATATGCTGGCACCAATGCCGCTGGCTGCAACATTAGGCTTAAACGGTAACCCTACACCGATGATGACGGCGTTATCCCTCAGCCAGAACGGTACGGCTATCACTCTATCGCAAGAACTGTATATAGCGCTGTCGAATAAGATCTCTGATTGGGATGACTGCGAGCAAGTAGGCCAACAGTTTAAAGAGCTGATCCAACAAAGCGGACGCAAACCGGTTATCGCAACCGTTTACCCCTACTCAAACCATCACTACCAACTACGCTTCTGGTTAAACCAGAACAACATCAATACCGAAGAGGATGTGCAGCTGGTCGCGGTACCACCGACCAAAATGCTAGATAACCTTTCCACCGGTCTGATTGATGGTTACTGCGTAGGTGAACCTTGGAATAGCTTAGCTTTAGTGCAACAGATTGGTGGCCTTGTGAGTACCGGCCATAAGATTTGGGGCTCCCATATGGAGAAAGTGCTGGGCGTCACGCAACAGTGGGCTGATCAACACCCAAATACCCACCGCGCTTTAATTAAAGCACTCCACGAAGCCTGCCTATGGGCAGAAGATCCAAGTAATCAGGCTGAGATATTAAAACTACTCGCACTGCCACCTTATTTAGATCAAGCAGCAGAGCAACTATCTAAGTTCACTCCACCCTATTCGATGGAGCAGCATTTCTCCGGCGAGAATGTGAACTGCCCAGATCCTGACCATGGGCTGTTCTTAATCGATCAGATGCGTAAATGCGGCCAGATTGGCGAGCAGGCATTTGATCAAGATGAGATCGTTCATAACGTCTATCGCAAAGATCTATATCACGACTGGATCGGCGCTTAAATCTAAATTGAAAAGAACAGGCTCAGTTCATAAGAACTGAGCTTTTTTTCTCTACAAAGCTCCGATCCTAAAACCCGCCCTTCTATTGATAATCTTTATTCCATTTAAAGCCCCTTTTTAAACCTTTCGCCCCAAAACAAGCTTCACTTGCCCCATTTTTGCTCTCGCACTTTTGCACCAACTTAATGACCAAAAGCCCTATTGTGCACCGCAACAAACCACGACCTAAACTTACAGAAACACACAGAACTACCATAACTTATTGTTTTTATTGAGTTCAATAAACTCTGGCACAGCATCTGCTCTATTAGATAACAAATGAGAGCACCAATGGCGGTGCACTCTAAAAGTTAAACATGACCCAGAAGGTCACAAAATTTGAAACTAGGCAAAGGCGCCTCGGCTGATCACAGTGATGTGATCATGTTCGGCGCCTTTTTGTTTTTAAGATTGGGAGAACGATCCATGCTTAAGAAGAAAAAGGCTCTACTAAGTAAAGTTATCAGCGGTGCAGTTTTAGCTGCATCATTAATTACCGTCCCTGCATGGGCAGCAATTGGTGAGCCTGAAAAAGAAGATCTGAAGTTTGGTTTTATCAAACTGACAGATATGGCTCCTCTAGCGGTTGCGTACGAAAAAGGCTTCTTTGAAGATGAAGGCCTCTACGTAACGCTAGAAGCGCAAGCAAACTGGAAAGTTCTTCTCGACCGCGTCATTGACGGTCAGCTTGATGGCGCACACATGCTTGCAGGTCAGCCGCTAGGTGCCACTATCGGTTTCGGTACGCAGTCTCATATCATCACTGCATTCTCTATGGACCTTAACGGTAACGCGATCACTGTATCTAACGATATTTGGGATCAAATGAAAGAGTATGTGCCTAAACAAGCTGATGGCAAACCAGTACACCCAATCAAAGCCGATGCACTAAAACCTGTTGTTGAGAAATATAAAGACGACGGTAAGCCATTTAATATGGGTATGGTATTCCCAGTATCTACCCACAACTATGAGCTACGTTACTGGCTAGCAGCGGGCGGTATCCACCCAGGTTACTACGCACCGCATAAAGGTGATACATCCGGTACGATCGATGCCGATGCCCTACTATCTGTAACACCGCCACCACAGATGCCAGCAACAATGGAAGCAGGCACGATCTACGGTTACTGCGTAGGTGAGCCATGGAACCAGCAGGCTGTATTTAAAGGTATTGGTGTACCTGTAGTAACTGACTACGAGATTTGGAAAAACAACCCAGAGAAAGTATTTGGTGTATCTAAAGCATGGGCAGATGAAAACCCGAATACTCACCTTCGTGTTGTTAAAGCGATGATCCGTGCAGCTAAATGGTTGGACGATAACAACAATGCGAACCGCTCAGAAGCAGTAAAAATCTTGTCTCAGCCTAACTATGTTGGTGCGGACTACGACGTTATTGCTAACTCAATGACAGGTACATTTGAGTACGAAAAAGGCGATAAGCGTGAAGTGCCAGACTTCAACGTATTCTTCCGTTACAACGCGACTTACCCGTACTACTCCGATGCGATCTGGTACCTAACTCAGATGCGTCGTTGGGGTCAGATCTCTGAACCTAAGTCTGACCAGTGGTTCATGGATATCGCGAAGAAAGTTTACCGTCCTGATATCTACGCAACAGCAGCTAAAGAGCTAATCGAAGAAGGTAAGATGACGCCAGACATGTTCCCAGACTTCAATACTGAAGATGGTTTCCGTGCTCCGCAGACTCACTTCATCGACAACATCACTTACGACGGTAAGAAGCCAAACGACTACCTGAAGAAGTTCAACATTGGTCTGCAACCAGAACAGAAAATCTAATCTGACTGGTTAAGCATATTCCTCCCCCTTGGTTTCGGGGGAGGAATTCAGGTCAACGAGGGAGTAGCAAGTTATGAGTAATACATCAGCACTATCAGGCATCAGTGCCTTTTTTGAAAATCCGAAAGACAATCTAAAGAAGTTCAGCAAAACCCTTCTGGTACCTCTGGTTGGTCTACTAATTTTCCTTTTCGTATGGGAGATCGGCGCGAAAAGCATTAATACATCCTTGGGCGCATTCCCGGGCCCAATGGCAGTGTATGAACAATCAATCAATTTGGTGAACGATCACCAGAATGAACGTAATAAAGAGGCCTCTTTCTATGAGCGCCAAGAGAAGCGTAACGCTAAGAAACTAGAAAAAGATCCAAACGCTAAAGTAAAAATTCGCCCTTACACAGGCAACCCGACGTTCTTTGATCAGATCGGCACTAGCCTAGTAACGGTATTGTCAGGCTTTATTCTGGCATCCCTGATCGCTATCCCTGCGGGTATCGTGATCGGCTTAAACAATACGCTTTACTCTGCACTGAACCCGTTAATTCAGTTGTTTAAACCGGTATCACCACTGGCATGGTTGCCGCTGGTTACTATGGTTGTCAGTGCGGTTTATGTCAGCAAGGATCCAATGTTTGCTAAGTCCTTTGTGACATCTCTAATCACTGTATCTCTATGTAGTTTGTGGCCAACACTGCTTAACACAGCGGTAGGTGTATCTAGCATCAGCAAAGATCTACAGAACGTATCTCAGGTACTACGTCTGAGCTGGTTCGCCCATGTCACAAAAATTGTACTGCCATCCTCTATCCCAATGATCTTCACAGGTCTGCGTCTATCGCTGGGTATCGCGTGGATGGTGTTGATCGCCGCAGAGATGCTGGCGCAAAACCCAGGTCTAGGTAAGTTCGTTTGGGATGAGTTCCAGAACGGTAGCTCCAGCTCCCTAGGCCGAATCATGGTAGCCGTGCTTGTGATTGGTCTAATCGGCTTCCTACTAGACCGCGTTATGTTGTTCCTACAGAAGAAAGTGTCTTGGGATAAGACTGCGGTACTTAGATAAATAAGACGTTAAGAAAAACGTTCACAGAATTTAGAGCCTGAGAGGCCAAGCCTCTCGGCAGGAGAATTATCATGACTCAGCCTCCAAAGCATTTAGAACTAACAAAAGTAGATATTGATTTCCCAACCCCTAATGGCCCATTTAAAGCGCTACAGGATGTGAACTTAACCATTAATAAAGGTGAGTTTGTCTCGCTAATCGGTCACTCCGGTTGTGGTAAATCGACTGTACTGAATATCGTTGCAGGCCTTTATCAAGCAACTAAAGGTGGCTGCCTGCTTGATGGTAAAGAGGTCAACGCACCGGGTCCTGAACGTGCAGTGGTTTTCCAGAACCACTCCCTATTGCCATGGTTAAGCGCTTACGAAAACGTTGAGCTAGCCGTGAAACAGGTTTTCGGTAAGCAGAAATCAAAAGCAGAGATGCGCGAGTGGATTGAGCACAACTTATCGCTCGTACACATGGATCACGCGATGGACAAACGTCCTGATGAGATCTCCGGTGGTATGAAGCAGCGTGTCGGTATCGCCCGTGCCCTAGCAATGGAACCGACCGTAATGCTGATGGATGAGCCATTTGGTGCCTTGGATGCCCTAACCCGTGCTCACCTGCAGGACTCTCTGATGGAGATCCAAAAAGATCTCAACAACACCGTGATCATGATTACCCACGATGTCGATGAAGCAGTACTGCTATCTGACCGTATTGTGATGATGACCAATGGTCCAGCTGCGACTGTTGGTGAGATTCTTGAAATCGACCTGCCGCGTCCACGTGACCGTATCGCATTGGCGGATGACCCACAGTACAACCACTATCGTCATGAAGTTCTGACCTTCCTATATGAGAAGCAGCGCAAACCTGATAGCACTGATTCCGCACCAAAAGAGGATAAAAAGCAGGATCTGGCACAGGATGTGCAGGATGATAAAGCAGAAAGCGAGGAACAAGCTGCTTAAGCACCAAAACCCTACATTTCAATGGTGATTTATAGGATTGGATCAGGCTAAAGCAGTGCACAGCTAAAAAAGCGCACCAATACAGCGCACCTTATTAGCTAGTCTGAATGCTCCAACGATGGAGCGGTAAATCCTCGCATTGGATCGAACAAAGGCGTTCATACCTCTCTCCCTAACCTACCACCCAAGGTTAAGGACAGAGGTCTGAGCGCCTTTTTTATTGCTTTTAAAACCTTACGAGGCCCCTATTATGAACGACTCAGGAAAGCTAAATATTTTTGCTTTCAGCGGCAAAATGAAGATTTTGCACATGAGCTGGATGGCATTCTTTATTACGTTTTTTGTCTGGTTCAACCATGCTCCATTACTGGGTGCAATTGCCCAATCACTGAGCCTAACGCCAGCTGAAGTAAAAACACTTCTTATTCTGAACGTTGCGCTAACCATTCCTGCTCGCATCATCATTGGTATGCTGACCGATAAATACGGCCCTCGTATCACTTACGCTGCGCTACTGTTTATCGCCAGTATTCCGTGTTTCCTTTTTGCTCTATCCACTGACTTTGCTCAGGCAGCGATTTCACGTTTCCTACTAGGCTTTATCGGTGCGGGCTTCGTAATCGGTATCCGTATGGTAAGTGAGTGGTTCCCTGCAAATGAGCTGGGTACTGCAGAAGGCATCTACGGCGGCTGGGGTAACTTCGGTTCGGCTGCAGGCGCTATGTTGCTACCAACGCTGGCATTGATGTTTGGTGGTGAAGACGGCTGGCGTTACGCAGTAGGCCTAACTGGCTTGATGAGCCTTGGCTTCAGCTTTATCTGGTACAAAAACGTATCTGATACGCCAAAAGGCTCTACTTACTTCAAGCCGAAGAAAATTGGCGGCATGGAAGTAACCAGCAAAGGAGACTTCGTCTTCATGCTAATCATGAAGCTGCCAATGTACGCTGCTCTTTCTCTGCTAACGTGGAAGCTTTCACCAGCAGGTGTATCTATCCTTTCTGATATGGCTGCAGTAGCAATCTATGTGAGCTTAGGTGCAATCCTTGTTTACGATTGTGTAAGTGCATACAAAGTAAACAAAGAGATCTTTGAGAAGCCAGTTCCTGAAGTTGAGCAGTACAAATTCAAGCAGGTTGCGGTACTGAACGTACTTTACTTCGCGACGTTCGGTTCTGAACTAGCAGTTGTGTCTATGCTGCCACTGTTCTTCTCTGAAGTATTCGAGCTAGATATGGTTTACGCAGGTCTTCTAGCCTCTGCTTACGCATTCATGAACCTAATGTCCCGCCCAGGTGGTGGTTGGATCAGTGACCGTTTCGGTCGTAAGAAAACGTTATTGATTCTAACCGCTGGTTTGGCTGCAGGTTATGCAACGATGTCTATGATTGATAGTACATGGCCACTATTCCTAGCCGTTGCGGCTGCGATGGCATGCTCTTTCTTTGTACAGGCGGGTGAAGGTGCTGTATTCGCGGTTGTACCACTGATCAAGCGTCGTCTGACAGGTCAGATTGCCGGTATGACAGGTGCGTACGGCAACGTAGGCGCAGTGTTTTATCTAACTGTACTATCGATGGTTGATTACTCTACTTTCTTCACCGTGATCGCAGTAACGGCTGTACTTGGTTTCTTGGCACTACTACTGCTAGAAGAACCAAAAGGTCACATGGCGGAAGTAAATGAAGACGGTACAGTGGAACTGATTAAAGTTTCATAAAACGATTTCTTCGCTAAGAAGGTAAGAGACTTTAGACAAGAGCTCGTAGCAATTTTGCCTTTAAGAGAGAGGCAAAACTTACGCAGCCCAATCTGATTGGGCTGCTTTTCTGATTCTGCGATAGGCATGAATATGAGTAAGAAAACGTTATCCATACGCTTTGGCGGTAAATCAATTGCGGGGATCAAACCCGTCAATCAGGATGCGTTTGCGGCTCATATTCCAGACAAGGCAGATCGGGAGTTCAAAGGGGCTGCGGCAGTGATTGCCGATGGTGTCAGCAGCTGCGCAGATTCCCATATTGCCAGCCAAACCAGTGTTACCAGTTTTATGCAGGACTATTTCAGTACGCCCCATAGTTGGAGTGTACGAAACTCAGTATCCCGTGTAATGACTGCCTTAAACCGCTGGTTGCACAAAGAGAATAACCTTAGCCATCGCGAGCAGGACAATATGCTTTGTACCTTCTCGGCCTTGGTAATTAAGTCCAACACCCTACATATGTTCCATGTGGGAGATTCACGCATCTATCACTTCCAGCAAGGAGAGCTGGAACAGTTGAGCCAAGATCATGTGCGAAAATCGGGCGGGCATAGTTACTTAGCTAGGGCTTTAGGGGGCGATCGTCATTTAGAAGTCGATTATTCGACTCGACCACTCAATGATGGCGACCTCTTATTGATGACCACCGATGGGGTGCACGATTTTTTAACCCGCGCCGAGATGAAAGAGGTTCTCGCGAAGGCTTTTTCTGATCCGGAAAAAGCCGCGGATACACTGATTAGCAGTGCTTTAGCTAAAGGCAGTGACGATAACCTCACTGCGCTGATCATCTGTGTCGATGAACTGCCCGTAAAATCGCTGGAAGAGAGTCACCAACAACTGACTCAATTGCCTATTCCTCCAGTGATGAAAGTTGGCAATCAGATCGATGGCTATGAAATACTCGACCTGATTTTTAGTGGCACGCGAAGCCATATGTATCTGGTGAAAGACAGAGAAACTCACCAGCAATACGTACTCAAAGCGCCATCAACTAATTTCTCCGATGATTCCTTATACCTGGATGGCTTTATCCGCGAAGAGTGGGTGGGGCAACGGATCGATCATCACCATGTGATGAAAACCTATCCGTGCCGACAGCAAAAGCTGTTTCTCTATTATGTCGGTGAGCACATTCAGGGGATGAACCTGCGCGAGTGGATGAACGACAATCCTAATCCACCGTTAGATGAGGTGCGCAAGCTCGCTAAGCAGATCATTCAAGGGCTAAGAGCGTTCCAACGAGCAGATATGGTGCATCAGGACCTTAAACCCGAAAACATCATGATCAATCAGGATGGGAGGGTAAAAATTATCGACTTTGGCACTGCGAAAATAGCGGGTATCGAGGAGATGAGCTCACCTCTAGATAAAGCGATTCCGCAAGGTTCGGTGAATTACATTGCACCTGAGTATCTGATGGGAGAATCCGGCAGCTTTAAATCGGATCTGTTCTCTTTTGCTGTCATCATTTACGAGATGATCACCGGGAAGCTGCCCTACAAAGAGATGTCATCCTCTTCTGCAGAGATCGCTAACTACGCCGAGCTGGAATATATTCCGGCTCTGCACCATCGCAAAGATCTACCGCTTTGGGTCGAAGGCTGCTTACGTAAAGCGCTGCAACCTAATCCGCGTTTCCGTTATGACGCATTCTCTGAGTTTGAAAAAGATTTCACCCGTCCGAACCATGCACTGGCAGCCAAGATTCAGCACCAACCATTATTGGAGAAAAACCCAGTATTGGTTTGGAAGCTTCTAGCCGGAGTGTTGTTGATCTCCAATTTGGTTCTATTAAGCATGCTGGAATGATCTACGCCCTATTGCAGCGCACCATAACAGGTCACAACAATAGCTTTATGCTTCAAATTCACACTCTTATTGTGAGCATTAAAAAAACCAAGAAAAACTAACTATATGTTTTATAAGCATTTTATTTAAATTGGCACACCCCCTGCTATATCTATTGCGTAACAAATATCTGTTGGGGTGATTTTTCTGCAGTTTTAGTTACAAAAATCGGGCTAAGAGAACAAAGGCGTTCTCCATCGGCACTTTCCTGAAGTGCTGCATGGATAACGCCTTTTTTTATTTTTTGACGTTGGGTTTGAGATGAAAAGACGACTAATCATTATTGGCAACGGCATGGCAACAGGCCGTCTACTGCAATGCCTGAGCGAATCGGCGGCAGGCCAGTTTGATATTACTGTTTTTGGTGAAGAACCCGGCGGCAGCTATAACCGCGTTTTGTTATCTCACCTACTAAGCGGTGAAGCGCCACTGGAAAATATTATTACGCTGACACATGAGTGGTATGCGGAACAGGGGATCCAGTTACACAGTGGCGATCCAGTAGAAGTTATTGATCGTGAGAACAAGAAAGTTATTAGCCAATCAGGCATAGAAGTTGAATATGACCAGTTGGTGATGGCTACAGGCTCTTACCCGACTCGCGTACCTCTACCGGGCCTCGATCTGGATGGCGTGATGAATTTCCGCACCCTGAAAGATGTAGACCGCATGAAAGAGATGGCAAAAAGCCACAAACATGCAGTTGTGATCGGCGGTGGTTTCTTAGGTCTGGAAGCCGCAGAAGGTCTGCGAGTTCTGGGTATGGATGTCACGGTCCTGCAACGCGCACCTTACCTACTGAACAACCAGTTAGATAGCACAGCTGCAGCGATGCTGTTGAACTCTCTGGAAGAGCGCGGCCTTAAATTCCGTCTAGATGCAGTTACTGAAGCCATTGTTGGTGAGGAACATGTTGAATCTGTTCATCTATCAGACGGCGAGAAGTTAAAAGCTGATCTGGTTATTACCGCGATCGGCGTAACACCAAACAAAGCACTCGCTGAACAGAGCGGCTTAACCTGCGAGCGCGGCATCTGTGTCGATAACCAGATGCGCACCAGTGATAGCGACATCTTTGCACTGGGCGAATGCTGCCAGTTTGATCAATTTACTTACGGTTTAGTCGCACCGATTTGGCAACAAGCCGAAATTCTAACCGCAACCCTATTAGAGCAGTCAGCGCAGTATGTGGAAGAAGCGGTTGCTACTCAGCTGAAAATCAGCGGAGTGGAACTGTTCTCCTGCGGTGACTTAAGCGATGACGAAAACACCGAAACCTTGGTTTATCACGATCTGAAGCTCAATCACTATCGCAAGCTTTGGTTACAAGACAATCGCCTGAAAGGTGCCGTTTTGTATGGCGATGTACGTGAAGGCCAATGGTATTTGGACCAATTAAAGAACAACACAGATTTGAGCGCCTGTAGATCGCAGCTGCTATTTGGCAGCCCACTTTGCGACGAGGTTATCGAAGAACAAAATATAGGTAATTCCGCTATGACAAGCAGCCCTAAAAAACAGTTAGTCGTTATTGGTAACGGCATGGTAGGACACCACTTTGTCGAAAACTTTGTAACGGGAGAGAGCGCGAATGAATATGACGTTCACATCCTGGCTGAAGAAGATCGCGCAGCGTATGACCGTGTCCATCTTTCTGAATATTTTGGCGGTTCCACGTATCAGGATCTGTGTCTGGTAGAAGATAACTTTTATGAAAGTCATAGCGTAAGCCTTCACTTGAGCGAAGGTGCTACGCAAATCGATCGCGATGCAAAGCAGGTCATCACAGAACAAGGTACATATCCCTACGACACCTTGGTCTTGGCGACCGGATCTTACCCATTTGTCCCCCCGATACCGGGTAATGATGGTGATGCCTGCTTTGTTTATCGCACTTTAGAAGATCTAGATAAGATCCAAGCATGTGCGAAATCGGCTAAAGTTGGCGTTGTAGTGGGTGGTGGCCTATTGGGCCTAGAAGCAGCGAATGCCCTGAAATCTCTGGGCCTTAAAGCTCACGTGGTTGAATTCGCACCGCGCCTAATGCCAGTGCAGTTAGACGAAGATGGCGGCGAGCTACTGAAAAATAAAATTGAAGATCTGGATGTAGATGTTCACTGCAACAAAGCGACAACTGAGATCGTTGCTGGTGAAGAACATACCTACCGCATGAACTTCAGCGACGGTACACACCTAGAAACCGATCTGATCCTGTTCTCCGCAGGTATCCGCCCACAAGATACGTTAGCACGTTCAAGTGACCTAGAGATTGGCGAACGTGGCGGCATCATGGTTAACGATCAGTGCCGTACTTCTGATGAAAACATTTATGCGATTGGTGAATGTGCACTTTGGAACAACCAGATCTTTGGTTTGGTAGCTCCGGGTTACACTATGGCTAAAACAGCTGTGGCTGCAATTGCGGGCGATGACAGCGCCTTTACTGGCGCTGATATGAGTACCAAACTGAAGCTTCTAGGTGTAGATGTAGGCTCTATCGGTGATGCTCACGGTCAGACACCGGGCAGCATCAGCTACCGCTACTCTGATGAAGACGAGCAGGTTTACTACCGTATCGTTGTCTCTGAAGATCGCACTAAGCTTCTAGGTGCAGTACTGGTAGGTGATAACAGTAAATACGATACTTTACTACAATATGCGCTTAACGGTATCGATCTACCAGAAAAGCCACAAAGTCTAATCCTGCCATCGCTGGATGGTTCGGCTGCACCAGCATTAGGTCCAGATGCGCTACCAGACGAAGCGACTATCTGTTCTTGCCTAAACGTAACTAAAGGTCAGATTTGCTGCTCTATCGATGAAGGAGCAACCTCTGTTGCAGACGTCAAAGATGCCACAAAAGCCGCTTCGGGTTGTGGTGGCTGTGCAGCGATGCTGAAGAGCGTTGTTGATTGCGAATTAGAAAAACGCGGTGTTGAAGTAAATACCGACCTTTGTGAGCACTTTGCATACACCCGTGAAGAGCTTTATCACATCATTCGTGTTGAAGGCATCCGCTCTTTCTCTGAACTACTAGAAAAACACGGTAAAGGCCTAGGTTGTGAGATCTGTAAGCCTACTGCTGGTTCAATTTTGGCGTCTTGCTGGAATGAGCACATCATGGAAGAGCCATTGGTATCTCTACAAGATACTAACGATACCTTTATGGCGAACATGCAGAAGAACGGTACTTACTCCATCGTTCCTCGTGTTGCCGGCGGTGAGATCACACCAGACAAACTGATCGTGTTAGGTCAGGTTGCGAAGAAATATAACCTTTACACCAAAATCACCGGTGGTCAGCGTGTCGACCTATTCGGCGCTCAGCTACACGAACTACCGTTGATCTGGAAAGAACTCGTCGATGCTGGTTTCGAAACAGGTCACGCCTACGGTAAGTCCCTACGTACTGTGAAATCTTGTGTAGGTAGCACCTGGTGCCGCTACGGTGTCAATGACAGTGCTGGCATGGCGATCAAACTTGAGAACCGCTACAAAGGCTTGCGCTCACCTCACAAAATCAAATTTGCTGTATCAGGCTGTACCCGTGAATGTGCGGAAGCGCAGAGTAAAGATATCGGTGTAATTGCGACGGAAAACGGTTGGAACCTCTATGTTTGCGGTAACGGTGGTATGAAACCTCGTCACGCCGATCTATTTGCGACCGACCTAGATGACGAAACACTGGTTCGCTACATCGACCGTGTCCTAATGTTCTACGTGAAAACAGCGGACCGTCTACAGCGTACGTCGGTTTGGATGGATAACTTAGAAGGTGGTCTAGATTACCTTCGCGAAGTGGTAATCGATGACAAACTAGAGATTGCCGCAGAACTCGAATCACAAATGAGCCATGTAGTAGAGACCTATCAGTGTGAGTGGAAGTCGACACTAGAAGACGAAGAGAAACTAAAACGTTTCCGTACTTTCGTGAACACTGAAGAGCAGGCTGATCCGCAGATCGTTCATATCATGGAACGTGATCAGATCCGTCCAGCATAACTAGCGATTAGGAGATATTTATTATGACGACTGTTGATAGCAACGCTGAATGGATCGATCTGTGCAGCAAAAACGACCTTATCCCTCATTCTGGCGTCGCCGCTATGCATGAGGGCCAACAGATCGCACTGTTCTATATCCCAGAGTATGAGAACGAGATCTTTGCCGTAGGTAACAACGACCCGTTTAGCGGTTCTAACGTGCTATCTCGCGGTTTGATCGGCGATCTGCAAGGCGAGCCGATGGTGGCATCGCCTTTATACAAACAACACTTTTCACTTAGCTCAGGTGCCTGCATCGAAGAACCCGATGTCAGCGTACCAGTGTGGCCTGCTCGCTTTGTCGATGATCAGGTTCAAATCATGCTGTAATAACCGGTAGCTATAGATACAAGATGGAACGGTTGCACAGGGAAGTCAGTTTTTCCTCTCTACAGAGGAGAAAACTAGGGGGTAACCGCTCTCATCGCGAGTTAAGATTAACTCAGCGTTTCCAGCGACCAGCTGGAGAGGTAGAATGGCCGAAACCTTGTTAAGCAGAGCTTGATCATGGCTTCACCGAGCACCTCAACACCGATTTCGACCAAAGAAAAACTGATTGGTTACAGTCGCCTTATGCGCGTAGACAAGCCAATTGGGATCTATCTACTGCTTTGGCCAGCCTACTGGGCACTTTGGATTGCAGCCGAAGGTATTCCAAGCTATGACATCCTTATTATCTTTACCCTTGGGGTTTTCCTAACCCGCTCGGCTGGTTGTGTCATCAATGACTTTGCTGACCGTAAAATTGATGGTCATGTAAAACGTACCGCACAGCGCCCTATTCCAGCAGGTATAGTGACCGCCAAAGAAGCCTTAGTGCTGTTTGCCGGATTGATGCTGATCGCGTTTATTGCCGTACTCTTTACCAATCTCACCACTATCCTGTTATCCGGTGGCGGCCTCTTACTCGCAGCTTGCTATCCGTTTATGAAGCGCTACACCCATCTACCGCAGGTGGTGCTAGGCGCTGCATTTGCGTGGGCGGTCCCTATGGCCTTTACCGCCGTAACTGAAACCGTTCCAGCTTATGCATGGCTTATCTACAT
This sequence comes from Neptuniibacter sp. QD48_11, assembly GCF_047778095.1. GTDB lineage: Bacteria > Pseudomonadota > Gammaproteobacteria > Pseudomonadales > Balneatricaceae > Neptuniibacter. The sequence continues at coordinate 3,580,776 of NZ_CP180551.1, forward strand.
AGCAACTCTGCTATGGACTGTAGCCTACGACACCATGTATGCCATGGTGGATCGCGATGATGACCTTAAGATCGGGGTCAAATCGACCGCTATTCTATTTGGCGATGCCGATAAAGTGATTATTGGTGTGCTTCAGGCCTCTACCCTACTGACATTTGTACTACTGGGAATGAAGTTACAACTGGGCTGGATCTACTATGTTGGCCTTGCTGTGGCAGGCGTTTTATTTGTCTATCAGCAACTATTGATTAGAGATCGCGAGCGCGATGCCTGCTTTAAGGCTTTCTTGAATAATCATTACGTTGGCCTTGCGATTTTTATTGGCCTTGCAGGCCATTATGCGGCCTTAGATTTACTGTAAAACGCCCCAAAATCAGCTACTTTTTAACTGTTTATGGTGAATTGTTACCGTTTGTCATATTTGTGTAACACTATTGTCTTCTAATATTGGCGTCGATAAATTGAGTTGAAAAGGGCAATTACGCATGTCTCTATCCAAACGCGTCCTGATTGTTGATGATGAGGCGCCAATTCGCGAAATGATCGCTGTTGCGCTAGAAATGGCTGGCTACGACTGCTTCGAAGCAAGCAATGCCACAGAAGCACACGGCCTGATCGTGGATGACAAGCCAGATATGGTTTTGTTGGACTGGATGATGCCAGGCATGAGCGGAATCGAATTTGCGCGCCGTCTGCGCAAAGATGAAACCACTGCCGATATCCCAATTATTATGCTCACGGCTAAAGCCGATGAAGATAATAAAATTAAAGGTCTAGAAACCGGTGTAGACGATTACATCACTAAGCCCTTTTCACCACGCGAACTTGTAGCCCGTCTCAAGACTGTACTGCGCCGTACAACGCCTAAAGGTATTGAAGAGCCAGTCACAGTGGACGGTCTAACCCTAGATCCTATTTCGCACCGCGTAACCTCTGATCAGTCACCAATCGAACTGGGCCCGACTGAATTTCGCCTACTGCAATTCTTTATGACACACCAAGATCGTGCCTACTCTCGTGGCCAACTACTGGACATGGTTTGGGGTGGTAACGTCTACGTTGAAGAACGTACTGTTGATGTTCATATCCGTCGTTTACGAAAAGCACTTGGCGAGCGTCATGACTATCTGGTACAAACTGTCAGAGGAACGGGTTACCGCTTCTCTGCCGATGTAGCCTGATTAGTTAGCAAGGAAAAGCCATGCACAAAAACCGCCACTCGATGTTTACCAGCTTATTGCTGGTGAGTGGATGCTCCTTTGCTTTGGGGCTATTAATTGGTTACCCAAGTTGGGCATTAGCATTAAGCCTATTTGTATGGGCCATCTTTCAGGCACGCCAATTCAATCGTTTGATGCAGTGGTTCCAATCCGAAGTGGAAGAGGAACCACCAGAGTGCACAGGCCATTGGGGTGAGCTTTTTGATGAGCTTTCACGCCTGCAGCGTGGTCGTCAAAAGCGCGAAGATCGCTTAAAAAGCATTATCTCGCGCTTTCAGGACTCTACTTCCGCCCTCTCCGATGCCATTATCATCATCGATAGACACCACAACTTAGAGTGGTGGAATGAGTCTGCTAACCATCTATTAGGGCTTAATCAGGAATCGGACCGCGGTATGCCGGTCATGAACCTTCTGCGTGATCCGCGTTTTGTTCGCTATTACAAACGCGGTCAATACAACGACTCGATTACTCTACCGTCACCGGCACACAGTGATATTCAGATTCAATTCCATATTACACGCTTTGGTGATGAAGACCGTCTGTTAGTCGCACGTGATGTCTCTCGTCTGATGCGTTTGGAACAAACACGACAAGACTTCGTTGCTAACGCTTCTCACGAGCTGCGTACACCGCTTACGGTGATCAGGGGGTACTTGGAGACCTTCTTGGACCAAGCTCTTCCAAAACCGTTGCTGCGCGGTCTGAGTTCTATGCAAAACCAAGCGCGCCGAATGGAAAACTTGGTTTCAGACCTATTGCTGCTTTCTCGCTTAGAAGCCAGTAATCAAGCATCGGACGAACACCCGATCCAGATCCGCAGTGTCCTGACTCATATTGTCGAAGATGCGGAGCAACTGGCGAAAACACTAGATAAAGATCATAAGATCACGCTCGATATCGACAACGCTTTTGACCTTAACGGCCAAGAGATTGAGCTACACAGTGCCTTTTCCAATCTAGTATTTAACGCCGTGCGTTACACCCCGGCGAACGGCAAGATTGAAGTTCGTTGGTGGACCGACGAACAAGGCGGCCACTTCTCGGTGACAGACACAGGTCCGGGTATTGAGGCGATGCACTTGCCACGTCTAACCGAGCGTTTCTATCGTGTGGATGAGAGTCGTTCTTCTGCCAGTGGCGGCACCGGCCTTGGCTTAGCCATTGTGAAGCACGTGCTGGCGCGTCACGGTGGCCAGCTAACGATTAAGAGTAAGCTAGGGAAAGGCAGCACCTTTGCCTGCCATTTCCCAACAGAGATGATCGCACCGTCTCATGTGGAAGATGAACACTCCGCTTAAACTTATTTTGAAGAGATAAAACAAAACGGCCTGCTCAAAGCAGGCCGTTTTTTTATTTACGATTCCAGACGTTTTTGGTCCAGATCGATCTCACTTGTTGAGTGGGCCTCGACCCAGTAGATGGTTGCACCAACTACCGCAGCAGGCATAAGGATCAAGTTCAATAATGGCACCAACATGCCAAGTTGAATCAAGCCACCAAAACCGATTGACGTTAGGCGATCAGATTTCAACATCAGCTTCATATTCTTGAAGCTAACTTTGTTGTTATCCATCGGATAGTCGCAGTACTGAATCGCCATCATCCAAGCGCCGAACAAGATCCACAAGAAAGGCGAGATCAGGTTAATCACCGGAATAAACGACAACACCAACAGAAACAAAACACGCGGCAGGTAATAGGCAAGCTTAGAAAGCTCGCGGCCAATCGCTCTTGGGATCAGCGCTATCACCTCTTTCCAACCATCGTCAGTGACGACATCACCGCGTAGACGCTTCTCCACCTTCTCAGATAGGAAGCCATTAAACGGCGCAGCAATGATATTGGCGACTATAGAGAAGCCGTAATAAACAAAGACAATTACTAACAAGGCCATCACTGGCCATAAAACGTAGTGCAGGAACTGCAACCACTCCCAATCAGGTAGAAACGTTGTAATTAAGCTATCGACCCAAGCGCCAAAGTTACTAAACAATAACCAAATCGCGGTTACAAACAGCACAATATTGGTTAGTAGTGGGACAAGTACAAAGGGACGAATCTCCGGGTCTGGCAACATCTGCAAGCCCCGTAAAACATAGCTTCCACCTCTTACTGGATTTCCTTTCATAATTACCTTTTAGTAAGTTAAAAATACAATTAATTTAATCGCAACAGCACCTATCATCATCATAAGACCGACGCGGTTTACGTTAAATTCCCGCTTTGTCATATCCATGGTAGGTTTCCAAAATTCCACCAGCGACTTAAAGTCTTTGGTGCGTCCAGCGTACATCGCTAGAGAAACCAAAAATACTAGCAAACCACCCCAAAATAAAAATTGCTCTAATATTGCCAGATACATCACATTCGCCTTTACTTATTGCCAGTAGAAAGTAACCCGTTTTATGCTTACGGCTCATTGATCAGATGACCTTTGAACCGAAAAAGGTTCCCTAGCGTACCAAAAAACAATGTAGTCGGCTGCACTGCCTTGGTTGAGCAACTTATTTTTCCACCAGACCATAGCGCAGATTAACGACGCTAGTATTACGCAGCTGCTGGAGTAGTAAATGAAAGCGATACAAATTTCACAGTTTGGTTCCAACGACGTCTTAAAATATACCGAACTGGATAAACCTGAACTGAATTCAGGTGAAGTCCTCGTCAAAAACAAAGCCGCAGGCGTAAATCCGATCGATTGGAAAACCTGTTCGGGCGGCGGTGCTGCGCCGTTTATTGGCGAGTTACCTTTTGTTCCAGGTTGGGAATTTGCAGGCACGATTGAAGCCGTTGCCGATGATGTCACTGAATTTAGTGTCGGTGATGAAGTCTTCGGTTTAATCCGTTTCCCTGAAGCAGCAGGCTGCTTTGCTGAGTATATTGCTGCACCGGCGGGTCAAATTAGCCTTCGCCCTGAAGGCCTACCAGTTGAAGCAGCAGCAGGCCTAGGTTTAGCAGGCCTAACCGCATGGCAGGCATTGTTTGATAAAGGCCACCTACAAGCATCCCAGCAAGTGGTGATTCTGGCAGGTGCCGGCGGTGTCGGTCACTTAGCGATTCAACTAGCAAAATGGATGGGTGCGCGCGTTGCAACGACCGCATCGGCTAAAAACCATGAGTTCTTGAAATCACTCGGCGCAGATCTAGTGATCGATTACCACAACGACAAAATCACCGATCATATCGATAATGTCGATCTGGTTATTGACGGTATGGGCGGCGAGATCGGTATCGAAGCGCTTAACTGTGTAAAACCGGGCGGTACACTAGTAACCCTACCCTCAGTGACCAAAGATGCGGTTATCGCAGCGGGTAAAGCGATGAAGGTAAAAGTGGAGCCTATCCGTGTAGAAGCTAACAACGAACAGCTAGATCGCTTAGCAGGCCTTTATGCCGACCGTAAGTTAGCGCTGCAACTAGCGGATACTTATCCGATTGAAAAAGTCGGCGATGCTTTTGATGCCAGCAGATCAGGAAGAACTCAGGGCAAGTTAGTTTTGACTATCTGAAGACACATAGCGGTGGTGCAATAGGTTCCTATTGCACCTTTCTCTTTGCTCAATTAACGGACTAATTCGACAAAAATGCTTAGACCATCTTTGCTTTTATCCCTATTGGTTTTCACACACTACACTTACGCCTCTTCCCTACAAGACGCAGATAAATTATTAGCCTCTGGAAACTGTAAAGAAGCAGTCAAAATCTACAAAGCAGGTTCTGAAAAAGGTATTCCTTATGCGAATTTTAAACTTGGTCTACTTCATTCTTCGCATAGCTGCGTGAACTTAGACTTTCTTGCAGCAGAGAAATATTACCAAGCAGCAGCTCAGAAAGGATTCAAATATGCTTATGCCAACTTAGGTAGCTTGTACTTCGGGAATGATGCCCCATTACCCGATAACGAAAAAGCCTATAAAGCCTGGGCCAAAGCTAAAGAGTTAGGTATTGATACTCGATACAATTTATCCATTCTTCTTTACTTAGGTGATGGTGTTGAACCAGCTCCCTTGTTAGCTGAAGAATATTTAATAGACCTAATTAAAAACAACAGTAGTGATGCTCTACTGGCCAAAAACTTATTAATGGATTTCTACTCTGAAGAAGATGGCCCACTGTATTCAGAAGAGAAATTAGAACGGCTTAAGGCTTCACAGTAGTTGAGTAGTTAAGCCGCTAAATAGCTCATTGAGCTTTAAAAGCTCAAGCCTTGATAAACATACATCGCAGTCACTTTATCCATACTGGTGGTGATCTTTTCTGCAGACCGCACCACTAGGGCTAAACGGCCTTTATCCGACGCTGTATCTGATAGCCCCTTAAAGCGTTTGAAGTCGCGTTGGATTTTATTCAATTCAGCTTTGATCTGGTCGTTATTAAGCGGGTCGCCTTCTAGCTCCGATCGGTTCTGTTCAAATAGCTGTAGCGAGCTGATAAAGGCTTCGCTGTATTCATTTTGGAAACCCCATGCACGAAGCGCATAGTGGCTAGTTACACGTTGCGCCAACATACGGACAAAACCCGCTGTGCTGATTACTTTACCGAAGCGACTGTCGTTATTTTCAACGATCTCCATTGTGACCGCGCTCCACTGTTGCAGCAGCAGTTCGGTTGCTTGTCGTACTTCGGTTGCCTTCTCCCGCGTTGGCTTTGCAAGGTAGAGTGGCTTAACCACTTCCCATTGCTCAACCGCACGCTTTAAAGCTTGTTTCTCTGCATCCGTTTTGGCGTAATCCAAAATCAGTTTTTGAGTTTCTTCATAATCTTTGATCGATTCAGCTAACTCTTGCTCTGCCTTGCGGCCACGCACAGACAAACCAATAAGCATATAGTCCTTCAGCATCTGCTGAGTCAGCATACTCTGGTGAGACGCTGTATTTATGGCATGCTCAATCGAGGTAATCTCAGCAGCACTGTGACCACTGAGAAAGAGAAAACTCATCAAAACATAACGAATTAAACGCATCAGATACTCCTTTTTAGACGCAAGCTTCAGCTAATAAGCTCTCCACCTGATCTAACAAATGGTTTTCTGACCATGGTTTGGTCAGATACACATCGACTCCTGCATCCGTTGCCTCTAATCTATGTTTATCCGTCGATCGTGAGGTGATCATTATCACTGGGATATGAGCCGTTTCTTCACGGTTTTTCAAGATGGTCGATAATTCAACGCCTCCCATTCGAGGCATCTCCATATCGGTAAGAATCAAATCAGGCTGACGCTTACGCACCTGATTCAACGCATCCAAACCGTCTATCGCCGTCATCACTTCATAGCCTGTGTCTTTCAACAGGGTCTCAAGGGATTTCCGCGCACTCAAAGAATCATCCACTACCAGCAGGCGTGGAAGTTCTATATCTATTTCATTGTCTAGTAGCACAGGCTGATCAGACAAAGTGGTTCGCTGATGGCGAATACGGGCCGGTAAGTCGACAATTGGCGCCGCTTCACCGTTGGCAAGAATAGTTAGGCCCGGAATACCCGGCAAATCCGGTACATATTCGCCCATCTGTTTAAAGGCCAGTTCTCGGTGAGCGATGATCGCTTTGACCAAAACAGCCACGCGCTCACCTTGGGCCATATTAACGATCAGTACAGGGTGTACTGCACCTGGTTCAAGATAGAGATGCTTGCGTTGATGCAGAAGATTTTCCAGCATAAACACTGGGTAACTCTCACCCTCGTGGATAAAGCACAGCTCCTCTTCGGTTTCTTGGAACTTACCATCCAACGAGATTAAGCTTTGCTCAACACCATGGCCTGCCAATGCGAATACCTGCTTACCGCAGCGAACCAGCAAGGTTTTAACCATCAAGGAGCTGGCCGGCATCGCCAAAGTAAAGGAGGTACCTTCACCTGCTGAGGATTGAATATCTAGGGTACCCTGTAGACGCAGGATCTGCTGATAGACTACATCCATACCAATACCACGACCCGACAACTGGCTGATCTGATCGCGGGTGGAGAAACCCGGAATCAGGATAAGTCGGTGAACGTCATCCGCGCTCAGTGGTAGATCTGGCTCGATCAATTTCTTCTCGTGGGCCATCGCTAATACGCGCTGGGTATTGATGCCATCACCGTCATCTGTACAACTTACTTCGATCTGACCGTCATGAAGACTGAAGCCGAGGGTAATCGTACCCTGCTCTGGCTTACCTCGTTGACGCCTTAAACCTGTACTTTCTAAGCCATGATCGACCGCATTTCGAATAATATGCATCAGCGGGTCAGCTAGCTGGTTCAAGATATTACTATCCACCAGCGTATCTTCACCTTGAATAACTAAACGTGCTTCTTTACCGGTAGAACGGCACACCTGACGCAAGATACGTTGTAAACGTGAAGAGATCGTACTGACTTCGACTTGTCGTGTACTTAAGACATTGTCGAGGGTCTCTTTCTGCAAGCTGGATTGCGCGATATGCAGTGTACTCAAGCTATGGATATGTCCTTCCATCTCCTGAGTAACCTCACGCACGTCGGCTACAGCCTCTTGCACACGTGAGATTGTCGTGTGCATTTCGTTATAGCGGTCCATTTCGAGTGGATCGAAGTCATCCGCGTTTTCATCCAGATGAGGCTGTAGATTCATCTGTTCACTGAACTGTTGTTCCAATTCAAAGAGAACACGCTGCAAGTTACGGTGGCGCTCACGATTCGTTCGAGTAAAGCCGCGTAGCTGTGTAACCTCTTCATCAAGCTGGGCGTTCAACGTGCTTGATTCACCCGCCAAACGGAACAGTGTATCCAATACAGTACGCGGTACTCGGAAGACCTGATTCTCTTCTCGAGCGGAGTCTGCTTTAGGAGCCTCTGCTTCACTCGCTTGAGTGTTTTCAGCCAGATCAGCAGAGTCACTAGAACCTTCTTGTGCCGGTTCTATAACGGTCCGCTTTTGTTCTTTATCAAGGGCGTCCACACCTTCTGTTTTAAGGCGGTAATCCCAATCCATCATCAACTGCAGCGTCGAAAGCGCATTATCAGGCGCATTTCCGCCTGCGGTGATGGCCTCTGCCATTGCTGCTAGACAATCAGACGCCTCAAACAGATCATCTTTCAAATTACCTGTAGGTAGCTGATCCTGATCTGCTAAGAATTCCAGCACATCCTCTAAACGGTGAGCCAAGTTAGCCAAACCCTTGATACCCGCCATATTGGCGAGGCCTTTCAAGGTATGCACCGCACGTTGGGCACTACGCAATGCTGGTTTGTGCTCCTGATCCAATAGCTGCTGGATACTGTCTAAGTATTCATCCGACAGCGTGGGCAGTTCGTTGTGCAGCATATCCGATAACTGAGGATCAATTTCCCCGGATTCATGCAACTCAACGTCTTCCGGTTTTGCTTCATCACGTACCAGATCTTCGCTGGTCTGTAGCGAAGCTAACGCGAATAGATCGGTAATGTATTTAGTTTCGTCAGCCGTAGGCCTGCACGGTAGAGATTCATGGCTGAAGGCAGTTAACAGTGCTTGTTGATGTTCTGCAGCTCCGAGATCAGAGAAGTAATCCAGTAAGCAGTTAAGGGCGTTATAAACTGCGTTAATTTTGTTTTCTAGTAGCGGAATCTGATGTTGCTGTAGATAGCTTAAGTTCGCAATTAAACCTTCAACCAGAACTTTGGCGCCGTTGAGGTTAATAGTCTTGAGCGCACGAAGAACGGTCTCTAGGCCATCGATGCTCTCTTCTAGCGTTGATGGCTCTATCTCCGTCTGTAGCCACTGATCGGATAGCTGCTGGACTGATTGCGACAGCATTGTGACTACCGCAGGATCCACTTGAGCATTCCCCTGCTCCAACACGGTCTGGTCAATCTCGCAGAAAGTCGGTGGCTCTGGCAGAATCGCAATGCTTGGTTCATCGTCAGAAACCAGCGCGTCAACGGTGTCAGCTTGCTCATCAGATGGGTCGTTTGCGTTAATATCTGAGCGTAACCGCTCTAAATCTTGCGCCAGTAATGGTTTTAAGAACTCAGTATCTTCAGCCAATACAGGCTCTGACCAGCTCGACTCAACCATCAAACTCAATACAGGTTCAATCTGTTGATCTTCAGCTGACCGTAATAGATTTCCTATCGCTTGATGTAGCTGCTCTGCTAGCGCCTGCTCTGATAATTCGGGAACTTGCAGTAATAGCTCACCGTACAGCGCCAGCATGTCGGTAATACCGGTCCAATCGGCCTCAGAGTAATCATCGATTAACTCGTAGTATTGATCAGAATGCAGCTCTTCAAAGCGATCAAGGTCTTCACCCATCTGCTGTAGTAAGGGCAGTAATTCGGGTAATTGATGAGCAATATTGCTTTGCGGAGCTGTCTTCGGAAGCGCTGATAGATCAGCGCCGATAGGCTGCTCAAGTAATTCGCTTTGTACGTCTTGATCCGAAGACGAACTTAGCTTCTGACAATCGCCCATTAACAGATCGCGAAGGAAGCTACCGTCCTCTTCAGGCACCGGCTCAACCCATGCTGAATCGCTCATAAGTACCAGTAGTGAATCGATATTCTGCTCACACGGCTGCTCTAAAAGACGAATAATAGCGCTATTGAGCTTGGTCGCGATTTGAGTGCCATCGAGTTCTTCGAGTTGCTGCAATAGTTCGCCATATAGGGCCAACATATCAGCGATACCGGTCCAATCCTCTTCGGAATAACGATCGATTAAATCGTAGAACCGATCGGTATATTCGGATTCAAATAGGGTGATATCCGCCGCCATTTGGCGAAGCAATGACACAAGCTCTGACAGACATTGCTCAGTAGGTGTTATTTGATCATCCGACAGTTCATAGTCTGCAGCGACCTCTTCAATTGCAACAGAGATAGACGGTGCTGTATCACCCGCTAAGGCTTTACAATCACTCTGTAACAGTTCGATTAGGAAACTCGTATCTTCATCAGCAACGGGTTCAATCCATGCCGGAGCTTTCATCAATGCCAGTGCTGGCTCGATCTGCTGAGGATCTAGGCTCTTTAGAATGTTTATCAGTGCAGTACTTAATTGCGAAGCGATCTGGGTATCTTCCAACTCGCCCAACTGCTGAAGTAGCTCGCCGTAAAGCGCCAACGTATCTGCCAGACCGGTTAAATCATCTTCGGAGCAGCGATCAATCAAATCATAAAGGTGGTCAGATTGCTCCCCGGCGAAATCGGGTAGTGCAGCAGCTATAGCCCCTAGCAGCTCAACCGACTCAACCGCGATCGGATGGCTAGGTGACTCTGAATCGGTCTCAGATGCATTCAACTCATCAACTTCTGCAGTCACTTCAACCTGTTCAACATCATTTACCTGTAATTGTGGTTGCAGTTGGCGACTATCATCTTGTAAAAGTTCGAGTAGGAATTCAGCGTCTTCTGCAGCCACAGCCTCTGGCCAATCGTCACGTTGCAATAAAGTCACTAAGCCTTGCGCGACTTCCTCTGGCGATTTAGAAAACAAGCCCTGCAGTTCTTCCGACATCTCTGTCATCACCGTTTCGGCTTGTTTTAGGTCAGTCTCATCCAAAGACTCTAACAGTTCAGCATACAACGCTAGAAAGTCAGATAGCCCGGTAAGGTTATGCTCACTGAACTGGTCGACATACTCATACAGCTCGACCACCAGTTCCGTTAGAGGCAGCTCCATTTTCAGGCAAAGCTTCTGCTTCGCTGTCAGCCACTCGATGGCTAGTTTAGGATCAAACATTGATCTCTATCCCACCTATTCTCAGGATGAAGCGAGTTTAAATACACTAACTGACTTCTGAAGCTCGTCGGCCGCGTCTACCAGCTCATCGGATAGCTGAGCCTGCTGTTTCATTTCGGCGTTGGTCGCTTGAGTGGTTTCGTTAATGCTATTTGCACGGGTACGTAGCTCTTCCGCTACTTTCGCCTGTTTAACCGAACTGTGGGCAATACGTACTACGGAATCTACCAGCGTTTGAGTTGTTGCACGGGTTTCATCCATACGCTCACCCGCTTCTTCCGCTAGGCGCGTACCCTCGACTACGTCGGTGATTACGTTGTTGATTACGTTAATCGTATCCGATGTCTCAAGCTGGATGTTGTTTACCAGAGATTCGATCTCGGAGGTCGCTTCACGGGAGTTCTCCGCCAGACGTTGTACCTCGTCTACTACCACCATCAAACCACGACCCGCCTCACCGGCTGAAGCTGCGTGCATACTCGCGTTAAGGGATAGTACGTGGGTACGTTCCGAGATGTTGTTGATCAGGTTGACGATACCACCGATCTCTTGAGAACGTTCGCCCAATCGTTTGATACGTTTTTCCGCCTCGTGGATGGTCTGGCGGATTTTATTAATACTGTCGATGGTCTGAGATACCGAGTCCATCGCCGTTTCAGAGGTTTTGATCGCTTTCTGAGATGCGTTGTTCGATAGTACCGCCAGTTTAGAGATCAATTCCATTGCACGGATTGCGGAGTCCAAACCGTTCAATGTTTCACTGATCTCCTCTTTCTCTCGTTCCGCATAGCTCAATACCGTTTCAGACTGAGATTTCACCTGAACCGATGCATCATTTACACGGGTGGATACGCTGTTTACTTCCTGCAATACCGACTCAATCGACTCTACCAACTGGTTGATAGAGTCAGATACCGCACCCGTTACATCTTCCGCTACAGGTACACGTACCGTTAGGTCTCGCTGGGAGATCTGGAATACGTTCTGGATCAAGGTAATGATCGAACTGTTCAGACGTTGGTTCTCTTGTTCCTTAACTTGAAGGGCATTCTCTTTCTCATCAAGCATGTTATCCAATACGCTCGATAGCTGACCCAATTCGTCTTGTGTGTCCAAGCCGCTTCGTGCTTCTACATCGCCTTCACGTACTTTATCTACCGCATTCTGGATAGTTTTCAGTGGATCGATTACACCGTATTTGATGATGGATAGGGAGATGGCCATCGCCACGATCATCAAACCGATAGAGATCAGGAAGTAAGTCGCCATCTCGGTAGTATCATCGGCAATCAGCAAGTCGTTTTGTACTTTGTAGCTTGCAGCTAGCTCGGTTACTTCATCGATCTTTGGAGACAGTTTGTCGATGATCTCTTGCAGGCTGGCAAACTGAGTTTGTTTACGTTCGATAGCTTCAGCTAGCTCTGCTACCAATAACTCAATCTGCTCGATATTACCGGAAGCGGACGCTCGGCTATCGGATAAAGATTTAACTTTACTGGAATCTAGGTGAGCCGTTTGGATCTGTCTTTTGATGGTGTATAAGTCTGTTTGAATAATCTCCAGATCAACGTCTCGACCATCAGTCGCTATATATTCATCAATATCTGTTTGTACAACCGATAATTGGTCACGAACCCAGTTACGGTTGATCCATAGAACAAGCGGTTCTGTTTGTGAAATCAGAGTACGGATCTCAGCAGACAGACCTTCATCCTTGCTTACACCAATCTGGATGGCTGTTTCTGACGCATCGTAAAAAACATCTTGGTACTGATCCATAATGGTCTGGAACTGTTCTACCAGTTCCTTATCTTTATCGGTACGCAGATAAGCTTTAAGACTCAGGATATCTCTATCTAGCTTCGCCATTACATCGTTATAGATGGATAGGCGATCCATCTCCTTCGATACCTGGAAACTCTTCTCTTGGAAACGGGCCTCGGCCACACTTTCCTGAATATCACTTACCAATAACAAGAAACTATTTAGATTTTGAGAACGTTGCTTTGCTTCCTCTTGCAAGACAATCGTCTGGTAGTAGGACGCACTCATAAAGAACAAACCGACACAGAGCAATCCTAATACGATCGCAAACTTAATCGGTATCCTAATGTTCTTAAACTCCCAAAAAGACTGCATAGTTCGCTCACTCCGTACTTTTAAAACTGTTTCTTCAAGGCTAGGAACAATCGGTGGTGATCAATTTCAACCCAGTGTTGATCTTGATGCTCATATACCTGTCCCGCTGCCTGACGGATAACATCAGGCAGATCCCCACATGCTTGCTCCAGTAAAACTGGGTCCGTGATACTTTGAGGTGGTTGGGTCAATAAGACACCAACTGTCTTCGGATGATCATCGATCAGCAATACCCAAGCTTGCGGGGCTGTGTTGCCATCTAAGATTTGTAGGTACCTATTTAGATCGTAAACAGGCACCGTTTCGCCACGGTGATTCATAAATCCGGCGAACCAGTCAGGTGTAGATGGGATCGAACAAATTGAGGGAGCTTTCGCTACCTCAGCCCGGGTTAGTTCCGAGATAAGTAGCTGGTAACTACCGATCTCAAAACCATGCCGGATCTGGTGAATGCTAGGCTGATCATCCGCTTTTATATTTGTTGTTAGCTGAGCATCCATCGCGTACTTCTCAAGTTAACGCAGAAATTTGCGCCATTAGTTCTGCATCAGTAAAAGGTTTGGAAACCATAGCTGTCGCACCTTGTAGCTGCGCCCAGACTTTATCCGCCTCTTCGTTTTTACTAGATACAATCACTACTGGAATATGTTTTGTTGCTTCGTCAGACGTGATCTGACGACAGGCTGAGTAACCATCCATTTCTGGCATGACGATATCCATAAAAATCAAATCTGGATTTTCCGTCTTTGCCTTTTCAAGACCCTGCTTGCCATCGTTGGCAGCGACTACTTCAACACCGCAAGAAGCCAATACTGTACAAATATGCTTCTGCTGAACTAGGTCATCTTCAACAACCAATACTTTTTTCACTGGATAGCTCCATTTACTTATGCTTTCTGAAATTCATCAACCCAATTGGATACTCGGCCGATCACCTTCTGAAACTCTTCATGCACGATTGGCTTGGTCAGATAAGTGGAACAGCCCGACATAATTCCTTTCACCTCATCCATAGGTGAAGTCTTAGAGGTCAGCATTATGATTGGGGTTTTCTTTAGTTCTGGACGTTTACGCATCTCTGTACAGGCTTCAAACCCGTCCATTCCAGGCATAACCACATCCAGAAAAATAAAGTCATAACTATGATCTGTTACATTCGCGAGTGCTTCTTCGCCAGAACCAGCAAAGTGCACGTTAACTGGTAGCGGTAACTGCTGTAACTCGGCATTTAATGCCTGCTGCATCACATCGTTATCATCCACTACCAATACTTGATAACTGGTTCGACCACTTTCAACTGCGGCACTGTCCGTAGGCTCAGGTGCAGTATATTTACTGAAAGTATCTTCTTTTGACTCCGGTTTAGAGGACTCTAAATCCATCTCTTCGTTTTCTCGCGTCATCTTATCTAAGGCACGTAAAACTCGAGAAGAAACCAGAGGGTAACCAAGATGAGCATGTTCCTCACTTTCAGGCTTACCACGGCCGACCAAAATGATCCGAGCATGATAACTTTGAGGAATATCCGCTAATTCAGGGTATAGAGAGAGGTCAAATCCAAATACGAGCAACAGGTCAGGAAGCTCAGAAATATCAGGAGTTACCAACGTATAACGGGTCTGTTTAGACAGCTTGAAAATCTTTTCCAGCTTAACCCGCTGATCGTTAGGAAAACCTATTGAACCTATCAGCATATCAGCCCCATACCCTTACAGATGAAGTGGGATATGCTACATGTCGAGGGGGAATAGGATGATCATTATCACCCAAATTATTAAAACTGCCCTGAGCTATCCCAGACGAACGCGGGATAATACACGGCGCTTGTTTCATTAATGCTGCAGCCTCACAACTCACTCGCTGTGAACCACCATTGCGGTAACACATGACTTCCATAAGCTAGCACTAGCAACCCTCAGCATAAAAAATGCGGTTGCCAGTCTCCATCTCTACTCTTGAATTTATTATTTTTATTAGTGACGTCTAAAAGAACGTCTATCTATATACACTACAGATTTTATTAGACGAATAAAACCTCTGTGCGCTATCAGTGTGCGGGGCTTATGTTAGAACTATTTAAATTAAGATAGCAACTAAAAAAAACGGACCTTTTGGTCCGTTTCATTACTTTTCGCTGCAAAATAACTGCTGTTGTCGCATGAGAAGGCGACAACCTTCGCCTCTGACATCCCGACTCCAGCAGGCGTGACGCGCCCATGACTTATCATCTTCGGTACGCTCTTCGCGGAATTCAGGTACATCCTTACAGAAGTTTTCACTCGGCGATGCATTTTTTAGACAAGCTTTTAAGAATTTGCCGTGTTTAATCGTACAACTAAACCCTGAGCATTGATTAAAGCTACTCAACGCTTCTTCTAAACAGGTTTGTTGGTCGGCCTTTTGACCTAACACCAGCCCTCTTTGCTGAAATTCGTTATTCTGATCAGCAAGCTCCTGATTCCAACCCGGCAACCACTTATCTTGCGTTAGCCAAGCCAAGAAAATACCCACTACGAGCAGTAAAAGAATTCCCCAAATAATCTTTTTAACCATCAGGCTTCCTTACGTGGACGCCAAAGCAGTCCTTTCATACACATAAATACACCCACAACCGATAGCAACATGCCGCCATTCACTAGCAATGGGTGCCTCACCAATAAAGGTTTGAAAGGGTGTTCCTGCTCAAGATCACATTCAGCCAGATCATAGTTATATGACCCACCCAGATCTAAACACGCATCAACTGCACTTTGATCGACATAGAAAAGAACCATCAAAGCAACGGATGGCAAAATCAGAAGTATTAAACCAATTCGAAGCATGAACTATTCGCTATCACTAATGCCAAGGTTACTGTAACCGTCGTTATGCGCTAGTTCACGTAGCTCTTGCAACGCCTCACGACGTGGTAAGTCATCTTGAATGATCTCTAGGATATCCGCTTGGAAATCATCTTCTTGTACCATTAGGTCGTGTGTATTGATGAATCTAACCAGCTCATCATCAGAGATCTGATCATCCGCGTTTAGTTCAATAAACGTCGCCACCGACTCACGAGACATATTGGCAACAGTCAGAACTTCGCTGGCATCTGCAGCGATTACGGTGTTAAGTGTAGAGAATAGTGCAACAACCGCATCCAAAGCAGGAGACGCGCCGTACATGTCGAACTCATCCAGATCAGGCATATTTTCTTCCACCTTATCCAGCTGAACTTCGAAGTTCATTTTTGCACCGGTATTATTCAGGTGATCCCAAACCGCATCCAAAATTTGACGCATTTTGCTGACATCACCAAACTCCATCAAACGTGCAAACAGAGCAAAATTAGGGAACATGCGTTCTGAGACTGCAGCGCAGTAGGCCGCTAACTGCCAATCTTTAAGATCGTAGAACTCTTTGTCAAAGCGCTGATCAGACATCTAATTCACCTGAACTATTGGAAAGTGTTTATTGTACCGGTTTTACGGCTAATTGCAGTGAAATCTGTAGCTATTCTCGCGCGAGCATATAAGCCCGCTCCGAGACATCGTGCCAAGCCATCGCTTGTTGTCTAAAGTTCTCGAATGATTCGTAGATTTTGACCGCTCTGGGATCTTTTTCTAACTCTAGCTGAATTACTTCATGAGACGCTAAACGAAGTTGCTCCAACACCTTATCAGGAAACTGACGTAACTCGACTTTATGCACTTTTAACAACATTTCTAAGGCACGATGATTTTTCGCTGTTAGCTCCGCTAACATCTCTTGATTAGCCACTTTCATGGCATTAGTCACGATCAATTGCAGATCTTTCGGCAACTGGTTCATCGCTTGTTTATTGACAATGCATTCAATGGTTGTACCAGGCTCATGCCAACCGGGGTAGTAGTAATATTTAGCAACTTTATAAAGGCCCAGCGCGACATCGTTGTATGGAGCAGCCCACTCAGCAGCCTCAATCTCCCCCTGTTCAAGCGCTCGAAAGATTTCATCTCCCGATAACAATACCGGCTCCGCACCTAGGCGTTTCACCACCTCCCCGCCTAAGCCGGGAATACGCATTTTTAGACCTTTAAAATCCTCAATGCTGTTAATTTCGCGGTTAAACCAGCCACCCATTTGCACGCCGGTATTACCACACGCAGCTGGAATCAAATCATATTCTGCGTAGAGTTCCTGCCAAAGTTCGAGGCCACGCCCTTGATACAACCAAGCATTCATCTCTTGCGCAGTCATGCCAAAAGGTACCGCCGCAAAAAACTGCGCAGCCCTGACTTTATCTTGCCAATAAAATGCAGCGCCATGCCCCATTTCAGCTTTGCCTTGAGAGACTGTATCAAAGACTTCTGAAGGCGCAACTTTCTCATGGGCACCATAAACAGATATCTGGATACGGCCGCCGCTCATCTCATTGATTAAGTTGGCGAGAAAATTAGCCCCCATGCCAAACCCCGGGAAGTTTTTAGGCCAAGTCGTGACCATACTCCAACGAAATTCAGGAATAAGTGCAGCATTACTAACTTGAGGAGCCGTCGCTAAAGCGGCGGCAATGGGCAGAGAACCTGCTTGCTGAATAAACTTACGACGTTTCACAAATGGAAACCTTATTTATTTTTTAATGAAAATAACATGCGATTTTTCACTCCGCAATTTACGACAAATGGTGATCTGAGCGTCAGAAGGTTGTTATACTTAAAACTGTAGTATTAATTTATAAGTGCTAAGTGAGGTGTAGGGTTGAACTCGTTCAATCTGCTTAAGTCGATTGCGCAAGCGCGTGAAAACTTAAGGAAGTCAGAGCAAAAAGTTGCGGATTATGTTTTAGCTCACGCTAATGAAGTGATCCATATGCGTATTGTTGATCTAGCATCTGAAGCAAATGTCAGCGAACCAACCGTGGTTCGTTTCTGTCGTGCCCTAAGCTACGATGGCTTCCAGGATTTCAAACTCACCTTAGCTCAAGGCTTAGCCAGTAATAATCACTTCGAACAATTTTCCCTAAACTCAAAAGACACTGTTACTGAGTTTAAAGAAAAGATCTTCGATTCCATGATTGGTAACTTGCTCAATATCAAAGAGCAACTAGATACCACTACGGTTGAACGTGCGATCGCTGCTCTAGCTAAAGCTCGCCGTGTCGAGTTCTATGGCTTTGGTGCATCAGCTCCAGTTTGTACTGACGCCGCGCATAAATTTCACCGTTTGAAAGTATCCAGCACCTCTTATTCGGATCCGCACATGCAAGCTATTTCAGCTGTATCGCTTGATGATCGCGATGTCGTTGTGGCTATCTCTCAGACAGGTCGTACCAAAGATCTTTTACATACAGTCAAGCTGGTAAAAGAAACCGGCACAACCGTTATCTCACTCTGCCCAAGTGATACTCCCCTAGCTGATCTTGCGAGCATTCCAATCCATATCGATCTGGAAGAAGATAAAGATCTAAGCACACTGATGTCATCCCGCGTACTCCATCTGGTTGTTATTGATGTACTCGCAGTCGGTGTAGCGATGAAGCTGGGTCCAGGGCTGGTTGATCACCTAAAAACCATAAAACGTAGCCTCAGATCTTTGCGTCAAAACGACAAACGCCCAAGCGCTCGCCCTGCCGATGAAATGGACGAAGATTAAGCTATTTCTGTCACATTTGTGACATCTTCCCTTCACCCTTTTGCAACATAGGCTTTTTAATATTCCTCTCGGAATTCGCCGAAAACTGTTTGATATTTGTTCAGAGCTATTATAAAACAGAGATAAGGCTGTATTAAAAAGCGTGTTTGATAGAAATCTTTCTATTAAGCAACTTCACCAGAGCCCCTCATCGAGGAGCGAAGGGTTTATGCCTTAACAAGCATAATCAGTTACTGCTTCGCTCGATGGGCCTTCTGACCGTTAAGATAAGATCAGGAGCTTACTATGCTGCATAAAACTGAAGAGCTTAACGAAACCCAGGTTGAAGTATTCGATCTGCTAGTGGGTTTTGAAGAAGAAGAAAAACTTTCCCGCAAAAAACTCGCAACGCGCCGCGCGCTTAGAGCTCGCCGAGCCATCGAACAACGCCAAGAAGAAAAAGAACTCGCCTCTCACATCGACGAATGTTGGTTTGATGAGTAATATAAAATCACTCGCTATGATTACTTACAAATAAAAACGCCAGTCCTAATGACTGGCGTTTTTGCTTGGGTTGTTTACTAATACTCTGGATAGAGAATATTCAGTGGTATAGACCGACTACCTTCCACCACGATTGCGCAATGCTTACGCTTAAGCTGACGCGGCTCGGTTACACCACAAGAGTGGGCGATCATCTCCACCTCATGTACCAAATGATTGTGATAGTTAGCGACACGATCCGCTTTAACCATCGGCACTAATCCACGCTGCAGATCTGGATCATGGGTAGTGATGCCGGTTGGGCAGGTATTCTTATTACACTGCAACGCCTGAATACAACCGAGAGCAAACATAAAGCCACGTCCCGTTACGGTGAAATCAGCCCCCATACAAAGTGCAGCACCGACATCGGTAGGGTTAATCAATTTACCTGAGGCAATCACACGTACACGCTCACGCAGGTTGTGAGCCATAAGTTTGTTTACCAAAATAGGTAAACTCTCCCGCAGCGGCAGACCTACGCTGTCCATTAACGGCATTGGTGCAGCACCAGTACCACCGTCACAACTGTCTAACGTAATAAAGTCTGGAGCACTCTCTACGCCACGCTTGTTAACCGACTCACAAAATTCATCCAACCACTCAGCATCGCCCAATACCATTTTGAAACCACATGGTTTACCGGTGATACGACGTACCTTTTCAATCATATCAAGCAGGTCATCAATAGAAGCTATATCTGGATGACGGTTTGGGCTTAAAGAATCTTGGCCTACAGGGATACCACGTACCGCTGCAATCTCTGGTGTTACCTTCTCACCCGGCAAGATACCACCTTTACCCGGTTTAGCACCCTGACTCAGTTTGATCTCGAACATCTTAACTTGAGGAAGATCACCTTTCTCTTTTAGCTTTTCCTCAGAGAACTTTCCGTTTTCATCACGCAAACCATATTTTGCAGTGCCAATCTGATAAACAATGTCACAGCCTGATTCCAGGTGGAAAGGCGATACCCCGCCTTCACCTGTGTTCATCCAACAACCTGCTTTCTTAGCCCCCTGAGATAAGGCCTCGATTGCAGGTCGGGATAGCGCACCATAACTCATGCCAGAAATATTAAAAAAAGAAGCTGCATCGTAAGGTGCCTTACAGTAAGGACCTATACGTAAACTCTGCGTTGTTACCGCATCTTCCTTTAAGGTTGGGAAAGGACAGTTTAGAAAATAATAGGTACCAGGAATACGTAGATCACGTGACGAACCAAAGGCAATAGTGCTATCTACATTCTTGGCTGCGCGATAAACCCAAGAGCGTTGCGCACGGTTAAATGGCATCTCCTCGCGATCCATAGCAAAGAAGTACTGACGGAAAAATTCACCAGCATGTTCAAACAGGTAGCGAAAGCGACCAATCAGAGGGTAGTTACGACGGATAGTTTGCGCTGTTTGATGTTTATCGATTTGGTATAAAACTACCGCCACAACGATTGCGACAACAAACAGTACCAAGAACGCAATCCCAACAAACGCGATAAAATTTATAGCAAAGCTCGACATTGAATCATTCATGCTATGGACCTCCTATAGACATAGCACCGCCTCTTAACGAGGTTTTTTCTTTGTTTGTATGCTGTATCGGCTTCTGTGTAAATAGATAAATCAAAATATCCTATAGTTATTAATAGGCTAGCATCCATTATTAACCTTATAAGCGAAAATCCCGCTGTAACATTAAAACTTTCTAACATTTTAAAAGGCATACAAAAGCAAGGTATTTAAACGACAAAGGCAGATTTTATGCGCTAAAAAGCGACTTTTTTTGCCTGATATTTGCCAACCCCCTTAATCAAGAGGTATGGTACGTCGCTCTTCTATTTTTTAGACTTTCAGCCTAAGGAATAGTACTTTTTTATAGGTCAGATTTACGAATTGAACCTAACCCTGATTCATTTTTGAACAGGCGCTTGTTTTTTCGTTATACGCCCCTATTTAACTAGGTATTGTTTAACGTAAGCCTATTTTCTCTACGTAAGAGCTTACGGATTCAGATTTTGATAACTACCGAATTGGAAGACCTGCTTCATGACCAACTTGCCTGACGTTACCAGCCATCAAAATCCTGAGATTCACGGCTCTCTGGACTGGGTGGGCATGAATGGAATCACCGTCCCTCTGCAATTTGACGATAGTAAACTAGGTGTAAACAGCATCGAAGCACGCGTTAATACCTACGTTAATCTGGTAAACCCAAAGGTTAAAGGCATTCATATGTCGCGCCTTTACCTTGCGCTAAGTAACTTTTTTGAGAATCAAACACTGAATGTTCCTGCGTTAACAGATTTCTTATCCCACCTATTGGATAGCCATCACGATATCTCAACTCAGGTTTTCCTAAACTTTGATTTTGATTTCCTAATCAAGCGCGATGCTCTAAAAAGCGATAACAGCGGTTGGAAAAGCTACTCCACGACGCTACGTGCAACTCTGAAAGATGGCGAAGTAGTTCTGGAACTAGCAACACGCGTTCCGTACTCATCCACTTGTCCGTGTTCAGCAGCATTATCACGTCAGCTATTAGCTCAGGCATTCACTGATGACTTTGCCAACAAAGGCAGCATTAACGTTGAAGACGTAGAGAACTGGTTGAAGTCTGAAAAGGGCTCATTCGCTACGCCCCATAGCCAACGAAGCCAAGCAACAGCTTGGGTTAAACTGGATAAAGATATGGGTGCATTCCCACTTACAGATCTAATAGATCTTGTTGAAGATGCATTAAAAACACCAGTACAAACTGCTGTAAAACGTGCTGACGAACAAGAGTTTGCTCGTTTGAATGGCCATAACTTAATGTTCTGCGAAGACGCTGCACGACGCGTTAAGCAAGCACTACTAAGCCAAGAGCAATACGCGGATTTCTGGTTGAAGGTAGAGCACTTCGAAAGCTTACACGCTCATGATGCAGTAGCTCTTGCGTCTAAAGGTATTGCAGGCGGTTACAGCCCAGCTGATTACAGCTAAGCTTTAAATTCGATAATAAAAAAGGCAGCTTAATAGCTGCCTTTTTTATTTGTAGTTTATGATTTACCAAGCTTGTAGTAACTCTGCCACTCAGATTCTGGCACCATACTTCCACCTGTCGCCCAGATGATATGGGTTGAGTTATCCAACTTATTCAGCAAGCCATGATTCTGAAGGTAGCTTTCGCCCTGCGAGATCAGATTAATAATGCCTGTCGCTCCCGCCAAAGCCGATGGCTCCAACGCTATATGCTCACTCTCATAAATTTCGGCCAATAACTGATAAAGTGTTTTGTCCTCTACGGTATAAACCCCACTTAACAGTGGCTCCATCACCTTACCAACAAAACCGGAAGCACGACCTACTGCTAGGCCATCAGCACAAGTTTGGTTGTCGATACCTAACTCCTGAACACTGATCTGATCATGTAAGCCAGTATACATACCCACCAACATACAGGGAGATTGAGTTGGCTCAGCAAAGAAGCAATGAACATGATCGCCAAAGAGCAGCTTCAAACCAAAAGCAACACCACCAGGGCCGCCACCGACACCACAAGGCAGATAGATAAACAACGGATGTTCAGCGTCGACCTGAATGTTTTGCTCAGATAGCTGTTTAGCTAGACGTTCTGCAGCAACCGCATAGCCTAAAAACAGGTCATTTGAGTTCTCATCATCAACAAAGTGACAACGCTGCTGGCTGAGCGCTTGTTTGCGCCCCTCTTCTACCGCTTTACTGTAATCGTCTTCATATTCAATGACCTGCACGCCTTTGCTACGTAGTAGGTCTTTCTTCCACTGCCGAGCATCTGCAGACATATGAACCGTCACCGAAAAGCCTAACTCAGCCCCCATAATTCCGATACTAAGCCCAAGGTTGCCGGTTGATCCCACCACAATTTGATACTGACTAAAGAGTTCGCGGCAGACATCACTATTTAGCTTGCTGTAACAGCTATCTTTGCTGATCAGACCGGCCTCTATAGCAACGGCCTCAGCATACTTGAGCACCTCATAGATACCACCACGTGCTTTTATCGAACCAGATATAGGTAGATGGCTGTCACACTTCAACAGCAAACGGCCGGGGAGTCTTTGATTAGCTCTTTTCTCTAACTGGTGATGAAATTGAGGCACCTCACACAACGGCGATTCAATCATGCCTTTTTTGGCAGCGGTTTCTGGAAACACTTCCGCCAGATAGGGAGCAAAGCGATTCAATCTTGCCGAGGAATCTTTAACATCAGTTTGCGTCAATGGCAGGTGCGCTGATACTGCAGCAAAGTCCGTAATTTTAGGGTTTATCCAAAGCAACGGCTGAGTTTTCTGAAGCCGCTCCAATAAGGGAAACTTATGTATCAGATCATTTATTTCCTGTCTGTTTAACCCCATGAATCCAGCTCCGATCGAATAAATTTTGTTAATTCCAATTAATGAAATTAGGATAAAACCATTAAACCAGTGCTTATAATTTACAACAAACCATAAAAAAACATCCTTGGATTAAAATGGCTAATCTGAACCTCTCTCACTTGAATAGCGCCGTGCTCGCTAACCTGCAATGCTTCAGCAGCGCAGCCAAGCACCTCAGCTTTACCCTAGCGGCAGAAGAGTTAAGTCTTACTCAAGGAGCCATTAGCCAACGGATACGTAAACTGGAAGAACAACTCGGTTTTGCCCTGTTCTTACGCTACAACCGTCGTCTACAGCTCACAGCTGAGGGTGAAAGGCTCCTGATACAAACCAATAACAGCCTAACCGAGCTCAATAATCTGATTCGGGATATCCATACCCAAGGGCTTGCCGGTGAACTCTCACTTTCCGTTCCCCCCTCTTTTGCTTCACAGTGGTTGCTGGAAAAGCTGGCTGACTTCTCTCAGCTCTACCCACAAATTTTTATTCGTATGGAAACCCATAGTCGTCTGATCGACTTTTACGCCGAACAGATCGATCTAGCGATCTATTATGGTCAGGGCGAGTACCCGGGGTTGGTTAGTTGGCCACTCATGGATGAACAGCTCATTCCCGTTTGTACCAAAGACTTCGCAGATAAACATGACTTATGGGATAGACCAGAAAAACTAAAACACTGCCCTCTATTACATGATGCTCAAGCATGGCCTGAAGCTGGCCCTTATTCAGAATGGTCCTACTGGGCCGATCAACAAACATTGAACCTAGTTCTAAAACAGGGGCACTGCTTTGATAAGTCAGAATATGCAGTGAATGCAGCTAAATCAGGTTTAGGCGTTGCTATGGGGCGTAAGCAGCTAATCGAAAAAGCACTGAACAGTGGAGAACTGATAAACCCATTTGGAGTATTACAGCCGATCCAATCTCAACAAGGCTATTTTCTGGTCACCCACGAAGACAGGAAGGAGCAGCCTATTATCAAGGCATTTAGGGAGTGGATTCTGGAAAAAGTACAGGCCCACTGATCAGTGAGCCTGTTATAGAAGTCTTATTAGCTAAAGCCGTTACTCAACCGTTACCGACTTAGCCAAATTTCGTGGCTGATCCACGTCCGTGCCTTTCAAAATCGCCACATGATATGAAAGTAACTGCAGCGGGATCGTATAAAGAACAGGCTGCATAACTTCATCACATACAGGCATATTCAGAACATAAGTGCCCTCTTCCGGTTGCACTTTGTCAGAACCTGCAAAGACAAACAGTTCACCACCACGCGCGCGGACTTCCTGTAGGTTTGCCTTCAGCTTGTCCAACATATCATTCTGCGGAGCTACTGCGACAACTGGCATCTCTTTATCGACCAACGCCAATGGGCCGTGTTTTAGCTCACCTGCAGGGTAAGACTCCGCGTGGATATAGGAGATCTCTTTTAACTTAAGCGCACCCTCTTTTGCTACAGGGTACAAAGTGCCGCGGCCAAGGAACAAAGAATGATTCTTTTCAGCAAAGGATTGCGCCATCTGCTCAATATCACTATCCATTGCTAGAGCTTGCTGAACCTGCTCAGGAAGCTTTTTAAGCGCGGTGATAATTGCTGCTTCAGTTTCTTCGCTTAAGCCATTACGACGACCAAGTGCGATTGTAGTTAGCATCAACGCAACTAGCTGTGTCGTAAACGCTTTGGTCGACGCTACACCAATCTCTGGACCTGCGTTGGTCATCAAGGCCAGATCAGATTCACGCACCAGAGAGCTACCCGGAACGTTACAGATAACCAGAGACGCCAAAACACGATCCTGAATTTCACGTAGCGCAGCTAAGGTATCTGCTGTTTCACCAGACTGTGAAATGGTCAGGAACAGTGTGCCTTCAGGAATCACGACTGAACGGTAACGGTACTCACTAGCAACCTCGACCATACATGGGATACCGACTAGATCTTCGATCCAGTACTTAGCAATCAAACCAGCATGGAAACTCGTACCACAAGCAATGATTTGTACCTGTTTAACTTGATCGAATACCTCCGCAGCTTTAACGCCAAAGCATTGTTCCAACAGTTTATCTTCGCTGATACGCCCTTCGAGACACGCTTTGATCACCTCTGGCTGCTCATAGGTCTCTTTAAGCATATAGTGCTTAAATTCACCTTTATCCGCAGAGCTTACACCGTGTTCAAATTGACTGACTTCACGCTCTACTTTTTTGCCTGAGATATCCGTTACCGTGATATCTGCAGCCGTTAAGGTCGCAACATCACCATCTTCCAAGAACATAAAACGGTCTGTCACTTGTAATAACGCTAGTTGATCGGAGGCGATAAAGTTCTCGCCAATACCAACACCGATCACCAACGGGCTACCTTTACGCGCGGTTACCAACTGGGAAGGATCTGCTTTTTCGATCACGCCTAGCGCATAAGCACCTTCAAGCTGACCAATAATATTGGCAACAGCCGTATGCAAAGAGCTGGTTGATTTAAGTTCTCTTGCAAGTAAGTGTGCAATTACTTCAGTATCTGTTTCTGAACTAAATTCATAACCATCATTTTGCAGATCGGCTTTTAGCTCTTCAAAGTTTTCGATAATACCGTTGTGCACTACTGCCAGTTGATCACCTGACATATGCGGATGGGCATTCGCTTCACAAGGTACTCCGTGAGTCGCCCAACGGGTATGTGCGATGCCTGTTGTACCCACTAAAGGTAGCTCTTGTAAGGCATCAGAAAGGGCTTGAACCTTGCCATTACGGCGACAACGTTGAATACCAGCTTCGGTCTGCAATGCAACACCGGCTGAGTCATAACCGCGGTATTCCAAGCGGCGAAGACCTTCAAGCAGGATTTCCTGAACTGGCCTAGCTGCAACAGCACCTACAATTCCACACATAATTAGTTTCCTTTCTTCTTAGGACGCGGCCAGTTTTTCAATTCAGTTTGTTTTGCACGAGTAATCGCAAGCGCATCATCAGATACAGGTTTAGCAATCGTTGAACCTGCGCCAACAGTCGCCATAGCGCCCACTTTAACCGGAGCAACTAGGGCGGTATTGGAACCAATAAATGCGTTGTCACCGATTTCTGTCAGCGACTTATTCACGCCATCGTAGTTACAAGTAATAGTACCTGCGCCAATGTTTACATCTTTACCCAGTACCGCATCGCCCACATAGGACAGGTGATTGATCTTACTTCCCTCACCCACAATCGCTTTTTTGGTCTCTACAAAGTTTCCAACCTTCGCTTTAGCAGCAAGCTGAGTACCTGGGCGTAAACGTGCAAACGGGCCTATATCACAAGATTCAGCAATCACAGCATCTTCAATCACTGTATTTGCCTTGATATGGGTACCCGCTGCAACAATACAGTTTTTCAGGTAACAGTTAGGTTCGATTACGACATCGTCACCTAGTACAACATCGCCCTCTAAAACAACGTTTACATCGATCAGTAGATCCTGACCAATAGAGACATTACCGCGCACATCAACACGCGCCGGATCAGCCAAAGTTGCACCATTAACCATCAACCATTCAGCACGTTGTAACTGGTACCAGCGTTCTAGTTCGGCCAACTGAACGCGGTTGTTAACCCCTTGGACTTCCTCTTCAGCTTCAGGCTGAATCGCGCTGATCTTCACGCCACCATTGGCAGCCATCGCGATGATATCGGTCAGATAATATTCGCCTTGCGCGTTTTCAGAGGATAGCTGTGGTAACCAATCAGAAAGATACTGACTCTTAACCGCTAAAATGCCGGTATTTACTTCATTGATCAGGTGCTGCTCCGGCGAAGCATCTTTATGCTCAACAATCGCCACAACTTTGTCATCGCTATCACGTACGATGCGACCATAACCGGTAGGGTCTTTTAAATTCACTGTCAGTAGTGCCAAATCACCTGTAGCGGCGATATCCACCATCTCTTGCATAGTGGCAGATTGTGTTAGCGGCACATCGCCATAAAGCACAAGAACGACACTATCATTAGCTACTTCAGGCATCGCCTGAGCCACCGCGTGACCTGTACCTTTTTGTTCCGCCTGCAGAGCAAATATAAGTTCTTGTCCCTGCAGTTCTTCACGTAATTTGTCCGCTCCGTGACCGATCACAACATGCGTTTTCACCCCCTGCAGTGACGATGCGGTGTCGATTACATGTTGCACCATCGCTTTACCGCCAACCTTGTGCAGTACTTTAGGGAGTTTGGATTTCATACGGCTACCCTGACCAGCAGCCAAAATGACAACGTCTACTGACATAGTCTTACCTTTCCTTTGTAGGTTTACGCTTTATTTTCATCGCACTTTAAAGTAAAACTGAAACCATACAATCCCTTTTGTCACAAATTTTATGACAATTATGAATAACGACGTTTTTAAAATATTGGGTTTAACCCCCAGAGAAATAGATATCTATAAAGCCTTATTAACCTTAGGGGCTAGTTCCATCCGTACAATTGCTGACAAATCAGGGGTTAACCGCGGTAGTGCCTATGAAAGCCTGAAAGATATGCAGCAAAAAGGGATTGTGACCTATCTTCCCAAAGGAAAACGACGTTTATTCGCCCCTGTAGATCCAGATATTCTTTTGCAACTGGCTGAAGATCGTCGACAGAACATAGATAAAGCGATCGACGAGCTGAAACAAAGCATTATTCCTGAGCTGCAGCACCTTAAACCTGACTTTAATACTGCCAATGTCAGCTTCTATGAAGGCGATGACGGTATAGAGCACGTACTGAAAGACATTCTGGTTACGGTGTCTAGCTCAGATGCTGATAGCTACTCAGTCTTCTCCTCCAAGCCGATCAGGAAGCACCTCTATCGACCCTTCCCTAACTTCACTAACCAGCGCATACAACGTGGTATTAACGTACGCGCCATTGCAATCGGTGATGGAGGTGAAGACGCTCTGCTATCAGAACGTAAGTGGATCAAAACGGAAGGTAAAGTAGATGCAGCTTATATCGCGATCTACCCACCTAAATGTGCAATCATCTCACTCGCTTCAGAAAACTACCCAACAGCGGTAGTGATTGATTCGCCGGAAGTAGCCGGTGCTCAGAAAATCATCTTTGATACGCTATGGCGACTGCTGTAGCTCACCTAAAAATATCACACTCTCCTTAACAGCTAAAACGATCTCAATTGCCTCCTTTTAATTGAGTTATATTATAACATTACACTTCATGTCATAATTCGCCGGGTTTATAGCCACTCACCCGAAGTACGAGACACAAAGGTATTGCAGCAATGAAAGACACATTGATTAAGAACGCGATCATTATCAATGAAGGCGAACAAAGAGAAGTCGATCTAAGAATTAAAGACCAAAGAATCGATCTAATTGCTGCTGATATAGACGCTAAAGCTACCGACACAGTTATCGATGCTAAGGGGTGCTGGCTGCTTCCAGGAATGATCGACGATCAGGTGCATTTCCGTGAACCAGGCTTAACACATAAAGGCAGTATCGCAACCGAATCGCGCGCGGCAGTTGCCGGAGGCATCACTAGCTATATGGAGATGCCAAATGTTAACCCTTCAACAACCAATGCAGCTGCACTAGAGAATAAATACAATATTGCGGCACAAAACTCGGCAGCAAACTATGCATTCTATCTAGGAGCAACAGAAGATAACTTAGACGATATAAAAGCCTTAGATCCGACCAAAACCTGTGGCGTAAAAGTGTTTATGGGTGCCTCTACCGGTAACCTACTCGTCGAGAACCCAACCGCTTTAGAAGGGATCTTCCGTGAAAGCCCTGTCTTGATCGTTACTCATTGCGAAAGCGGCCCGGTCATCGCCAACAACCTAAAACGTGTTCAAGACACTGGACGTAAGATTACGATACACGACCATCCTATTATTCGTGATGATGAAGCCTGCCTTGCTTCCTCATCTTACGCAGTAGAACTAGCAAAGAAATACCAAAGCAATCTTCATGTTCTGCATATCACTACAGAAAAAGAGCTGAGCTTATTTCAATCAGGCCCTGTCCAAGGCAAGAAGATCACAGCAGAAGCTTGCGTACATCATCTATGGTTTAGTGCTGAAGATTATGAAACGCGCGGTAACTTAATTAAATGCAACCCAGCAATTAAATCCCTACGGGATCGCAATGCACTGCTAAATGCACTTAAAACGGGACAGATCGATATCATCGCAACCGATCACGCTCCGCACACACTGACCGAGAAGCTGGTTGATTATTCAGATGCACCAGCAGGCCTTCCCCTTGTCCAACACGCTCTACTAACCTTATTAGAGCACGTTAATTTAGGCCGTATGTCGATCGAACAAGTTGTCGAGAAAGTATGCCATAACCCTGCTATCCGTTATGGTGTTTTAGAACGTGGATTTATTCGCGAGGGTTACTTTGCCGATCTAGTTCTGGTTGATCCGAAAAAATCGACATTGGTAAGCCATGCGAATAGCCTATACCACTGTGAATGGACTCCGTTTGACGGCCTAGAATTCTCGGGTCAGATAAAATCGACTTGGGTAAATGGAAACGTGGTATATGATGGTACACAGACACTAGTTCAGGAAGGCGTTGCTAAACCATTAGCCTTTTCTGGTCTATAACAGTCTAAAGATACGCTTAACTTCTAATAAAAAATAACAAAGCCTCTATCACCTGTTAGAGGCAACAATTAGGAGCAACAATGCTTAGAAAGTGTCCGGCGGGTTACTACCCAGAAGTGTCAGACAAGGCCTTTATTGACCCTACAGCCATCGTTTGTGGCCGTGTGATTATCGAAGATAATGTTTTTGTTGGCCCTTACGCTGTAATCAGAGCCGATGAGGTTGATGCATCAGGTGAGATGCAGCCCGTACTGATCAAACAAGGCTCTAATCTTCAAGATGGCGTAGTGATTCACTCAAAGGCCGGTGCAGAAGTTATAGTAGGTGAGCGTACCTCTATCGCCCATCGCTCGATTGTACATGGCCCATGTACAGTCGGTGACGATGTCTTTATCGGCTTTAACAGTGTCGTCTTCCGCTGCCATATAGGCGACGGTAGCGTGATTAGACACAATGCCGTAGTCGAAGGGGTCGATCTACCAGAACGCTCTCACGTGCCTCCTATGACGGCCATAGCGCATGAATCTGATCTAGCGTCGGTCGAAAAGGTATCGCCTGAATTCTCTTCGTTCTCAGAATCCGTCGTCTCAGCCAACCATGTGCTGGTCGAAGGTTATAAAGAGCTAAGCGACGACCTCTAACAACTATCAAGCTTTACTTTTAGCACCATCAAATAAGGCACCCTTGGGTTGTCTTTTTATTAGGATGTTAGTTGCTAGTGAGTGTATGCGGATTAAGCCTGGTGTAAATACTTCGTTCAGTATTGTTTTGCTTTATTTAGCCCAACACGAAAAAACCCCGATCACATCGTGACCGGGGTTTTCTCTTAATACCCAAAGGGCATAAATTAAATGCTTGGCGATGACCTACAATAAGTTGAAAGCTACGCTTTCACTCGCTCCGCGACGCCTTTGGCGCTTCAACCTGGCACCTACGGTGCATAGGTTGTCACATGTTCCATGTTCGAGTAGGTATCCGAACAATGAAGCATAAAAAAAGGCCCATCCAATGGATGAGCCTTTTTTTAGGAATAAATGCTTGGCGATGACCTACTCTCACATGGGGAAGCCCCACACTACCATCGGCGATGTTGCGTTTCACGTCTGAGTTCGGGATGGATTCAGGTGGTTCCACAACTCTATGGTCGCCAAGCAAAACTGTTACAACTTAGATCTGATTCTTCTTTTATTTGATCTAGATAGTTTATCGACTGTAGCTTAACTACGCGCTAATTCGTTACTCTCTATCGTCTTACATATCTTACAAGTCACTTGCCAAACGCCTTGGGCGTTATATGGTCAAGCCTCACGGGCAATTAGTATTGGTTAGCTCAACGCCTCACAGCGCTTCCACACCCAACCTATCAACGTCGTAGTCTTCAACGGCCCTTTAGGGGAATCAAGTTCCCAGTGAGATCTCATCTTGAAGGAGGCTTCCCGCTTAGATGCTTTCAGCGGTTATCCCGTCCGAACGTAGCTACCCGGCAATGCAATTGGCATCACAACCGGTACACCAGAGGTTCGTTCACTCCGGTCCTCTCGTACTAGGAGCAACTCTTCTCAAATCTCAAACGCCCACGGCAGATAGGGACCGAACTGTCTCACGACGTTCTAAACCCAGCTCGCGTACCACTTTAAATGGCGAACAGCCATACCCTTGGGACCGGCTTCAGCCCCAGGATGTGATGAGCCGACATCGAGGTGCCAAACACCGCCGTCGATGTGAACTCTTGGGCGGTATCAGCCTGTTATCCCCGGAGTACCTTTTATCCGTTGAGCGATGGCCCTTCCATACAGAACCACCGGATCACTAGAACCTACTTTCGTACCTGCTCGACGTGTCTGTCTCGCAGTCAAGCACCCTTCTACTCTTGCGCTCATTGCATGATTTCCGACCATGCTGAGGGTACCTTCGTGCTCCTCCGTTACTCTTTGGGAGGAGACCGCCCCAGTCAAACTACCCACCACACAATGTCCCCGATCCCGCTTAGGGAACTGGGTTAGAACCTCAACATTACCAGGCTGGTATTTCAAAGGTGGCTCCACCTGAACTGGCGTCCAAGTTTCAAAGCCTCCCAGCTATTCTACACAAGTAATGTCAAAGTCCACTGTGAAGCTGTAGTAAAGGTTCACGGGGTCTTTCCGTCTAGCCGCGGGTAAACTGCATCTTAACAGCTATTTCAATTTCACTGAGTCTCGGGTGGAGACAGTGTGGCCATCGTTACGCCATTCGTGCAGGTCGGAACTTACCCGACAAGGAATTTCGCTACCTTAGGACCGTTATAGTTACGGCCGCCGTTTACCGGGGCTTCGATCAAGAGCTTCGCATACGCTAACCCCATCAATTAACCTTCCGGCACCGGGCAGGCGTCACACCCTATACGTCCTCTTTCGAGTTTGCAGAGTGCTATGTTTTTAATAAACAGTCGCAGCCACCTGGTATCTTCGACCGCCAACAGCTTAGAGAGCAAGTCTCATCACCGTCAGCGGCGCACCTTCTCCCGAAGTTACGGTGCCATTTTGCCTAGTTCCTTCACCCGAGTTTTCTCATACGCCTTAGTATTCTCTACCTGACCACCTGTGTCGGTTTAGGGTACGGTTAGTCATAACCTGAAGCTTAGAGGATTTTCCTGGAAGCATGGCATCAACTACTTCAGTCCATAAAGGACCTCGTCATCGGTTCTCGGTCTTAAGGACCCGGATTTGCCTAAGTCCTCAACCTACTACCTTAAACGCGGACAACCAACGCCGCGCTAGCCTAGCCTTCTCCGTCCCCCCATCGCAGTTATGAGCAGTACAGGAATATTAACCTGTTTCCCATCGGATACGCTCTTCAGCCTCTCCTTAGGGGCCGACTCACCCTACCTCGAATAGCGTTGGATAGGAACCCTTGGTCTTCCGGCGGGGAGGGTTTTCACCTCCCTTATCGTTACTCATGTCAGCATTCGCACTTCTGATACCTCCACGGTGCCTTACAGCTTCCGCTTCAACAGCTTACAGAACGCTCCTCTACCATGCACAAAGTGCATCCGTAGCTTCGGTGTTATGCTTAGCCCCGTTATATCTTCCGCGCGGGCCGACTCGACTAGTGAGCTATTACGCTTTCTTTAAAGGGTGGCTGCTTCTAAGCCAACCTCCTAGCTGTCTAAGCCTTCCCACATCGTTTCCCACTTAGCATAAACTTTGGGACCTTAGCTGACGGTCTGGGTTGTTTCCCTTTCCACGA
This sequence comes from Neptuniibacter sp. QD48_11, assembly GCF_047778095.1. Classification (GTDB taxonomy): domain Bacteria; phylum Pseudomonadota; class Gammaproteobacteria; order Pseudomonadales; family Balneatricaceae; genus Neptuniibacter. The sequence goes on from NZ_CP180551.1 coordinate 3,614,166, forward strand.
CGGACGTTAGCACCCGCCGTGTGTCTCCCGTGATTGAACTCATGGGTATTCGGAGTTTGCATCGGGTTGGTAAGTCGGGATGACCCCCTAGCCGAAACAGTGCTCTACCCCCATGGTTAGACACGAGGCACTACCTAAATAGTTTTCGAGGAGAACCAGCTATCTCCGAGTTTGATTAGCCTTTCACTCCTATCCACAAGTCATCCGCTGGCTTTTCAACGACAGTCGGTTCGGTCCTCCAATGCATGTTACTGCATCTTCAACCTGCCCATGGATAGATCACTCGGTTTCGGGTCTACTCCTAGCGACTGGACGCCCTATTAAGACTCGGTTTCCCTACGGCTCCGCAAATGCTTAACCTTGCCACTAAAAGTAAGTCGCTGACCCATTATACAAAAGGTACGCAGTCACCGTCCGAAAACGGCTCCCACTGCTTGTACGTACACGGTTTCAGGGTCTATTTCACTCCCCTCACAGGGGTTCTTTTCGCCTTTCCCTCACGGTACTGGTTCACTATCGGTCAGTCAGGAGTATTTAGCCTTGGAGGATGGTCCCCCCATATTCAGACAGCGTTTCACGTGTGCCGTCCTACTCGATTTCACTTTAAAAGACCTTTCACATACGGGGCTATCACCCACTATGGCCACACTTTCCAGAGTGTTCTGTTAAATCTAATAAAGCTTAAGGGCTGGTCCCCGTTCGCTCGCCGCTACTTAGGGAATCTCGGTTGATTTCTTTTCCTCTGGGTACTTAGATGTTTCAGTTCCCCAGGTTCGCCTCTAATAACCTATGTATTCAGTTAAAAGATACCTATAAATAGGTGGGTTTCCCCATTCGGAAATGTCCGGATCAAAGGTTGTTTACCACCTCCCCGAACCTTATCGCAGGTTACAACGTCCTTCATCGCCTCTGACTGCCAAGGCATCCACCGTGCACGCTTAGTCACTTGACCATATAACCCGAAGGCGTCTGGAATCACAGTAACTTGTATTGCTAGTAACGATAGATTTCGCCGAATTGGCGCATGCAGTAAAACTACATGTCTTAAATCTAAATCAAATGAATCAAATCCAAATTGTTAAAGAGCGTTTAAAGCAAAAAAGCTTTAAAAGATAATGTCTTAACCGACAATATGTTTTAAAACTCTTCCTTCTCATCCTTAGGATGATGGTGGAGCTATGCGGGATCGAACCGCAGACCTCCTGCGTGCAAAGCAGGCGCTCTCCCAGCTGAGCTATAGCCCCAAAGAAAACAGTAAGGCTATTATTGGTAGGCCTGAGTGGACTTGAACCACCGACCTCACCCTTATCAGGGGTGCGCTCTAACCAGCTGAGCTACAAGCCTACACCGTTGCTCTTAACTTCTCTGATCAGATAATTCGTGTGAACGCTTGCCGAGAATCGGCTTTCGTTTAAGGAGGTGATCCAGCCCCAGGTTCCCCTAGGGCTACCTTGTTACGACTTCACCCCAGTCATGAACCACACCGTGGTAACCGCCCTCCCGAAGGTTAAGCTAGCTACTTCTGGTGCAATCCACTCCCATGGTGTGACGGGCGGTGTGTACAAGGCCCGGGAACGTATTCACCGCGACATTCTGATTCGCGATTACTAGCGATTCCGACTTCATGGAGTCGAGTTGCAGACTCCAATCCGGACTACGACCGGTTTTCTGAGATTAGCTTACCCTCGCAGGTTCGCGGCCCTCTGTACCGGCCATTGTAGCACGTGTGTAGCCCAACTCGTAAGGGCCATGATGACTTGACGTCGTCCCCACCTTCCTCCGGTTTGTCACCGGCAGTCTCCTTAGAGTTCCCACCCGAAGTGCTGGCAAATAAGGACAAGGGTTGCGCTCGTTACGGGACTTAACCCAACATTTCACAACACGAGCTGACGACAGCCATGCAGCACCTGTCTCAGAGTTCCCGAAGGCACGAAACTATCTCTAGTAACTTCTCTGGATGTCAAGAGTTGGTAAGGTTCTTCGCGTTGCGTCGAATTAAACCACATGCTCCACCGCTTGTGCGGGCCCCCGTCAATTCATTTGAGTTTTAACCTTGCGGCCGTACTCCCCAGGCGGTCTACTTATCGCGTTAGCTGCGCCACTAAAAGATCAAGTCTCCCAACGGCTAGTAGACATCGTTTACGGCGTGGACTACCAGGGTATCTAATCCTGTTTGCTCCCCACGCTTTCGCACCTCAGTGTCAGTATCGGTCCAGGTAGTCGCCTTCGCCACTGGTGTTCCTTCCTATATCTACGCATTTCACCGCTACACAGGAAATTCCACTACCCTCTACCGTACTCTAGATTGGCAGTATCAGGTGCAGTTCCAAGGTTGAGCCCTGGGCTTTCACATCTGACTGACCAATCCACCTACGCGCGCTTTACGCCCAGTAATTCCGATTAACGCTCGCACCCTCCGTATTACCGCGGCTGCTGGCACGGAGTTAGCCGGTGCTTCTTCTGCAGTTAACGTCACAGCTAGCAGGTATTAACTACTAACCTTTCCTCACTGCTGAAAGTGCTTTACAACCCTAGGGCCTTCTTCACACACGCGGCATGGCTGCATCAGGCTTGCGCCCATTGTGCAATATTCCCCACTGCTGCCTCCCGTAGGAGTCTGGACCGTGTCTCAGTTCCAGTGTGGCTGATCATCCTCTCAGACCAGCTAGAGATCGTCGCCTTGGTGAGCCATTACCTCACCAACTAGCTAATCTCACGCAGGCTCATCCAATAGTGCAAGGTCCGAAGATCCCCTGCTTTCCCCCGTAGGGCGTATGCGGTATTAGACCAAATTTCTCTGGCTTATCCCCCGCTACTGGGTAGATTCCTACGCGTTACTCACCCGTCCGCCACTCGTCATCAACTAGCAAGCTAGTCATGTTACCGTTCGACTTGCATGTGTTAGGCCTGCCGCCAGCGTTCAATCTGAGCCATGATCAAACTCTTCAGTTTAAATCATTTGTGTTACCAGGAATGTGGTAACGGGCTCTAGTACTAAACAACCGGATAACATTCTTAAGAACGTTAAACCTTTGTAAATCGCTTTAAATGAATTCACTTGGTTGCTTGTCTAGAAAAAGTTTGCTTCTTCTCAACAAGCGCCCACACGAATTATCTGATCAAATTGTTAAAGAGCGTTGCTTTTTTGACTCTCCGCTGACTCAGCGTTTCGTCTCAAGCGAGGCGCATATTCTACTGTGCGCTCATTCAAAGTCAACCGTTTATTTTGCAATTTTGTAAAAAGCTTTTACTCAGCAACCGGACTTTGAATCCTGCTCCGTAAGAAATCTTAAAAACCAATGTTTTCAATCACTTACTAAGCACCTCACTCAGCTCTGCAGCCCCTTTAAAAGCGGCCTCCCTAAGCAAGGACGGCGAATTCTACAGACATCTGAAAATGCGTCAACACTTAATTTATAAAAATTGGCTGCTGGTTAAGGCAGGCACCTGTAAGCTGTGTGTTTTTTCAAATGCGTAATGTTAAAGGTGTCCTATGAAAGGGTTAACTCCATTGCTGCAGCCTTGCAAATAACAAACATTGGCAATTTTTTCTGTCTGTCCAAGCAGAAACAAAAAAGGCAACCCGAAGGTTGCCTTTTAGAACTAATGATTTGTAAGAGTCAGTCTTAACGACCAAGCTTCTTACGAATCTGCTGTAGGGTACGAAGCTGAGCCGCAGCTTCAGCCAGCTGAGTCGCTGCTTTAGAGTATTCGAACTCTGCAGTTTTATCAGCCATCGCCTGTTCAGCATGTTTCTGTGCTTCTTGAGCTTTCGCTTCATTAAGGTCTGCAGCGTGCAGAGCAGTGTCTGCAAGTACAGTTACCTTATGAGGCTGAACTTCAATGAAGCCACCGGATACGTAGAAGATATCCTGTTCGCCACCCTGTTTGCGTAGCTCGACAGGGCCTGGTTTTAGTTCCGTCAGAAGCGGAGCGTGACCTGGATATACACCCAGATCACCCAGGCTACCTGTTACGGATACGAATTCAATAAGGCCAGAGAATAGTTCTTCTTCAGCACTTACGATGTCGCAATGAACAGTCATAGCCATATTTATACCTCGTAAAGGTTAGCTAAAGGCAATTACATGCCTTTAGCTTTCTCGATCGCTTCGTCGATACCACCGACCATGTAGAACGCCTGCTCTGGCAGATCGTCGTACTGGCCTTCCAGGATGCCTTTAAAGCCGCTGATAGTTTCTTTCAGTGGCACGTATTTACCAGGAGCACCGGTGAATACTTCAGCTACGAAGAACGGCTGAGATAGGAAACGTTGCATCTTACGAGCACGTGCTACCAGAGCTTTATCTTCTTCAGACAGTTCGTCCATACCTAGAATCGCGATGATGTCTTTCAGCTCTTTATAGCGCTGTAGTACACCCTGAACGTTACGAGCGATCTCGTAGTGTTCTTGACCGATTACTAGTGGGTCTAGCTGACGAGATGTAGAATCCAGTGGATCTACCGCTGGGTAGATACCTAGCTCTGCAATTTGACGAGACAATACTACTGTTGCGTCAAGGTGAGAGAAGGTTGTCGCTGGAGATGGGTCAGTCAAGTCATCGGCTGGTACGTATACCGCCTGAATAGACGTGATGGAACCAGTCTTAGTAGAAGTGATACGCTCCTGAAGAACGCCCATCTCTTCTGCTAGAGTTGGCTGGTAACCTACCGCTGAAGGCATACGACCTAGAAGTGCTGATACCTCAGTACCCGCTAGTGTGTAACGGTAGATGTTGTCTACGAACAACAGTACGTCACGACCTTCGTCACGGAATTTCTCAGCCATAGTCAGGCCAGTCAACGCTACACGCAGACGGTTACCTGGAGGCTCATTCATCTGACCGTATACTAGAGATACTTTATCCAATACGTTGGATTCTTTCATCTCGTAGTAGAAGTCGTTACCCTCACGAGTACGCTCACCTACACCGGCAAATACGGAGAAACCTGAGTGCTCGATCGCGATGTTACGGATCAGCTCCATCATGTTTACAGTTTTACCTACACCCGCACCACCGAACAGACCAACTTTACCACCCTTAGCGAACGGACATACAAGGTCGATTACCTTGATACCAGTTTCTAGTAGTTCGTTAGACGCAGACTGCTCGTCGTAAGAAGGCGCTTTACGGTGAATAGGCATACGCTCTTCTTCACCGATTTCGCCACATTCATCAATTGGGTTACCCAGTACGTCCATGATACGACCCAGTGTAGCTGTACCAACAGGCACAGATACTGGCGCACCAGTGTTCGCAACTTCCTGACCACGGCTTACACCTTCAGTCTGGCCCATTGCGATCGCACGAACAACACCGTCGCCCAGCTGTTGCTGAACTTCCAGCGTCAAACCGTTTTTAGTTACGGTCAGCGCGTCGTATACCTTCGGTACAGAATCACGTGGGAATTCCACGTCTACTACCGCACCGATAATCTGAACAATAGTTCCGCTACTCATGTTCGGATCCTCTAATAATTTAACCTGTGACCTGTATTAAACAGCTGCAGCACCACCAACGATCTCAGAAATTTCCTGAGTAATCGCGGCTTGACGAGCTTTGTTATAAATCATTTCAAGCTCACCAATCATATCACCAGCGTTGTCTGTTGCGTTCTTCATCGCTAGCATTCGTGCTGCCTGCTCACAGGCATTGTTCTCAACCACGGCCTGGTAGACCAAGGACTCAACGTAACGAACCAGTAAGCTGTTTAACAGCTCTTTTGCATCTGGCTCATATAGGTAATCCCAATGATGGTTAAGCTTTTCTTCGTCGTCTTCCGCCTTCAGTGGAAGCACCTGATTGACTGCAGGCTGCTGGGTCATCGTATTAACAAAGTCGTTAGATACGATAAATAGTTTATCCAGTTTGCCTTCGTCATAAGCATCTAGCATGACCTTAACTGCACCGATCAGATCCGCCACTTCTGGCGCATCACCTAGGTGAGTTTTCGCTGCCACAACATTGCCACCGTAGTTCTTAAAGAACGACTGTGCTTTGCTGCCCAGTGCACAGACATCAATCTCGATGCCCTGATCATGGAACTCTTTCATGCTTTTAACAGCTGCTTTGAACGCATTCACGTTCAAACCACCACACAGGCCACGGTCGGTTGCTACAACAACAAAACCAACTCGCTTAGTCTCACGCTCCTGCATGTACAAGTGTCTGTACTCAGGGTTGGACTTGGCCAGGTGCTGAATTACACCACGGATACTCCGCGCGTACGGGCGAGAAGACTCCATGCGATCCTGTGCTTTACGCATCTTAGAAGCAGCAACCATTTCCATAGCGCTGGTAATCTTCTTAGTGCTCTGCACACTCGCAATTTTTGTCTTAATCTCTTTTCCGACTGCCATAGTTCCGCCTATATAGCTTTGTGTTAGATCTGCATGACTAGCATGCAGATCGATCACTCAAAACGAGTTCTTACCAAGCTTGTGTAGACTTGAACTTCTCGATACCAGCCTTGAACTGAGCAGCAATCTCATCAGAGTAGTTGCCAGTTGCGTTGATGTCGTTCATCAGATCAGCGTATTCGCTGTTGAAGAACGCAATCAATGCTGCTTCGAAGTCCAGTACTTTATCAAGTGCTACACCTTGTAGGTAACCTTCGTTAGCAGCGTACAGGCTAAGACCCATGTCAGCGATAGACATTGGAGTGTACTGTTTCTGCTTCATCAGCTCAGTTACAGACTGACCGTGCTCAAGTTGTGCACGAGTAGCGTCATCAAGGTCAGAAGCGAACTGTGCGAATGCCGCAAGTTCACGGTACTGTGCAAGTGCTAGACGAACACCGCCACCTAGTTTCTTGATGATCTTAGTTTGAGCTGCACCACCTACACGGGATACGGATAGACCAGCGTTGATTGCTGGACGTACACCAGAGTTGAACAAGTCAGTTTCTAGGAAGATCTGACCGTCAGTGATGGAGATTACGTTTGTTGGTACGAATGCGGATACGTCACCACCTTGAGTTTCGATTACAGGCAGGGATGTTAGGGAACCAGTCTGGCCCTTAACTTCACCGTTTGTAAACTTCTCAACGTAGTCAGCGTTTACACGCGCAGCACGCTCAAGTAGACGAGAGTGCAAGTAGAATACGTCACCAGGGTATGCTTCACGACCTGGAGGACGACGTAGCAATAGGGAAATCTGACGATAAGCCCAAGCTTGCTTAGTTAGATCATCATAGATGATCAGAGCGTCTTCACCGCGGTCACGGAAGTATTCACCCATAGTACAACCAGCGTATGGAGCTAGGAACTGCATCGCAGCTGGATCAGCAGCGCCTGCAGCAACAACGATAGTGTGATCCATCGCGCCGTGCTCTTCAAGCTTACGTACAACGTTAGCGATAGTAGACTGTTTCTGGCCTACTGCTACGTAGATACATTTTACGCCTGTACCTTTCTGGTTGATGATAGCGTCGATAGCAATCGCAGATTTACCAATCTGACGGTCACCGATGATCAGCTCACGCTGACCACGACCGATTGGTACCATGGAGTCGATCGCTTTAAGACCAGTCTGTACAGGCTGATCTACGCCCTGACGCTCGATTACACCAGGTGCAACCTTCTCAACAGCGTCAGTCAATTTAGTTTCGATTGGGCCTTTACCATCAATCGGGTTACCCAGAGCGTCTACTACACGACCCTGCAGTTCCGGACCAATTGGTACTTCCAAGATACGGCCAGTACAACGTGCAGTAGCACCTTCTACTAGATCCTGGTAGTCACCCAGTACTACAGCACCAACGGAGTCACGCTCAAGGTTAAGCGCCATACCGTAGATACCGCCAGGGAATTCAATCATTTCCCCGTACATAACGTCAGCAAGACCGTGGATCGTAATGATACCATCGGAAACGCTCACTACAGTGCCCTCATTACGGGCTTCTGAAGTCACATCAAGAGTTTCGATGCGCTTCTTGAGAATCTCACTGATCTCAGAAGGATTCAGTTGCTGCATGCTTTTATTCCCCTAGGAATTCATCGCTTCGGCCAACTTCGCGAGTCGCGCGCGAACAGAGCCGTCGATCACCAAGTCGTCAGTGCGAACTACTACACCACCCAAGATAGACTTATCTACTTGTGAGGTCAGTGCCACATCGCGACCTAGTTTAGTTTTCAGTGCCTGAGCAAGTTTTTCTTGCTGCTCGTCCTGTAGTTCAAACGCCGTAGTCACTTCGATATCTAGTGACTTTTCCTGATCTGCTTTCAGTTTATTAAACTGAGCGCTGATCTCAGGCAGTATCTCTAGGCGTTTGTTCTCAGCTAGAAGCTTAAGAAAATTCTTACCCGCGTCATCTGCTTCTTCGCAGATATTGATCATCAGATCAGCTTTCTGCGTATCTGTCAGTGCAGGGTTACCCAGTACACGCACTACGTTTTCGTCTGATGCTGCAGCAGCAGCCAGAGCTAGCGTAGCGGACCACTGATCGAGGTTACCCTTATCCATCGCGTACTCGAAAGCAGCTTTGGTATAAGGCCGAGCGACAGTGTTGACTTCAGCCATCGTTAAACCTCGCTTTAAAGCTCAGCGGCCAGTTTTTCAACAAGCTGCGCGTGTGCCTTCTCATCAATAGAAGCTTCTAGTACTTTCTCAGCACCAGCCAATGCAAGTGTAGCTACCTGAGCGCGCAATGCTTCGCGTGCTTGGTTAACTTCTTGCTCTAGTTCAGCTTCTTTAGCCGCTTTAACACGGTTAGCTTCTTCTAGAGCCTTGTCTTTAGCTTCTTCGATAATCTGGTTAGCCCGCTTGTTGGCCTGTTCAATGATGGCGGCTGCTTCTTCTTTGCCCTTACGCATATTTTCAGTGGCTTTTTCTTGAGCCAACTGCAAGTCACGCGCAGCGCGTTCAGCAGCGTCCAGACCTTCAGCAATCTTCTTTTTGCGCTCTGCTAGTGCAGCCGTAATTGGCGGCCACACGTACTTCATGCAGAAAACAACAAAGATAAAGAATGCGATTGCCTGGCCAATGATGGTGATATTGATATTCACGCCATTACCTCTCGCGGTTGTTAATTAAGTAGGACTCGATAGTCGTTGCTTTTACGAGTGACTACTTATGCAACTGCGAACATTAGGTACATGCCAAGACCTACACCGATCATAGGTACCGCATCAACAAGACCCATTACGATGAAGAACTGAGAACGTAGTAGTGGTACTAGTTCAGGTTGACGTGCAGCACCTTCCAAGAATTTACCACCTAGGTTACCGATACCTACAGCAGCACCAATAGCAGCAAGGCCCATTAGAACCGCAGCAGCCAGGAATACTAAAGCGTTAGCCATTTCCATCAGTTTTTCTCCACATTTAAGTTTAAAAGTTAAAGTTTAAAATTTGTTAAAACAGGTTAAAACAGTACTTCAGTTCATGAATTACTTATTAGTGATCGTCATGTGCCATCGCAAGATAAACGATAGTTAGCACCATGAAGATAAACGCCTGCAAAGTAATTACTAGAATATGGAAGATTGCCCATGGCACAGATAGTACCCACTGCGCCCAGAAAGGAAGCAGAGCAATCAAGATAAAGATCATTTCACCCGCATACATGTTACCGAACAGTCGTAGCGCCAGAGAGATTGGCTTAGCCAGAAGGCCTACAACTTCAAGGAACAAGTTGAAAGGAATCATCCATTTACCCATTGGCTGTAGAGACAGCTCAGCAAGGAAGCCAGAAACACCTTTCTGCTTAATGCTGTAGTAAATGATTAAGAAGAATACGCTGAACGCCATACCAAGAGTAGCGTTAGGGTCTGTAGTTGGTACGATCTTCATGTAACCAACGCCCATTTGAGCAGCGATGTAAGGAACCCAATCGATTGGCACAAGGTCCATAAGGTTCATCAGGAAGATCCAGACGAAGATTGTTAGCGACAAAGGCGCGATAACAGGGTTCTTATGGTGGAAAATACCTTTAACGTTATCGTCAACAAACTCGATGATTGTTTCGATAAAGTTCTGGGTGCTTCCAGGTACGCCGGACGTAACTTTTTTCGCTACGCTACGGAACAACCAAAGGAAGAAAACACCCAAGCCAACAGACCAAAGCATAGTATCCACGTGGATTGCCCAAAATCCGAAATCGCCAGGCATGATACCGTTTGCAGTATCTACGAAGCGCCAGCTATCCGAAGCTTCATGATAGCCGAACGTCAGATTCGTCAAGTGGTGGGATATATACTCTGAGGATGTTACTGTGTCGCTACTAGCCATTCTCAGTTTCTCTCGTTCAAAGTTTCAGGAATCTTGTATTTAGGTTCATCTGACCAATCCAACCTAAGATCTGCATCAGAATGAACGTGCCAAATAAGGAAAATGGATTCAGGGGCTGAATCAGTATAAATACGGCTGCAAAACCTACCGCACTTAAAGCCATTTTCCATATTTGGCTCACATACATTTCGGCTAACGCTTGCTTAGCACTCTGACCTGCACTAAATCTCAATGCTCGATCAGCGAAATAGAGGGTAGGTAGAAGGTACAAAACTCCACCTAACAGTGCTGAATATGCAGTTTCTAAGTTCACTAGTAGTAAACCAGCGCAAAGTAACAAACATATGACTGCTTGAATCAGAAAGATTCTAAATATTCGACCGCGTGTTTTACGACTATGGGCTCCCTGCTTGAGGTTCCCCTTGCCCACTGACATTACAACGCAACCTTACTTAAATTCTGTTCTGACTCTACGCCCCATTTAAGCGCACGCACCCTAAAATGCGAGCCGATTATATGAGCTTAGGGCCGCCGAAACAACAGGCAGTTTACCCATTTGCACTAATGTCGTAGCAACCCTTGCCCTGAGTCACCTTAACTTCAGTGCCAAAGTAGTAATTCAACGCTACTTATTTCAATAATTTCAAAATACTGTCTAAAGATTCAGCATCATCGTAACTGATGGTGATTTTGCCTTTTCCTTTGGCATTTTCACTGATCGCAACCTTAGTTGCGAAGCGCATAGACAACTCGCCGGCCAATTCACCTAGGCGAGGGTTAGGTTCTGCTTTTGGTTTTTCTTCTGTTTTAGAACCACCGTCTTGGAGCTTTTTCACTAACGCTTCAGCTTGGCGAACAGAAAGACCTTGGCCTGATACTTCCTGTGCTGCAATTAGCTGTTGCTCAGGTTCTAGTGCCAACAATGCCCGCGCATGACCCATTTCTAAGTCGCCGTACTCAAGCATCTTCTTCACTTCATCGGTCAGCTTCATCAGGCGAAGTAAATTGGTTACCGCAGAACGCGATTTACCTACTGCATCAGCTACTTCTTGCTGAGTCAGTTCAAATTCGTCTTGTAAACGCTGAAGAGAGATCGCTTCTTCTATCGGGTTTAGGTTTTCACGCTGGATATTCTCGATAAGCGCCATCGCAATGGCTGCTTCATCTGGAACATCTTTCACGATTGCAGGGATCTCAGATAGGTCAGCCATCTGAGTGGCACGCCAACGGCGTTCACCTGCGATAATTTCGTAGCGATCGGAATCTACCGGACGTACCACAATTGGCTGCATAACGCCTTGAGCACGAATCGAGTTGGATAGCTCTTCCAAAGCTTGAGGCTCAATATCGCGACGTGGTTGATAACGTCCACGTTGAATCACACTAACAGGAAGCAACTGATAACCATCTATAGATTCAGCGCTTTGAACGGATACCTGTTCTTCTACATCAGTAACGCTGGACAATAGAGCATCCAGACCTTTGCCAAGCCCACGCTTTTTAGCCATTGATTATGCTTCCTGTGACTGTTCTTTTTCTTCAAGTTTGGTACGACGAATCAACTCACCCGCCAAAGCTAAGTAAGCTACGGCCCCTCGGGAGTTTTTATCGTAAAGTAGTGCCGGCAATCCATGGCTTGGTGCCTCAGCTAAACGGACGTTTCTCGGGATTACGGTACGATAAACTTTATCACCAAAATACTCTACCAGATGCGTAGAAACGTCTTTGGTCAGGCTCATTCGCGGATCGAACATGGTCCGCAAGATACCTTCAATCTTCAAACTAGGGTTTAGACGGGCATTGATCTTATCGATCGTGCCGATCAATGCCGAGATACCTTCCAATGCGTAATATTCGCACTGCATTGGAATAATAACGCCTGCTGATGCTGCTAATGCGTTAACTGTTAGCAGGTTTAGCGATGGAGGATTATCGATCAAGACGTAGTCATAATCCTCATCAACTTCCATCAACGCCATTTTCAGACGAAATTCTCGACGCGGAATCTGCAATAGCTCAACTTCAGCAGCGGTTAGATCACCATTTGAGCCAATGATATCGAAACCTGCCGCTGTGTCTTTAAGGATCGCCTCTTTGATATTCACTTTGTCGGTCAGAACTTCGTAGACCGTATTTTCCAAGGTGTGTTTATCAACGCCGCTGCCCATGCTGGCATTGCCTTGCGGATCCAGATCCACCAGCAATACGCGCTTTTTGGTTGCAGCCAATGAAGCAGCCAGATTTACGCAGGTTGTTGTTTTACCTACGCCTCCTTTCTGGTTTGTGATCGTTAGGATCTTTGCCACGCCTAGCGTCTCCCTAAAACTAGCAAATGCCTTTCCCCTTCTGTTCCCGGTACATCAAGTGGGTAACAGGTCTTAAGTTCATAGCCATCAGGCAGTGCTGATAACTCTTCCTCAGGATACAGACCTTTCATTGCAAGAAAAACACCCTCTTGATGACAAAGTTGGTGTGTCCAGTTAATCATGTCTTGCAAAGAGGCGAATGCGCGCGAAATCACCTGATCAAACGGCTCAAAATTACAGTTTTCAACACGCTCGTTGATCACCGTTAGGTTGTTAAGACCTAACTCAGTTTTAGCCTGCAGTTGAAAACGGGTTTTCTTGCCGTTGCTGTCCAAGGTAGTGACATCCAACTCTGGATGACAGATCGCCAATGGGATACCAGGTAAACCTGGGCCACTGCCAACATCGATAAGGCGATTAGCTTTGATGTAAGGCACTACGCTTAAGCTGTCGATCAAATGGCGATCGATCATCTCTAACGGATCGCGTACAGCAGTCAGGTTATACGCTTTGTTCCATTTGATCAGCAAATTCAGGTAACGGAGTAGTTGATCTTTTTGCTGCTCGCTAATATCCAAACCTAACTGTTGGATACCTTTGTTTAGCTTTGCTTCCAAGATCTCTTGGCTTACCTGATTCATGCGTTATCGGCCTTAATTTTAGCTTTGCTCAATTGATGTTTTTTTAGATAAACCAATAACAGCGAAATCGCAGCTGGGGTCATACCTTGAATACGAGACGCTTGCGAGATTGTTTCTGGACGAATCTCTTCTAATTTCGCTTTCAGTTCGTTGGAAAGGCCGCCGACTTGGTCATAATCAAAATTTTCTGGCAGTGGCGTATTCTCCTGACGGCGCATCTGCTCTATTTCGTCTTTCTGACGCTCAATGTAACCGGCATATTTGTTATGAATCTCAACCTGTTCCGCCACTTGGTTATCAGAGACCGCTTCACCTTTAAGGTGAGCGATATCGCCGTAAACCAGTTCAGGGCGTTTTAACAGATCTGCTAAATTGTATTCACGTGTCAGCGGCGTTTTAAGTTTTGGTGCTAACTCATCGGCTTCAGGTGTTTTAGGCTGAATCCAAGTAGATTTTAAGCGCTGTTGCTCTAACTCAATCGCTTCACGCTTTTCGCAGAATGCCTGCCAACGCTCATCTCCCACCAGCCCAAGCTCACGACCTTTTTCGGTCAAACGTAGATCTGCGTTATCTTCACGCAGAATTAGGCGGTATTCCGCTCGGCTTGTGAACATACGGTATGGTTCAGATGTACCTAGGGTAATCAGATCATCCACCAATACGCCGATGTAAGCTTCATCACGACGTGGATACCACTGCTCTTTATCTAATGCTCGCAGTGCTGCATTGGCACCGGCCAACAAGCCTTGAGCACCCGCCTCTTCATAACCTGTTGTGCCATTAATCTGACCGGCAAAGTACAGGCCGTTCATATACTTGGTTTCAAGGGTATGTTTTAGATCTTGCGGGTTAAAGTAATCGTACTCGATCGCATAACCTGGACGAACAATATGCGCATTTTCAAAACCACGGATCGATTGCACAGCTGCTAGCTGAATATCAAACGGCAGCGAAGTAGAGATGCCATTTGGATATAACTCATGGGTTGTCAGACCTTCAGGTTCTACAAATACTTGATGCTGATCTTTGTCAGCAAAGCGCATGATCTTATCTTCGATAGATGGGCAGTAGCGTGGACCCACACCCTCAATCACACCAGTATACATAGGTGAACGATCAAGGCCGTTTCTCAAAATTTCATGAGTACGCTCATTAGTATGGGTTATATAGCAACTGATCTGCTCAGGGTGATCACTCAATTTACCCATATAGGACATAACCGGCGTAGGTGTATCACCTGGTTGTTCCTGCATCACACTAAAATCAACACTACGAGCATCGATACGTGGTGGTGTACCTGTTTTTAGACGGTCAACACGGAAAGGTAATTCACGTAAACGATGAGCAAGCGCGATAGATGGTGGATCCCCTGCTCGACCACCAGAGTGGTTTTCCAAACCAATATGGATAACACCACCGAGGAAAGTACCTGCGGTTAACACAACTGATTTTGCCTTAAAGCGAATACCTGTTTGTGTCACTACACCGACAACAGTTTCGCCTTCGATAATCAGGTCATCAGCAGATTGTTGGAAAATCTGTAAGTTTTCTTGGTTCTCAAGAATTGAGCGAACAGCTGCTTTGTAAAGAACACGGTCAGCTTGTGCACGTGTTGCTCTCACTGCAGGTCCTTTACGTGAGTTAAGCGTTCGAAATTGAATACCGCCTTTATCAGTAGCACGAGCCATAGCTCCATCTAGCGCATCAATCTCTTTTACAAGATGGCTTTTCCCTATTCCCCCAATAGCAGGGTTACATGACATTTGACCTAAGGTTTCGATGTTATGGGTTAGTAATAAGGTCTGTGCATCAGTTCTTGCTGACGCGAGTGCAGCTTCAGTACCTGCATGACCACCACCGATAACAATGACGTCAAAGTGGGTAGGAAAATCCACCGTTGTATTACCTCTATGAAATAAGTTTCGATCAGTGTGCTGAGATCGATTTGAAATGGGCGCTGATTATACCCTTACCTGAGCAACTTAGAAATGATCGTTTTTTATACAGCTCTGTTTTTCTTTATATAAGTATTAAAAAAGAGAAAGAATATATGTTTTTTATTTTAATGATTATATATAGCGAGCCCTTTTTCTGGTGATAACCAATTATTTTCCTTATAAATCAGTAGATTGTTGGAATGATAAGCCTTGGTTTATCGTGCATATACTGTCTGCAAAAGGGGCGTGTAAGTTGTGTATATCTAGGCGTCTTTTCCACAGATGGAATTATTCACAACTTTACCCTTAGGATAACTTAGGTTAGTTATACAGGTTATACACATGTTGTGTGAGTAAGTATTTTTAGACAATGCCTGTAAAAATATTAATCAGCCTTTAAATCTCTTGTTGATAATTTATCTTTATGATTATAAAGGATAAATTTAAGTTATCTTTATGATACAAACAGGATATCCAAAAAAACGGGTTTTTATGTACTACCAGGTTTGTGTGGAAAACCTGATAATAACATTGGATTTAATTGTTAAGATATTGAGGATTCTGAATAAAAGCAAAGAGTTAGGTTTTTGCATTGGTTAGATAGTGCTCTCCCAAATTTTACCCGTCAAAATGGCGGTTACTCGGATATTCGCAGAGATTTGATTAAGCGTTCCAATCAACAAGTAAATGAAAAATGATGTTATTGGGTAAACATAGGTACTTTGTGAGCTAGCACTAGACTGAGCGTCCTAGCTAATAGGAAAAAAGGAGCGATGACGAGGTGGTGAGATAAGTAGGCTGAACGTCCTTGTTCAAAAACGTATTGGTCGATTACTTGCCAATACAGAATGAGCTGAAGATGCGGCCAAGCAGATCATCAGGTGTGAACTCACCTGTGATCTCATTGAGTGCTTGTTGTGCTTGGCGTAGATCTTCCGCGAGCAGTTCCCCTGCTCCATTCATCTCTAGCTGATCGAGACCGGTTTCCAGTAACTCATGGGCACGTTCTAACGCATCCAGATGGCGACGGCGTGCCATAAAACCACCCTCGGTAGTTGAGCTGAAGCCCATCGATTCTTTTAGATGATCTCGCAGCAGGTCGATACCGGTTTGTGATTTTGCTGACAAGGTAATTGTGGTGTGATCGTGTGCTTCACGGATGCTAACTGTTTCGCCACTTAGGTCAGCTTTGTTACGAATAACCGTTATACGGCTTGATTCTGGTAGCTGGTGGACGAACTCTGGCCAGATCTGTTCTGGATCATCGGTCTCAGTGCTTTGACTATCAACCATCAGCAGAACACGATCGGCTTTGTTGATCTCTTCCCAAGCACGGTTGATACCTATACGTTCTACTTCATCAGGGGCATCACGTAGCCCCGCTGTATCGATGATATGCAGTGGCATACCATCAATATGGATATGTTCACGTAGAACATCTCGAGTTGTCCCAGCAATGTCGGTCACAATTGCCGTTTCACGACCGGCTAAGGCATTGAGTAGGCTCGATTTACCCGCATTAGGACGGCCTGCGATTACTACGTTCATGCCTTCACGTAACAGACTGCCCTGCTTTGCTTCTGCCTGCACTGCGACGACTTTACCTAATACTTCTTTTAAGTCTCCGAGGACCTTTCCATCGGCGAGGAAGTCGATCTCTTCTTCTGGAAAGTCGATCGCCGCTTCTACGTAGATTCGTAGCTGTACGAGTGCTTCAACTAGCTCATGGATACGGCTTGAGAATTCACCTTGTAGGGATCGAATGGCACAGCGTGCTGCTTGTTCGGAGGAACTATCGATCAGATCGGCAATTGCTTCGGCTTGAGCCAGATCGAGTTTATCGTTCAGGAATGCTCGCTCAGAGAATTCGCCCGGTTTTGCTAACCTCGCACCTAGCTCAATTGCGCGTTTTAGTAGCAGATCGACAATAACTGGGCCGCCGTGACCTTGTAATTCAAGGACATCTTCACCGGTAAATGAATTTGGGCCTGGGAAATACAACGCGATGCCTTGATCTATCTCTTGATTGTTTTGATCAAAAAACGGGCCGTAGTAGGCGTAACGAGGTTTAAGCTCGGTTTTTAAAACGGTTTCAGAAATAGTTTTGGCCAATGGACCTGAAATACGCACTATACCTACACCACCTCGACCGGGTGGAGTTGCTTGAGCCGTAATGGTGTCGTTGTTAGCCAGGGTCATAATGAATCTCGAGCGAATATAAATTTAATGCAAGTTTACCACTTTGCTGGGATGGGAACATAAAGCCTAGATACAAAAAAGCCGCTAACTCAGTAGCGGCTTTTTTTGTTAGGTCCGGAGTTATTTATCCGTACCGTTTTCGATCTGCTTGTTGATCACGTATTGCTGTGCGATCGATAGGATGTTGTTCACAACCCAGTATAGAGTCAGACCTGCAGGGAACCACAGGAAGAAGAATGTGAACAGGATCGGCAGCATCTTCATGATCTTAGCCTGCATTGGGTCTGGAGGCGTTGGGTTCAGCATCTGCTGAATGAACATACTCGCGCCCATGATGATCGGCAGGATAAAGTAAGGATCTTTAACCGAAAGGTCAGCTAGGTATAGGAACTCAGCGTGACGTAGGTCTACAGATTCCATTAGCACCCAGTAAAGTGCGATGAAGATCGGCATCTGAGCCAAGATTGGCAGACAGCCACCCAGAGGATTAATTTTTTCCTTCTGGTAAAGCTTCATCATCTCCTGAGACATCTTCTGGCGGTCATCACCGTAAAGGTCTTTCAGGCGTGCCATCTCTGGACCGAACTTACGCATTTTAGCCATAGACTTAAATGCTTTTGCGTTCAGATGGAACAGTAGTGCTTTAACGATAACTGTCACACCGATGATCGCTAGACCCCAGTTACCTACTAGGTCGTAAACCCATTTCAGCAACATGTATAGCGGAGACGCTACCCACCATAGAACACCGTAGTCTACAGTCAGTGGTAGGTTCTCATCTGCAATTTCCATGATCTCTTGATCTTTAGGACCTGCGTAGAACGTCGCTGTTACTGTTTTGTTCTCGCTTGGAGAAACTGTGAAGTCTGGAGATAGGAAACCAACAATGTAGTTGCCGTTAGACTTACGCGCTTGGTAAGTGTATTCAGCACCTTTTGCAGGGATCCAAGCACTTAGGAAGTAGTGCTGAGACATTGCGATCCAGCCATCCTTACTCTTACGAGTCGCGCTTTCTTCGTCAATATCATCGAAGTCATACTTTTCGTAAGTGTTTTCTTCAGTAGAGAAAACCGTACCTAGGTAAGACTGCATACCCATATCAGTAGATACTGTTGGATCTGCGCTACCGTCACGTTTGATCTGGCCAAATAGCTGAGAAGACCAAATATCAGATGACTGGTTATTTACGATAAAGCTAAGCTCAATCTCATATGAACCTTTAGTGAAGGTATAACGCTTTGTGATCTGTACGCCGCTAGCATCAGTGAAGCTCAAATCTACATTGATCTTCTCTTGATCACCTAGAGTAAATTCATTCTGAGAAACTGTGTAGGTTGGGCGGTTGCCAGAAGCATCAGGACCGTTTCTGCCGATTAAACCACTTTGAGATACATAGACGCGGCTAGTTGTCTGCTCTAGCAGAACGAATGGCAGTTCAGAACCTAGGCTCGCTTTATGTTCAGGTAGAGAAACCTGAATAATGTCGCCGCCTTTAGTGTCTAGAGTTACGTTCAGAACATCTGTTGCTACAGTCACTAGCTTCGCTGTACCGGCAGCTTGAGTTGCTGCACCTGGAACATCGCTAGAAGCTTCAGCAGCAGGAAGATCTGTGTTGGCTGGCTGAGAATCGTATGCAGAAACAGAAGTTGTAGCCTGCTGTGCTTCAGCTGGCTGACCGTAGTCTTGGTTCCATTGCAGGACAACTAAGTAGCTGATCATGCAAAGTGCGCCAATGATACTTATACGCTTAAAATCCATGGGTTAAGGACCAATCGAGTTTACTTTAACTTTTTTGATTTATTTTTCAGTCTGGACCAGCACTTCTTCATCAGCTTGTGAACTTCCTCGTTTTCGAGTTCTCCTAAGCCCTGACGAGCAAGGATAATCATGTCCACTGCAGGTAAATTATGTTGGTTCAAACGAAAGGATTCGCGAATGATACGACGAACACGGTTACGTTTCACCGCCTGACGGATATTTTTTTTGGAAATAACAAAA
Source organism: Neptuniibacter sp. QD48_11 (assembly GCF_047778095.1). Taxonomy (GTDB): domain Bacteria; phylum Pseudomonadota; class Gammaproteobacteria; order Pseudomonadales; family Balneatricaceae; genus Neptuniibacter. The sequence goes on from NZ_CP180551.1 coordinate 3,633,478, forward strand.
CCTAGCCGAGGATGGCCGAGGTCATTAGGGCGGGAAAGTATAAGGATAGGCTGGTCTGGTACTTTCAGTCGTACGTCGTCAAACACACTTTGAAAGTCCCTGCCGGTTAGCAAACGTAACCGACGGGGGAATCTGAATTCGGTCATTCAAATAAACCAGACCGTTTTGCCAGTCATTAAGCAGACAGGCGCTTACGGCCTTTAGCGCGACGACGGTTAATAACCTGACGTCCAGCTTTAGTAGCCATGCGTGCACGGAAGCCGTGAGTACGCTTACGCTTTAGTACGCTTGGTTGAAATGTTCTTTTCATCGGTCAATCCTGCCAACGCGTTTGATGAATGAAAACATGGCAGAAATATGCCACGCCAAAAAATAGAGGGCGAATTCTATTGAATTTGTGGGGTTGGATCAATCTCTTTTTAGGATTTATTCAACTTTATTGGAATTATTTCATTAATTTCTGCTTTTTTCGGTGCATGAACCCTATCTAGCAAGTGGATCCCATTTAATATCGACTTATATAGGTAGTGTATTTCCAAATTGGAAGCCTTTAATAAAGACTACATTTGTAGGTAAGCCTTCTATAACTGTTAACAGCTTATATAGGTAGCTTGCTAAATGCTTTGGTGAAGGAATTTGTTAGAAAAAAGAACTTTTCTGTGGATAACTCGGTTATCAACCCTGTTTATAGGCCTTTTGGCAGTGCATAACTATGGGGGTAATAAGTTGGCGAGTTGTGGCTTACCTGAGAAAATGTGTTGGGTAACTCTTTTGTATCCCTCGTATTTACTAGCTTTCCTTGATTAGTTTTTTTTTGAAATTGTTTCAAAAAAAGCACTTTGCTGTGTGGATAAGTTGGTAATTAATCGTTAGAATTAGTGCTTCATATAGGTGCTATTTTTACTTTGTCCCTATATTCGGAACTAATAATCATAACTACAGGATAGAAGAAGGGTCTCCCCTCTATGTCGACGGAACTTTGGGCGCGTTGTTTACACAGCCTTCAGGAAGAGTTTCCGGCTCAGCAATACAACACTTGGATTCGACCACTACAGGTTGCGCCTGAGAGTGCTGAACAGCTGGTATTGGTAGCGCCGAACCGTTTTGTCCGTGATTGGGTAAACGATAAGTTCCTATCGCGTATTCGTCAGGTCGTTAGCGATGTAACTGGCGATATCTCTGTAGAAGTTCTTCTAGAAGTGGCGAATAACCGTGGCGCACCACCAAGACCACGTCCTGCTGCTAACTTTACCCGTCGTCCAATGCCTGCTGCACCGGCTCCTCAGCCCGCATTTGCTGCAGAACCTGCATTCGTACCTGAGCCTGCTCCTGCAGCTGCGCCTATTTCAGCGCCAGAACCTGCGGTTGCGGCAGCACCGATGACTGAACCTGTTCGTGAAGAGGTATTTCAGCCAGCGATGCAGGAATCTGTTCCTGCGCAA